>NZ_CP092968.1:3044000-3346000 GCF_027571405.1 Methylocystis parvus OBBP
GCCAGACGAAGGCGCAGCGAAGGCCCCCGGCGCCCGCGCCGATGGCGAGGCCGTAGGGACCGAGCGCATTGACCATGGGCCGGTTGACGATGCGCATCGGCGTGCCCGGGAAGCGCGTGAGAATTTCCCGGCGAACGCTTTCCTGCGTCGGCTTGGCCATGACGAGTTCGCCGCGCCCGCCGGCGGCCGGAGTCGACTGAACCTCGATGGAAAGATCGTTCCAGTCGCCGCCTTCCTTCGACTTGTCGAGCGACATGCTCTGGCGCCAGCCATTGAGATACTGCTTCTCGGTCACGCGTCCGTTGCGCACGGCCTGGGGCGGAAGCATGAGCACGGAGAAGCTCGCCGTATCGTCTTTCAGATCCGCCGAGGTGATCGGAGCGGAGAGCGTCTGGCCCGCGACGAATTGTCCGGTGACGGCGGCGTTGGGATCGGTCGCGAAGCTGCGCTCGGGCTGGCTCTGGCCGCAGCCGGCCAGACTCAGGCCGAAAGCCGCGCAGAGCGCGGCGGCGAAGAGAGGGCGCAGGCCGTTCGAGGAGGTCATCTCATCGGCTCATCGGTGGAGGATATTGGCCATAGGCGGAACCCCGCTGCGGCGTTGCGGGCGCGTAGCCGCCCAAATAATTTCCGGCCGAGCCCGCGCCGAAAGAGCGGCTCGGCGGCTGCTGGCCATAGCCCGCGACGGGCTGCTGGCCATAGGTCGCCGGCGGCGACCCGCCCGGCGGCAGGCCGCGCGCATTCGCCGGATTGCGCTGGTCGAAGACGGCGAGGCCGGCCTTGGCGGGATCGGCTTCCTGATCGGCCCAGATCGTGCCGGCCGGCGCGATCTGCTGCGAATATGGCGGCCAGCTCGCCGTCTCCTGCCCGTTCCAGCCCGGCAGCAGGCTGAAGCCGTATTGCTCGTAGGGCATGGGTCCGACGCCCGGCACGCGGCGGGCGACGAGCGGCGCGGGCTGGGTCGCCGGGTCTTTGCGATACGTCCCATCGACGGCGGCCGGGAAGCCCATTGCCGGCGCGCGCTGCGCCAGCAGGGCCAGGATCGGCGTCGCGCGGAAGCGGAGCGGATTGGCCATGTCCACCTGCGCCGGGAATTTGCCCCGGATCGCTTTCAACGTCGCCTGAATGCGCTTTTCCGCCTGGCCCGGCTGCAGGTCGAGCGGATAGGACGCGTTCTTCTGCGCCGCGTAATTCATGTCGAGCGGCGCGTAATTCGGCGGGGCGTTGGGAATCATGGCCGGGCCGGGCGCGATAAAGGCCGCGGTCCTCACGCCCGCGCCATGAAGCTTGTCCGCGCCCTTCTGATCGCAGGGCGACGGCGGATGGTAGTAATTGTCCGGGAAGAGAATCTCGACGACCTTGGCGAAGAGTCCGTCATAGCGGTTGGCGAGTTCGTAGAGGCCCTTCTCGTTCTTCAGGCGCTTGTTCGAAAGCGCGAGGCCGTAGACGGTCGCGTCCTTGGGGAACCATGCGACGGCGCGTTCGAACCAGAATTTGGCGACGTCCCACTGGCAACTGTTATAGGCGTACCAGGCGAGCGCCTGCGCGCCCTCGCCGGAACTCGCCTCCATCGTCACCTTGGCGTAGCGCGCCAGACGGTCGGCCTCGATGAAAGGCGGAATTTCGCGCGTCAGATCCGTCTCGAGCAGGTCAAGGAAAAGGATCATGTTGTTGGAGAGCGGCTCGTGCCAGGCATAGGCGACTTCCTCCGCTTCGCGCTTCATGTTGAGCGCGCGCAGCGAATGCGCGAGGCCATGGGCGATCATGGCGTCGCCGTCGTTCTGGATGGCGAGCTTGAACCATTCCAGCGCCGCGCCGAAATCGCGTCGCTTATAGTCGTACCACGCCACGAGGCCGATCTGATTCGCGTCCTTGCTGTTCTTGGCGTAGGCCTCGAATTTGGCCATGTCGGCCGGCGGCACTTCCTCGGTGCGCTCGTCATGCAGATAGGCGGCGATGCGGGCGCGGGTGATGTCGATCGAAATCTGCGCGAACTCGCCCGTTCCCTGGGACGCGCCCGGGACGGAGGCAAGCAAGGTTTCGACGTCGGCCATGCGGAGCGAGCCAAGCGCTTTCTGAATCGTGGCGACCCGGATCTGCGGGTCTTTCGTGGTCGTTAGAATGCGCTTGAACATGTTAACGGCGTCTTCATTCTGTCGCGCACGGGCGTAAGCCTCCGCAATCGTCCACAGCATGTCGACCTCGTCCTGCAGGTCGCTCGTATCCTCCTTTTTGAGATAGTCGACGAGATCGAGAATCTTGTCGGCTTTCCACAGCGCCGTGATCTTGAGCCGCAGCTCCTTGCGGCGCAGTTTGGTGGCGAGGTCCGCGGACGGCTTCCAGCCGGGGAACTCCCGCTCCTTCGCGTCGATCGCGGCCTTGAGGTCCTCGATCTTGTCGGCGGCGAAGAGCGCCCAGAACGGCTCCTCGTCGATCGCGTTCGACGCCGGCGCCTCATAGAGGTCCTGCGGCGGCTCGTAGCTCGGATAAAGCGCGTGCAGGCGCGTCAGTTCGGCGTTGACGCGCGCCGTCTGCCTCAGCGACGCATAATAGCGCAGGGCGAAGTCGTCGGGCGCGACGGGATCGCCAACCACCGGGATCAGCTGGCGCGGACGCGCCAATTTGGATTTCGGCTTGCCGTTGATCGCGGCCTGCGGGTCCCCCGGATCGCTGTCCTGCGGCTTGGCGTCCTGCTGCTTTTTGTCCGGCGCCTTGGCGGGGGCGGCTTTCGCGGCCTTTCCATCCGGGGCCTTCGCGTTCGCCGGCTTCGCGCCGGGAAGCGGCGCGGCGGCGCGCGCGGGCCCGCCGGCGGCGAGCGCCGCCAGAAGCGCGAAGAGGATGAGGCGGCTCATCGCAGGCATGAGGCGTACCTCATTTGCATGGCGATGAGCGACAGCATCTGCAGCGTGGCGGGATAATAATTGTCGGAGGGCGACAGCATGAAGAGCTGTTGCGGCGCCTTGGCGCCCTCCACCACGCAGGCGGTGAGGGCGCCGATCGCGCCGATGCCGGCGTCGCCGAATTTGCCGACTTCGACGCCGTTCGTCACGTCGACGATGGACATGGAGCCGCGCGTCTTCCTGACGAGAGCCATGAAAGGCTCATACTGCTCCCGCTCGCCGACGCCCGCCCAGGCCATATAGAGAGGAACGCGCACGGCGTTGTAGGAGAATTGCGCGGGAAAGCCGTCCGCGGGCTTGTAGGTCCAGTCTTTCAGCGACATCCAGTCGGGCGGCAGGGTTTCGCCCGCCGTGCGCGTGGCGTCGAGGAGGTTCAGCCCGGTTTGCGTCAGACCCGGCCAGTCGATTTCCGGCGCGACGAGCTTCAGCCGGGCGAAGGCGGGGAAGATGTAGTAGGACAGGTTGACGATCGGCCCGTCGGCGCGGTCGTTCTCGTGGAAGCCGGAGACGGCTGGCAGCAGGATCGCGCCCATCTTCGTCTTGAACAGCACCGTCTTGCGGGTGACTTCCACCGCGATGCGCCTGCCCGACGTGGTGTAGCTCATGTCGTTCCAGAACTCGCCGGCTTCGGCGAGCGCCCAGGCCACGAGAAGGTCGCCGTCGGAGGCGTCATTCATGTCGGCCACGGCGGGACGCTTTCCCGGCTCCCAGCGCCAGGCGAGAATCGCGTCGTCGCGCACCATCAGATTGGCGCGCGTCCAGCCCCAGATGCGGTCGAAAGCCGGACGGTCATTGGCCGCCACGGCGAGCAGCATGCCATAGCCCTGTCCCTCGCTATGGCTGATCATATTGTTGCCGGTGTCGATGACGCGTCCCTGGTCGGCGACGTAGCGCGCTTTATAGGCGGCCCACATGCCGGGGATCTTCAACGCGCCGCCGATCGGCAGGGCGCGCGCGTCGAGAATGAGGCGCGGCGGCTTTTTGGGGGCCTGTTCGGGCGCCGGCGCGTCCGGCGCCGCGGCGGGGTCGCCGGGCTGCTGCAAGGGCGCCTGCGCCGGCGCGGGCGTCTGCGCGAAGGCGGGAGCGGCGCAACTCGTCAGCATGCACAGAAGGGCGACGCGGAGCGCGAAGCTCATGACGTCCTCCTGCCGACATTCTTGACGAAGATGCGCGTCGTGAAGGCGAGAACGAAGCCGATGGCGAGCGCCGCGCCGACATAATAGAGCGAATGCAGAGACAGCCAGCCGGCGGCGATCAGGCGCGCATTGCCGACCGAGAGCGGCTGCGTGATGACGAAATGCGTGTTCGAGACCGGTATGGCGTCGATCTTCGCCTTGGAGATGTCGAGCAGCGACACCTGGCCGGTGATCTGACGCGACACGCGCGGATCGACGAGGCAGGCGACGGAGTCCGCCAGAGCGTCGGCGTTGGGCGCGGTGAGGACGGTCCAGACGTTTTCGTTGGAGCCGCCGAGAATGTTCTGGCCCAACGCAAGCGACGTCGCGGGCGACATTTCCGACGGAGACGTCCCGCGATCGAGGCCGCGGAACAGATGGCCGGCGTCGGTGAATTTCGCCTTGCCCCATTCGCCGATATAACGCGCCCAGTCGAAGAGCCAGCTCAGTCGATTCTCGTTGCGAAGCCGCGCATCCCATTCCTGGAAAAGGTCGGGCGCGTTTTCCTCTTCATCGCCCGTCGGGGCCGGTTCGGCGTCGTCCGCGGCCGGGTCTTCGCTATCGGTGGCGCCGACGGCGAGCCGGTCGATATTCCGCAGCATGGCCCGGAAGCCGCCGATCGATTGTGGCGGATGGCAGGCCATCGGGAAATTGTTTTGAAGGACGAGGCGATTGCGCGTCGCGGCGTCGACTCCGACGACGCCGTCGTCCTTTTCCGCGCCGCCGCGGCTTTCGACGCCGATCTTCTCGCGCCAGACGCGCGCGAGGTCGTCGACGGGCATATCGAGCTTTTTGAGAAGGTCGAGATCGAGCGCGTCGAAGGGCGCGACGGCGAGCGTCGGACTCTTGGCCTTGAGCGGCGGCGTCTGCGTGATCTCGAAATCGATCGGCCGGCCGGCGACGACGGCGAGATGGGCGACGAAAGTCGCCGCGGCGCCGATCGTCTTGGGATCGAGGCGCGGCATGAAGAGCTTGGAGCGGCGCTGCGCGCCCGCGAAGGGGAAGCCGCCCGTGGCGGTCACGGCGAGGTCGGGCAGACGGCCGACGCGCGCGATGGGCGGAATTTCGATTTCCGTCGAGTCGAGGAAGAGGAAGCGGTTGGGCGCGTCCTTGGCGGCGAGCGTGTCGCAGCTCTCGTCGGAGGGCGTCGGCACATGCGCTTCGATCTCGATGCGGTTGAGGCCGGGACGCAGGAAGCCGAGCGGCACGGGCAGCGGATTGTCCTTGAAGACCTCGCCCGTCGATTTGAGCAGCGGCAGGCTGACCGCCGTGCGCTCGTTCACATACATGACGAGCTGCGCCTTCGAGGTGAGGCCCGGCGAATAGCCGCCCGCGACGCGCACCGTCGCGCGGCCATAATCCGCCGGATAGAAGTCCGACGGCATGATGATGTTGAAGGCGACGCGGAACAGCCTTCCGTCGAATTCCGAGCTTCTGACGCCGATGTCGCCGAGCCGGATGCGCTGGCCGCCTTCGACGCGATAGCCGGGGAAGGCTGCAGCGGCGCGCAGGCCCGCGGCCGCGCCCTTGGGTTTGGTCGCGACGAGAAACTGCTTGATCGCCTCATCGACCTGCTGCGCGTCGGCGCCCGTTACGACGATCGTGGTGCGGCGGCCCGGCCCCATAGGGAGAACGAAGGCGCGCGGCTTGGTGACGAGGCCCACCATTTGCGGGCCGGCGATCGCGGCGAGCTCCGCCGCCGTGCCGACCAGGAGATCGGCTCCGTAAAGGCCGCCCGCAAGCGCGCCCGCGTCGACGACGGGCTGCTCGAAGCGGCCGATGATCGAGATGAGCTGCACGACGCGCAGCATGCGCTCGACGTCGCGCGTCGTCGGATTCGCCGGCATGACCGCGCGCAAGGGCAGCGCGCCCTGCTCGTCGGCGGGCAGCGCGCCGAGATCCGAGATGGCGTCGATCGCCGCGTCGGCTTCGTCGAGGATAAGGCCGGTCTGCGTCGGATCGATCTGCGTCCAAAGCTCCTGCGTCGCTTCGAGCGAACAGTCGACGCGGTGGCGTTGCTCGGTGGTGATGCGGACAGAATTGAAGCCCGGGCGCAACAGACCCGGCGGGATGTCGAAGACGACGGTCTTCACCGTCTGCACGGCGGTGATCGGCGTCGTCCCCACCGGCTGGTCGTTGATCGACAAAGTGAGGCGCGAAAATTCCGGCATCACCGAAACGGCGGAGAGATAGCCGAGCTGGAATTGCAGGCGGCGGCGCGCCTGCTTGTCGGTGATGTAGATCGGCCATTCCGAGGAGCCGATTTCTCCTGCGAGACGATAGCCCTGAATATTGTTGGCGAGATGCCGCAGCATGGTCGCGCGCGGCTTGAAGGAGGGACGCGCCGCGGAAGCGCCCTGGGGCGCCGGGGGGATTTGGACCGTCTGGGCCGGCATGGCGGGCGCGGCGGAAGGCCCCGGAAATTGCGGCGCCGGGGCGGGGCGTGCGGCGGCTGGAAATTGCGGCGCGGCCTGCGGCGCCGGCGTCGTATTCACCGGCGTGCGGTCGATCGTGACCGGCGGCCGGTCGATGCGCGAGACCTCGGAGGGCGCGGTGAGGAAGATCGCCTGCGCGAGCGCCTGCGACGCCAGCAGCGCAAAAGCGCCGAGGGTCGCGAAGGCGCGAAGGCGGCGCGGCGCGCGCGCATATGTCGGGAGCAGGCGCTTCATGCCGATTTGCGCGCCGCCGGTTGCAGCGCGTCCCCTCCGGCCTGTTTCTTTTCGCCTTCTCCCGCCTGCGCGACGAGGCGCTTCAGCCAGGCCGTCGACGGCTCCGTCGGCGCGGGCGCGGCGATGGGCTCGGGCTCGGCGCCCGGCTTGGACTTGAAGACGTAGCTGACGGCGCGGATCGGCTCCACGAGCCCCCACCAGATGAACTGGCCGGTGCCCGCCCAGACGCTCTTGTGCTTGCGGCGGCTCGCCAGGAAGCGCGGCAGCGCGTCGGAATCCCCATACATGAGGTCGGCGAGCACGAAATATTCCTCGGCCTGCATCGTGTCGAATTCGCAGCCGAAGACGTCGTCGCCGGCGTTGGGGCCGCGGCGGAAGATGAGCGGCAGGCTGCGCTTGCCGACGAGATCGCCGACCGGCTCGATGGTGAGGCGCGCGCGCGTGTCGTCCGCCTCGAGAAGCATTGGCGGCATTTCTTCGAGAAGACGCACGGCGCAGCCGCCGGCCGAGACGTTCACGACCTCGACCGCGACGCGCTGATCGCTGAAGTCGAGCCAGCCCTCGCGCTTGATGGTGAGGCGCGGATGGCGGTCGGGTTGCTTGCGTTCCGAGACGGCGCCGAGCGCGACGCCCGCCATGATGAGGTTGAAGGTGTTCCAGATGCCGACGATCATCATCAGATTGCTGATGCCGGGCTCCACGACATAGCGGAAGGCGGCGACCAGCGTGCCGGTCAGCAGCATCAGATAGACGGCGAAGAAGGGCCAGGCGAGCTCGGAAAGATGATCATTGTCGAGCGTCAGACCCTTCGCGGTGACGTTGAATGTCGGCTTTCTCGGATTCATCAGCACGGAGACGATCGCCTTGCTGAGAAAGACGCCCTGGCAATATTCGTACAGTTCCGAAACCCACGGCCAGCGCACCGTGCCGAACATGTAGTTCTGCAGCATGACGTTGGAGATCATGTAGGTCGCGGTGAAGGCCACCGCTTCGTCGACGTTCGACACGAAGATCTTCACGTCGAAGAGAATGTAGGCGAGCGGCGCCAGCATGAAGATGAGGCGCGGGAAGGGGAAGAACCAGAAAGTCATGCTCGAGAGATAGCCGAGCTTCTGAATGGGCTTGAGGCCCTTTTTCAGCGCGGGATTCTTGAGCACCATGATCTGGAGCATGCCCTGACACCAGCGCACGCGCTGCCCGACGAAGGAGGCGAAGGTCTCGGGCTGCAGGCCGGCGATCAGCGGCTTGTCGACGAAGATGCTGTTATAGCCCTTGGCGTGGAGTTCGAACGCCGTCTCGCAGTCTTCTGTGATGGTGACGCCGGAGAAGCCGCCCGCCTCCATCAGCGCCGAACGGCGCAGAAGCGCCGCCGAGCCGCAGAAGAACGATGCGTCCCATTTGTCCAAGCCGCGCTGCGTCATCGAGTAGAACATCTCGTTCTCGGACGGCATGCGGTCGAAGGTCTTCAGATTCTTCTCGATCGGGTCGGGATTGAGAAAGACGTGCGGCGTCTGAACCAGAAAGAGCTTCGGATAATCGATGAAATAGGCGACCGTCTCCTGCAGGAAGGAGCGGAAGGGCGCATGGTCGGCGTCGAAGACGAGCACGATGTCGCCCTTCACATGGGCGAGCGCGCTGTTCATATTGCCGGCCTTGGCGTGCTCGTTCTTGGCGCGGGTCAGATAATGGGCGCCGAGACGCTTGCAGAGCTCCTGCAACGACGTGCGCCGAAGCTTCGCGGCTTCGGCCTTTGCGGGGTTCTTGTCATTGCATTTCTGGTCCGTGCCGCCGTCGTCGAGCAGCCAGACATTGAGCTTTTCCTTCGGATAATCCATTGACAGCGCGGCGGCCGCCGTCGTGGCGAGGATGTATTCGTCCTCGTTATAGGTCGGGATGAAGACGTCGACGACAGGCAGATCCTCGTCGGGCCGGCGCGAAAGCGGCTTGCGCTTCACCGGATCGACATTGACGATAAGGCTGATGATGAGAATGCAGACGCAATAGAGTTCGGCCGAGAGCAGGACGAGGCCGAAGAAGAGGCCGACAGGATCGGAGGCGGGCGGCAGGGTGCAGGTCAGGCGCCAGTAGACGTAGCGGATGACGATAAAGCTCGAGAGCGCGAGATAGGTCTGGCGCGCGAGCGGGCTGCGGCCGAATTTCCACAGTGTGAGCAGGACCGCGATGATGGTCACGCTGAGCGACAATTGCGCCTGCACGCTGACAGGCTGCGTCAGCAACGCAACCGCCATCACGCCTGTCGCAATCCACGCGAACGCACGCAACCCGAACATCAACGACCCCGCATTCTTTCCGATAAGAATTGTAGACGGGAGGAGCTAAAAGCGGCGTTAACAATGGAGGCGCGGGTCCATTTTTGTCGAAAAACTAGAATGTTACGCGCGTATCGACCGTGCCGTAGACGCCGCCGCCGCGGACGCGATCGTTAAGAAATCCCAGCGCGCCGCCAAATTGCAGCATGCCGAACCGGATGCCCGTCACATGGCCGCCGATGCGCCATTGCTGGAAGAAGTTGTCGCCGAGCGCCCCGACTTCGGGACCGACATAGAGACGGTCGGCGAAGGCCATGCCGAATTTCAGGCGGCCGTAATAGGAGCTGAAGTTGGACGAGTAGGAGAAAACGCCCGCGATCATCGTGTCGTTGGTCGGCGTGACGTAGAAATCCGTCGCGACCTTGATGCCGACGCTCGTGCCCTTGGCCTGGTTGTTGGGGTCGTTGGGCGATATGTTCGTGTTGACGATTTCGCCGCCGAGATAGACCGAGACCGTCGCCCGCTTGAACACCCACTCATAGCCCATGAGCATGGCGCCGCCGGTCAGATTGCCGTTGACCTTGCCGACATCCGTCGAGTCATAGGTGTAGGTGCCGACAATGCCGCTGCCGCGCAGGCGGAAACCGCTCCGGTCGAGCGGCGTGAAGGGCGCGATCGTGCCGATGATCGCCGCGGAATAGGCGGCCTGGCTCGTGCCGTCCAGCGCGATGTCGAGCGTCGCGCGCGGCGCCTTGGGGATCGGCGGCCCGTCGCTCGGCACGCCCGTATACCAGTCGGCGGCGCGCGCGCTCGCGAATGTCATCGAGATCGCGGCTGCGACGACGAGAGCGAGAATACGGGACGCGCGCATGATTCAAGACAACTCATTTGTCTCGGGCGATCTCTCGCCCTTCGCCGCACTTTGCGCCTGTCATGGCGCCTATTTGCGGGACCAAAGTTGCTTTACGGGACTTAACAAATTGATGCTGTTTCCAAACAGGGATTTGTTATGCCTAAGATTGATTAAATTTCGAGGATTCGGGGCGTGGATTGCGCGATCGTCAGCCGAAAAGGTCGCGCGGCGGCTCGCTTTTTGCGGGCGCGCTCATCAACTCGACGGCGGCGGCGAGCTGCGCCAAATCTTGCGCGCGCGAGAGGCGATGATCGCCGTCGGCGATGAAGGTCAAAGTCGCGGGATCCGCCGAGAGATGCTCCATAATGGTCAGCGCGTGGCGCCAGGGCACGTCGGGGTCCGCCATGCCCTGCAGGATGTGGACGCGCGCGTAAGAGCGGATGACCCCGCCCAGCAGCAGATGCTTGCGTCCGTCCTCGACCAGCCGCCGCGTGATGGGCGTGGGGTCGGGGGAATATTGCGAGGCGCGCATCCAGGCGCCCTTCTCCATGATCTCGCGGCGCGCCGCCTCGTCGAGATTTTTCCACATGAGCGCTTCGGTGAAGTCGACCGCCGGCGCGAGAAGGACGAGGCCGGCGAGGCGCGCGGTCTCGTTCTTTTCGGCGAGGCGCCGCGCGAGCAGCAAAGCGAGCCAGCCGCCCATGGAGCTGCCGACGACGATCTGCGGTCCCTGCGTCGAACGGTCGAAGACCACGACGGTCTGCTCCAGCCAATCGCCGATGCAGCCGTCTTCGAAGCGCCCGTCCGACGCGCCGTGACCCGAATAGTCGAATCGCAGGAAGGCGCGGCCGCGCTCTTTCGCAAAGGCGTCGAGAAAGCCGGCTTTGGTCGACTCCATGTCCGATGCGAAGCCGCCCAGCCAGACGATTCCAGGGCCGCCGTCGCTTGCCGCCTTGCGCAGCCGCCGCGCGATCCGCCAGGGCGCGCCGCCCGATGGATTTTCGACGTCGAGACGGTCGCAGTCGGTCTCGTTCAAGCTCGCTCCTCGAATCTTGCGCGGGCGCAAAGGCCCTTTCCTTGATTTCCCGCCTTTCGCTCATAGTTGGTAAATAATCTCGAAAGAGAATGCGAGCGATTAAGGAACCGCCGCTCGCCAATCGCCTCATGTCCCAGACCCTCGCCCCTCTCGCCGCCGCCGACCATTCCCTGGTCGGTCGGACGGTGCTGCAGATCGTGCCTGATCTTCAATCGGGCGGGGCGGAGCGCGCCACCATCGATATGGCCGAAGCATTGTCGCAGGCCGGCGGGCGCAGTCTCGTCGCTTCGCGCGGCGGGCGCATGGTCAGCGAGTTACAGTCCAAGGGCGGCGTCTGGCTGCCTTTTCCGGCGGCCACGAAAAACCCGATCGCGATGGCGCTGAATTCCGTCCAGCTCGCGCGCGTGATACGGGACGAAGGCGTCGACATCGTGCATGCGCGTTCGCGGGCGCCGGCCTGGGTGGCCTATTACGCGACGCGGCAGACCGGCGCGAAATTCGTCACCACCTATCACAGCGCCTATTACGGAACGTCGCCCATCAAACTGCGCTACAACGCCATCATGGCGGCGGGGGACGTCATCATCGCCATTTCGGATTTTGCGGCGAAGCGCATTAGCGAGCTGCATCCGGAAGCCGCCGAACGCGTCGTCGTGATTCCGCGCGGCGCCGATCTGAGGCTGTTCTCTCCGGCGGCCGTCGCGCCGGCGCGCGTCCAGAGACTGCGCGCGGAATGGGGCGTCGCCCCGCATGAGCGCGTGGTGCTGCTTCCCGCCCGTCTCGCCGCCCGCAAGGGCCACGCCGTGATGATAGAGGCCGCGAAGCGCCTCGCGGCCGAATGGCGGCGCGACATCCGCATCCTTTTCGTCGGCGATCCGCACAGCGACAGCTTCCGCCGCAATATCGAGACGCAAATCATCCGCGCCGGCCTCGAGGGCTTCGTCCGCAATGTCGGTCATTGCGAGGACATGCCCGCCGCCTATCTCGCGGCGGCGGTCGTCGTCGCGCCCTCGACCGAGCCCGAGGCCTTTGGCCGCGTCGCGATCGAGGCGCAGGCGATGGGCGCTCCGGTCATCGTCTCGGATATCGGCGCCTCGCCCGAAATCGTGCGCGCGCCGCCACAATGTCCGACGCATCAGGCGACGGGCTGGCGCGTGCCGCCCGGCGATCCGGCGGCGCTGGCGCAGGCGGTGACGGAAGCTCTGGCCATGAAGGCGTCGGCGCGGGACGAGATGATGCTGCGCGCCCGCGCCAACGTGCAGTCGCGGTTCTCTGTTGAGCAGATGCAGCGCGCGACGCTCGAGGTTTATAAGCGACTGCTCGGAAATTCGCCCTGAGGCCTCCTAATTGAGGCCGAAGAATCGCCCCTTTGGCGCGGGATGCTGTCCCTTATCGCGACCAAAGGAGCGATCGAAATGAGACGTCTTTCTGTGTACGATCCCCTCGCGCGCGGCCTTGCGCGCCTGGCGCTTCCCATCGCCGCCCTTGCGCTGCTCGCCGCGCCCGTCGCCGTCGGCGCGCCCGACCCCAACGATCCGCGCGGCGTCTGGCTCCGGCCGGAAGGCGGAGAGCAGTTCAGCTTCTATGACTGCGGCGCCCTTCTCTGCGCCAAGCTCATTTCCGTGAAGAAGGAGGGAGACGAGAAGGCCGTCGGCACGGTCATCCTCCGCGGCGCCGCCAAGAGCGGCCCCAACGAATGGAAGGGCAAGCTCTACAATGCTCAGGACGGCAAGACCTATGACGGTTTCATCACCATCAAATCGGCGAATGAGCTGCGGTTGAAGGGATGCCTGTGGGGCTTCCTGTGCAGCGGCGAAACCTGGACGCGCGTCGCTGCGGCGAAATCTCAGAACGCCGCCTCCGCGCCCGCGCAAGGTAAGGAGTCCGCGCGCGCCGAGTAGCGGCAAGGTCAGTATCCGCAATCCTCCAGCCCTCGACCTCCGCCGCCCCTTGGGGCGGCGCTTTTTTATGCGTCTGAGCGACGAATTCAGGCGAAGATTTTGTTGCGATGCGCTCGCCAAGGCCGCAGCCGCCGTTAAATTGGGATAGTCGAATCACAAACGCTGCGGGGGCTTCTTGGGCGAGAATCCGTTACATCTGGAATCCTATCGGGAGGCGCTGGTCTTTCTGGCGACCGCCGGCGTCGTGGTCCCGCTCTTCCATCGCTTGCGCGTCAGCCCGGTTCTTGGATTTCTCCTCGCCGGCGCGGCGCTCGGGCCGCATGGGCTCGGGCGTCTGGCCGAGCCGGGGAACATTGTCTCCTTCTTCACCATCGCCGACGTCGAGGGCGTTTCCCAGCTCGCGGAATTCGGGCTTGTCTTCCTCCTTTTCATGATCGGGCTCGAGCTTTCCTGGGAGCGGCTTGTGCGGTTGCGGCGTCTGGTCTTCGGGCTCGGACTCGCCCAGGTCGTCATCTCGACGACGGCGCTCGCCCTTGTCGGCCACTATTGGTTCGGCGTCGACGCGGCTCCTTCGATCCTGATGGGCGCGGCGCTGGCCATGTCCTCGACGGCCGTCGTCATGCCCGTGCTCTCGGAGGGGCGGCGCCTCAACAAGGCGCCGGGCCGCGTCGCCTTCTCGGTCCTGCTGCTGCAAGATCTCATGGTCGCGCCGGCGCTCTTCTTCGTCTCCTTCATGGCGACGGCCAAGGACGGCTTCAGCGCGCTTCAGGCGGCTTCCGCCTTTCTGCCTGCTTTCGCCGCGCTGGCGGGGCTCATCTTCTTCGGCCGGCTGCTGCTGCGGCCGCTCTTTCGCCTCGTCGCCTCGGCGCAGCTCACCGAACTCTTCATGGCCGCTTGCCTGCTCGTCGTGGTAGGCGAGGCGCTCATTACGGCGGCGGCCGGGCTCTCCATGGGCCTCGGCGCCTTCGTCGCAGGCCTGCTGCTCGCGGAAACCGAGTTCCGGCGCGAGATCGAGGTCACGATCGAGCCCTTCAAGGGGCTCCTCCTCGGCCTGTTCTTCGTCTCCGTCGGCGCGGGGCTCGACATCGGCGCCGTCGTCGCCGATCCGGCGCCGGTGATTTTGCACGCGGTCGGCCTGACCGCCCTCAAGGCCGCGATCATTTTCCCGCTTGCGCTGCTGTTTCGCATCGACTGGCGGACCGCGGCGGAGGCTGCGCTCCTGCTTGCCCCCGGCGGCGAGTTCGCCTTCGCCCTTCTCACCTCCGCCATGCTGGCCGGCGTGCTGCCGGGCCATTTCGGCAACGACGCCATGATGGTGGTGACGCTGTCGATCTTCTTCATTCCTTTCCTGGGCCGCCTCGGCGCGCGCCTTGCGCAGCCTGCGGAACGCGACGACGACGAGGCGCGATACGCACATCTCGCGCCCGAAAGCGCCATCGCCGAGGGCCGCGTGGTCATTGTCGGCTTTGGCCGCATCGGCAGCCTCGTGGGCGAGATGCTTTCCCGGCACAACGTGCCCTTCGTCGCCGTGGAGAATGTCGTTTCCCTCGTCGCCGAAGGCCGTGAGAAGGGCGTCGAAATCTATTGGGGCAACGCGGCGCGGCGGGAGTTTCTGCTCAAATGCGGCCTGGAGCAGGCGCGCGCGCTCGTCGTCACGATCGAAAACGCCCCCGCCGTCGAGGAGATCGTGCGTCTCGCACATGAAATTCGCGGCGATCTCGTCATCGTCGCCCGCGCCCGCGACGCGCGGCACGCCACGACGCTTTACAGCCTCGGCGCCAGCGACGCCATTCCGGAGACGATCGAGGCGAGCCTGCAACTCGCCGAAACCGTGCTCGTCGACGTCGGCGTCCCTATGGGATACGTCATCGCCTCCATTCACGAAAAGCGCGACGAATTCCGCAAGATATTGCAGCCCACGGGGGAAGAGGCGCGGGCGCGGCAGACCGAGCGGCGCAACCAGATCAAGCGGGAGCAGGCGCGCCGCCGCATCTCCGGCCCCGCCAAGGAGGCGGAGGGGGAGGCTTAGGCTGGTTTCGCGCCAGTTCCGTCGCCGCCGGACGTCGTTCGGGAAAAGCGCTAGGAGATTGATTGGCCAAGACGAAAGTCGTGTCGACGTTCGGCCGTCCTAAGCCATGTTCGGTTAAGACAAAATTCATGTTGCGCCGGGCGATGGGAGGATATATTCCTAACATGGGATTTCCCCCGCCACGGCCTTCCGATGACCGACATCCTCTCTCACGCGCAAATCTGGGCGGCGATCGACGCGCTGGGCGAGCGCTACGGCCTCACGCCCTCCGGCCTGGCGCGCAAAGCGGGCCTCGACCCCACCACCTTCAACCGCTCCAAGCGCGAGACGTCGGAAGGGCGCCAGCGCTGGCCCTCGACCGAGTCGATCGCCAAAGTGCTGCAGGCCACGGGGGCGAGCCTCGACGAATTCATGGCGCTCGTCTCCGCCAATAGCGCGGCGACGCGGCGCCATACGCGGCCGCTGATCGGACTCGCTCAGGCGGGAGAGGGCGGGTTCTTCGACGACGCCGGCTTCGCGGTCGGCGCCGGCTGGGACGAGATCGAGGTGCTCTCCGACGCCGACGAACATTCCTACGCGCTGGAGATTTCGGGCGACTCGATGTCCCCCCTCTATCGCGACGGCGACATCGTCATCGTCTCGCCGGCCGCGCCGATTCGCCGCGGAGACCGGGTGGTGGTGAAGACGGCTTCCGGCGAGATCATGGCGAAGGAGCTGAAGCGCCAGACGGCCCGCTTCATAGAGCTGCGTTCGATCAATCCCGCCTTTCCCGACCGCGTCGTTCCGCGCGAGGATGTGAGTTGGATGGCGCGGATTTTATGGGCGAGTCAGTGATCGCAGCTGTGATATACAACGATTCCAAATTATGAAACGGGTCCGAACATGCGTCACTCCCTGATCGCCTCTCTTGTCGCTCTCCTGTCTTTCGGCGCCGGCGTCGCCCATGCGGAGGACGCCTTGCGCGATCAGGCGAAGGGTCTCTTCGAACCCATTCCCAGGACGGCCCCCGCCCTGCCCGACAATCCGGCGACGCCCGAAAAGCTCGAACTCGGAAAGATGCTTTATTTCGAGCCGCGCCTCTCGGACAGCCGCAGCTTCGCCTGCGCCACCTGCCATAATCTCAGCATGGGCGGCGTCGACGGCGGCGCGCTGTCGAGCGGGAACGCGCAGCTCGCCGGCCGCGAAGTGCAGACCGTCTTCAACGCGGTCTTCAACAAGTCGCAATATTGGGATGGCCGCGCGGCCGATCTGAAGGATCAGGTCGTGAATTCCGTCATGGCCAATCCGAAGGCGATGTTGAAGACGCGCGGCGGCCCCATGGCCATCAACCCCACGGAGCTCGCCGCCACGAAACAGCGCGAGATCGACCAGCTCAAAGCGATCCCCGGCTATGCGGGCGCCTTTAGGAAGGCTTTCCCCGCCGACGCCGATCCGCTCGTCTACGACAATATCGGCCGCGCCATCGCCGTCTTCGAAGCGACGATGATCACGCCCGACTCCGCCTTCGACCGTTGGCTGACCGGCGACGACGCCGCGCTCGACGAGACGCAGAAGGCGGGCCTCAAGCTCTTCATCGACAAGGGCTGCGCGAGCTGCCACAACGGCGTGAATATCGGCGGCGCGAGCTACGCGAAATTCGGCGTCGTCGCAAATCCCGGCCCCGAGCATCTGCCCGCCGAGGACGCCGGCCGTTACGTGGTGACGAAGAACAACGCCGATCGCTACGTCTTCAAGGTCCCGTCCCTGCGCAATGTCGAGCTGACCGCGCCCTATTTCCACGCCGGCTCGACCTTCGACCTCAAAAAGGCGGTGACGGTGATGGCGGAGTCGCAGCTCGGCGCGAAGCTCGCCGAAGACGAGACGACGAAGATCGTCGCCTTCCTCAAGACGCTGACCGGCAAGCAGCCGGAGATCGTGCTGCCGATCCTGCCGCCGCGCGATCGCTAAGGCGCTCTCGCGCAGCGCCCCTCGTCCTTCGAGACGCCTGCGTTTCGAAGATGAGGCCGCCTCTGAAAATCGCCAGCCTCTTGCGAACCCCGAAAGTTTGGGGCTACCCCCCGAACAGCCGCCGCAGAAATCCTTTCGGCTTCTCCGGCGGCGAGGGAGCCGGGGCGGGCTGCGGGGCCGCCGCCGCGGCCGTCATGCCCGCGACGACGCGGGTCTGCGCCTCCTCCTGCTCGACGCCGGCGCGCGTCACGAGTTGCCCGAGGGCGGGCGCGGAACTCGCCGCGATCCAGCGCCCGGCGCGTCGCGCGGCGAGATAATCGGTCAGCGCCGCCGCGCTCTCGGCGTCGCGGCTGCGTTCGAAATGGTCGATGGCGCGCTCGACGCCCGCGACGCCGGCGAGCTGGCGCGCGGCGCGCGCGGCGGCGCGGCGCAGGGCCGGTTCGGGCGAGAGGCCGATGCGGGCGTCCCGCAGGACAAGCGCGTCCTCCTCTTCCATCAAGGCGCGTAAGGCGGCGAGCTGTTCGGCGGCGCCGAGACTCAATGGCGTCATGCCCCCGGCGCCGCAGGCGGCCGCATATCGCCCGGCAAGCGAGGCCGGGCCGCGCTGGTCTGCGCCGACGCGCAAGGTCGACGCGCTTTCGGCCAGCGCGCCGCCATGCGCGAACTGGCCGACGAGAGCGGGGTCCGTCGCATAGGCGACATAGCCGCCGCTCTGCTGCAGCAAGGCGCGGACCGTCGGCGACGCCTCCGTCGCAAGCGCCGCGAAACTCGCCTCCTGTAGCGGCTCGAAAACCTCCCACAGACCGGCCGCCGAGAACCGCCCCGTCAGGCCGGCGCGCGTCAGCGCCTCATTGAGGCCGGCGACGAGCTTCTCGCGCCGTCCTTTCAGCCCCGCCGCGCGCTCGGCGAAGGCGCGGGCGGCGGCGCCCGCGCCGATGCGCGCCGTCGCGCTCCCGGCGCGGCGCAGCAATTCATCGAGAAGCGGATCGTCGTCGCTCAGTCGGCGGGCCGAAAGGCCGTCCGCCTCGACCCGAAAGAGCCGCGCGAAGGGCGGGCCGCCCGGATCGACCGGCGCGACGCCAAGATCGCCCGCATGCGCCGAGGGCGAAACAAGACCGATTTCGTCGCCGAGCGCGGCGCCGTAGAAATCGATTTCGATCGTCTCGCCCAACGCGCCGCCGTTTTTCTCCTGGAGGCGACGGACCACGACGCCGTCGGCCTCGGGCGAGTCGGGGTCGAGAAGCAGATTGAGGAGATTGGCGACGACGACGGCGTCGGTCGTCTCCGCCGCGTCCGGGTATTCGCCGGGATCGCCCGTCGCCTGGCGGATGTCGTCGAATGTCAGCGGATCGATGATCGCCTCGCCCGCCTGTTTCTGTTCCTGCATCCAGACGCGCAGGCGCCGGCGTTGGTTGAGGACGAGGGCGACCGAAGCGCGGCCGAGAAGGGTCGCGCTCTCTTCGAGCGAGTCGGGAACGCGCAGCCGCAGCGCCGCGCGCGGGGCGCCGTTTTCGCGCAGCCAATGCTGCATGACGGCGAAGGGCGCCTCCCGCGTGTCGGCGGCGGACTCCGTGTCGAGCGCGCGCGCTTCGAGCAGGAGGCGCGTCTGATAGGCCGGGAAGATGCGTCGCGCGGGCGCGATTTTCGCGACAAGGGCGCCATCCGCGCTTTGTTCGAATGCGCGCCGCTGGCCGAAGGCCCAGACGAGGCGCGCGCCGGCGGCGGCGGTCTGCTCGCGGGCGAGGCGCTCCACGTCGCCGCGCGGAGACAGCGACGCGATTCGGAAGACCGCCGCTTCCTGCCCGTTCGACTCCGGCAGCAGCGTCATGAGCAGCCGGTACTCGCCGGAAGCGGGCTGCTCGCGCTCAGAGCCGAGATGCAGCGTCAACGCGCTCCCGTCGGACGCGGTCAGGCGCAGAAAGCGATGTTCGATGGGGATATCGAAAATGGCGGCGCCGGCGCGCCAGCGCGTCGCATCGACGACGTCGACGAGCGTCGCGTCGCTTTGGAAGCTCGCGTCGCGCGCCGAATAAACAGTCAGCGCCGGACGCGCCGCGGCCGCGGGCGCGCGCTCCGCGCCGTCATAGCAGCCGATGACGAGACGGCGCCGGCCATCCCAGAAATAGTCGAATTGCTCCTGCCACATCCGCCGCAGCGCCCGAAATGAAAGCCAAGGTGAAGCATGGCGCCGCAAGCCATGCGGGAGAAAGGCGCCCAAAGAATAGCCGGGCGACGGGCGCCGACGCAAATGTCGCGAAAATGCGCCTTGACGCAATGCGGAATGAGGCACATCTTTTTCGCATAGTCTCCTTCGCGGGAGAGACCGGCCATGGCGCCGGCGCCGAAGGCGAAACCGCCCCGGAAACGCTCAGGCAAAAGGACCGCGAGGAGAACGGACTCTGGAAAGAGGCGCGGCGCCCTGGAAGGCGCTTCGTCCACCGAAGGGCGTAACCCGCGTTCTCGACGCGGGGAAATCTCTCAGGTCACCGGACAGAGGGGGCGCGCGACGCAGTGGGATTCCGCCTGCCGCGCCGACGCCAACGCCGGAGAGCCTGTCGTGACGGCCGAGTCCAACCCTGAAAGCGCGCCGCTCGCGCATCTTCCCCTCGACGCCTTGCATCGCAGCCTCGGCGCGCGCATGGCCCCCTTTGCGGGCTATGACATGCCGCTGCAATACGCCGCCGGCATTGTGTCCGAGACGCTGCACACGCGTCACAAGGCGGGTCTTTTCGACGTGTCGCATATGGGCCAAGCGATTATTGCCGGGGCTGGCGCGGCCCGCGCGCTCGAGAGCCTCGCGCCCGGCGACCTGGCGAGCCTCCCGCCCGGCCGCACGCGCTATACGCAGCTTCTCAACGAGACAGGCGGCGTCCTCGACGATCTGATGGCGACGCGCCTGCCGGGCGTGGAAGAACGCCTGCTGCTCGTCGTCAACGCGTCGCGCAAGGCCGCCGACTTCGCGCTCATTCGCGAACGCCTGCCGCAATTCGACTTCATCCCGTTGAACCGGGCGCTGATCGCCCTCCAGGGGCCGCGCGCGGCCAGCGTCCTCGGCGCTCTGCTCCCCGGCGCCGAGGACCTTCCCTTTCTGCATTGGCGGGCCTTCGAAGAGGGCGTGTCGAACGTCTTCGTCTCGCGCAGCGGCTATACCGGCGAGGACGGTTTTGAAATCTCCATGCGCGCCGACCGCGCGGAGATGTTCGTGAACGCCTTACTGCAAAACGAGGACGTCGCGCCGACCGGACTCGGCGCGCGCGACGCGCTGCGCCTCGAGGCCGGCCTGCCGCTCTATGGGCATGATCTCGATGAAACCACCGACCCGGTCGAAGCGGGTCTGGCATGGTCCATCGGCAAGAGGCGCCGGCAGGATGGCGGCTTCCCGGGCTTCGCCCGCATCGGCGCCGCTCTGCGCGATGGACCGGCGCGTTGTCGCGTCGGCTTCCTGCCGCAATCGAAAGCCCCTGTGCGCGAAGGGGCCATGCTCATTTCCGAGAGCGGCGAAGTCGTCGGCCATGTCACATCGGGCGGCTTCTCGCCGACGCTGCAGCGGCCGATCGCAATGGGCTATGTCGCGCGCGCCTACGCCGCGAACGGCGTCACGATCTTCACGGAGCTGCGCGGCAATCGCATCGGCGTCGAGGTCGCGCCGCTGCCCTTCGTCGCGCATCGCTACTTCAAACCGCATGCTTGAGGGGGAGAACATGAGCGGCCCGCGCTTCACCAAGGATCACGAATATCTCCGGTTGGACGGCGACATCGCGACCATCGGCATCAGCGATTATGCGCAGGCGCAACTCGGCGACATCGTCTTTATCGACCTGCCCAAGGTCGGCAAGAAAGTGACCAAGGGCTCGGAACTCGCGGTCATCGAAAGCGTGAAGGCGGCGAGCGAGGTCTATGCGCCCGTCTCGGGCGAAGTCGTCGAGGTGAACGCGGAGCTCGGCGAAAAGCCCGCGCTCGTCAATGACGATCCCCTGGCGGGCGGCTGGCTGGTGAAGCTGCGCGTCGAGGCTGAGAGCGAGATCGAAACGCTGATGGATGAAGCCGCCTATGCCGGCTTCGTGAAGACCTTGTAGCGCGGGAAGGAATCGACGACGATGCGCTATCATCCCTTGTCCGAGACCGACAGGCGCGACATGCTCGCGACGATCGGCGTCGCGAATGTCGAAGCGCTCTACGCCGACGCGCCGGCGTCGACTGTTCTCGAAGAGCCGCTCGATCTGCCGCGCCACAAATCCGAAGTCGAGGTCGAGCGCATCCTCTCCCGCCTCTCGGCGCGCAACATGTCCGCGGGGCGCGTTCCCTTCTTCCTCGGCGCCGGCGCCTATAAGCATCATGTGCCGGCGAGCGTGGATCATTTGATCCAGCGCTCGGAATTCCTCACGAGCTACACGCCCTATCAGCCGGAGATTTCGCAGGGCACGCTGCAATATCTCTTCGAGTTCCAGACGCAGGTCGCTCTGCTGACCGGCATGGATGTCGCCAACGCCTCCATGTATGACGGCTCGACGGCGACCGCCGAAGCCGTGCTGATGGCGCATCGCTTGACCAGGCGGCGCAAGGCTCTGCTCTCGGGCGGGCTGCATCCGCATTACGCGGAGGTCGTGCGGACGGTTTCGCGCCTCGCGGAAGACGACGTCGTGCGTATGCCGCCCGACATTCTCGGCGCGGAAGATCTGATCGGGAAGATTGACGACAGCCTCTCCTGCGTCGTCGTTCAGACGCCGGACTTTTTCGGCAATCTGCGCGGCCTCGCCGCGATTGGGGAAGCCTGCCGCAAGCACGGCGCCTTGCTCATCGCCGTCTTTACCGAAGCCGTCTCGCTCGGCCTGCTCGCGTCGCCCGGCGCCATGGGCGCGGATATTGTCGTCGGCGAAGGCCAGTCCATCGGCAATGCGCTGAATTTCGGCGGTCCCTATGTCGGCCTCTTCGCCACGCGGCACGATTATGTGCGCCAGATGCCGGGCCGGCTCGCGGGCGAGAGCGTCGACGCCGACGGGCGGCGATCCTATGTGCTGACGCTTTCGACTCGCGAGCAGCACATTCGCCGCGACAAGGCGACCTCGAACATCTGCACGAATTCCGGGCTCTGCGCGCTGGCCTTCACCATTCACATGACGCTGCTCGGCGAGGCGGGGCTGAGGAAGCTTGCGAAGCTCAATCACGCCAACGCCGTGGCGCTCGCCGGGATGCTGGAAAAGCTCCCCAAGGTCGATGTGCTCAACAAGAGCTTCTTCAACGAATTCACCGTCCGCGTGAATGGCGACGCGGCGTCTCTCGTCGAGAAGATGGCGGCGAAGGGCGTATTGGCGGGCGTTCCCGTTTCGCGCCTTTTGCCGAACGCCGGCCTCGACGATCTGCTTCTCGTGGCCAGCACCGAAATCAATACGCATGAAGATCGCGCGGCTTTCGTCGCCGCGCTCGAGGAAACGCTCTGATGCTCGACCGTCCCGCCCATATCGGAGAAACGCCCGACACCTTCACCGGCAATCGCGCGCTCGATCAGGAAGAGCCCTTGCTCTTCGAGATCGGCCGTCCGGACGCGACCGGGGTCGATCTGGAAGACGCGCCGGACGTCGCGCCGCGCCTCGGCGGGCTCGAACGTAAGGAAGCGATCGGCCTTCCCGGGCTCACCGAGCCCGAGACGATGCGCCATTACGTGCGGCTCTCGCGCAAGAATTATTCGATCGACGCCGGACTCTACCCGCTCGGCTCCTGCACGATGAAGCACAATCCGCGTCTGAATGAGAAAATGGCGCGGCTCGAAGGCTTTGCGGACATTCATCCGCTACAGCCGCAATCGACCGCGCAGGGCGCGCTCGAATTATTGGAGACGCTGGCGCACTGGCTGATGACGCTCACCGGCATGCGGGCCGTCGCGCTTTCGCCCAAGGCCGGCGCCCATGGCGAGCTCTGCGGCATGATGGCGATCAAATCCGCCATCGTCGCGAAGGGAGAAGGCGCGACGCGCAATGTCGTGCTCATTCCGCAATCGGCGCATGGCACCAATCCGGCGACCGCGGCGCTGCTCGGCTTTTCCGTGCGCGTCGTGCCGGCCGCGGAAGACGGAACCGTGCGCGCGCAAGCGGTGCGGGAGGCGCTCGGTCCCGACGTCGCCGCGATCATGCTGACCAACCCGAACACTTGCGGGCTCTTCGAACGCGAAATCGTCGAGATCGCCGAAGCGGTGCATGACGCCGGCGCATATTTCTACTGCGACGGCGCCAATTTCAACGCCATCGCCGGCGTCGCGCGGCCAGGCGATTTCGGCGTCGACGCCATGCATATCAATCTGCACAAGACCTTCTCGACGCCGCATGGCGGCGGCGGACCGGGCGCCGGGCCGGTCGTTCTGTCCGAACGCCTCGCGCCCTTCGCGCCGATTCCCTTCCTTCGCCGCGAAGGCGAGAAGATCGAACTTGTGGAGCATGCGTCGGGAACGCAAAGCTTCGGCCGTATGACGGCCTTTCACGGCCAGATGGGCATGTTCGTACGCGCGCTCGCTTATATGCTGGCCCATGGCGGCGACGGCGTGACGCAGGCGTCGAAGGACGCCGTTCTCTCGGCGAATTATGTGCGCGCGTCATTGCGCGACGTGATGACCCAGCCTTTCGGCGACAGGCCCTGCATGCATGAGGTCCTCTTCGACGACGCCTGGCTGAAAGGGACGGGCGTGACCACGCTCGACTTCGCCAAAGCGATGATCGACGAGGGCTACCATCCGATGACCATGTATTTCCCGCTCGTCGCGCATGGCGCCATGCTGATCGAGCCGACGGAATCGGAATCGAAGGCTTCGCTCGATCTTTTTGTCGCCACGCTGCGCAGTCTCGCGAAAAGCGCAAAGGACGGCGACGCGCAGCGCTTCGCGCAAGCGCCCCGTTACGCGCCGCGCCGACGGGTGGACGAGACGCTGGCGGCGCGCAAGCCCGTGCTGCGGTGGCGCGCGGCGTAGAAGCGACTTTCGACGCTATGATGTGGCCGTCGCTCCCGCCCCGTCATTGTTGTGCAGCATTTTTCTCGAAGTCGGGTATACCCGACTTCGCAAAAGCGCGATGCAATCCGGAGTCGTGATGAGGCTCTGGATTGCTTCGCCTTCGGCTCGCAATGACGGGCGAAACCGTCGCTACATTATTCCTCCCCATGGAATGGCGGGGAGGGGCGCGCATCAATTCGTCAGCGCAGGCGCTTCACGATAGAGATCGGGGAAGAGCTTCTTCAGATTTCCGATCTTCGGCAGGTCGTTGTAAATAATATAAGGCGCGCGCGGATGCTGGACGAGATAGTCCTGATGGTAGGCTTCCGCCGGATAGAAGCGGGAAAGCGGCTCGAGCGTCGTCACGATGGGGCTCGCGAAGGCCGCCGCCGATGAGAGCTGCGCGATATAGTCGCGCGCGACCTTTTCCTGCTCGGAGCCGGAGATGAAAATCGCCGAGCGATATTGCGTTCCTTCGTCCGGCCCCTGCCGGTTCAACTGCGTCGGATCATGCGCGACGGAGAAGTAAACCTGCAGCAATTTGCCGAGGCTCACCGTCTTGGGGTCATAGGTAATCTCGACCGACTCGGCATGGCCCGTATCGCTTTGCGAGACCATGTTGTAACGCGCGGTCTTCTCCGAACCCCCGGCATAGCCGGAGACGGCGCGCGATACGCCCTTCACATGCTGAAAGACGCCCTGCACGCCCCAGAAGCAGCCGCCGGCGAGGACGAGCTTTTGCGGGCTGTCGGACGCCGGCGCTGGATCGTAGACAGGCGGCGGCAGGCTCACGGCGCGCTCTTGCGCCGCGAGCGGCGAGGCGAGGAAGGCAAGCGCGGCGAAGGTAAAAAGTAAGCGTTTCATCGCTGCGCCCTCAGGCCTGTCCGCGCGCGACGAAGCGCAGCGCGACGCCATTCATGCAATAGCGCAGCCCCGTCGGCTTCGGCCCGTCGGTGAAGACATGGCCGAGATGCGCGTCGCAGCGTTTGCAGGAGACGGCGACTCGGCGCATGCCGAAGGAATCGTCCGCGCTCTCGACGACATTGATCTTGGAGACCGGCGCGAAGAAGCTTGGCCAGCCCGTGCCGGAATCATATTTCGTCTTCGAGTCGAAAAGCGCCGTGTCGCAGCAGACGCAGCGGAAAAGCCCATCCTCATGCGCATCCCAATAGGGACCGGTGAAGGCGCGCTCCGTGCCTTCATGTCGCGTGACGTCGTAAGCCAGGGGGGAGAGCTGCGCGCGCCATTCGGCGTCGGTCTTGACGACCTTCGTGGCCCGCGAGACGCCGAGGCTTTTGCCGGAGGCGTCGAAAGCTTCGATGTCGACCGTCTCGGCGGCGGGGACGTTCTTCGGGACGAGAGCGAAAGCGATTGTGCTGGTCAACAAGGTCCTTCGGTTCACGAATGGCTCCTCTCGGTCGAGCGGCGCGGGGTTCCCTCAGTGACTTCGGTGACGTTCGGCTATCCGTTACATATAGGCGGCGCGCTCATTTCCGTCCGAAAAGCTTCTCTATGTCCGACAGCTTGAGCTCCACATAGGTGGGACGGCCGTGATTGCACTGCGCCGCGCCCGGCGTCGTCTCCATCTCGCGCAGCAGAGCGTTCATCTCCTCGGCGGTCAGGCGCCGCCCGGCGCGCACGGAATGGTGGCAGGCGCAGGTTGCGAGCACATGGTCGAGTTTGCGCGAGAGCCCGCGCGCGTCGCCTTCCTCAGCGAGGAGATCGGCGATGTCTTCGACGAGCCGCTTATGGTTGACGTCGCCGAGCGCCGCCGGCGCCTCGCGCACGATCACGGCGCCGGGGCCGAAAGGCTCCATGACGAGGCCGAGAGATGCAAGCTCCTCGAAAGCGGGCGCGAGCGCGTTCATGCGCGTCTCGTCGAGATCGACGACGACAGGGATGAGCAGCATCTGCCGGGCGACGCCCGCTTCTTCGCGTTGTTTCTTGAGCTTCTCATAGACGAGCCGTTCATGAGCGGCGTGCTGGTCGACGATGACGAGGCCGTCGCGCGTCTGGGCGATGATATAGGTCTCGTGCAATTGCGCGCGCGCCGCGCCGAGCGGCGCGTCTTCGATCGTTTCGACCGGCGGCTCATGCACGCGCGCGGCGGGCGCGCCGATATCGAAAGCCGCCTGTGGCGCCTCCGCGAAGCCCGAAGGCGCGTAAGGGGAGCGCGCGACGTCCCAATTCGCCGGCGGCGGCGCGCGATAGGGGGAGTCGTAGCGCGGCGCGCCGCCTTTCGCGAGCATGTCGATCGCCGTGCGCGCGTTTGTGTTGGCGCTACGATGGCTCTGCTGGGCGAGCGCCTGTTTCAGCGCGCCGACGACGAGTCCGCGCACCAGGCCTGGATCGGCGAAGCGCACTTCGGCCTTTGCCGGATGCACATTGACGTCCACAATGCGCGGATCGCAATCGATGAAGAGCGCGACCACAGGGTGCCTGTCATGGGCGAGGAAATCCAGATAGGCGGCGCGAACGGCGCCGGCGAAGAGCTTGTCGCGCACCGGCCGGCCATTGACATAGACATATTGGAGCTGGGCGTTGCCGCGATTATAGGTGGGCAGGCTCGCCAGCCCCGTAAGCCGCACGCTTTGCCGTTCCGCGTCGATGTGGAAGGCGTTGGCGCGGAATTCCTCCCCGATCGCCTGCGCGATGCGCCGGCCGATATCCTCGCCGCAGGCGGGGTAATCGAACAGCGCGCCGCCGTCGGCAGCGAGTGAGAAGCGCACGTCTGGATGCGCCATGGCGAGGCGCTTCACGACATCGACGACGGCCGCCGTCTCGGTGCGTTCCGTCTTCAGGAATTTCAGTCGCGCGGGCGTCGCGGCGAAAAGCGCGCGCGCTTCGATGCGCGTGCCACGCGGCCAATTGGAGGCGGCGAGTCCGCGCTTCTCGCCCGCTTCGACGCGGATGGAAAAGCCGTGATCGGCGCCGCGCGCGCGCGTGTCGATGGTGAGGTCCGCGACGGCGGCGATCGAGGGCAGCGCCTCGCCGCGAAAACCGAGCGTCGCAATCTGGGTCAGATCGCCGTCGGGGATTTTCGACGTCGCGTGGCGTTCGACGGCGAGCGCAAGGTCCTGCTCGTCCATGCCGCTTCCGTCGTCAATGACGCGAATGAGCTTTCTGCCGCCTTCCTCGATCGCGACGTCGATGCGCGCCGCGCCCGCGTCGAGCGCGTTCTCGACCAGTTCCTTGACGGCGGAGGCGGGTCGTTCGACGACTTCGCCGGCGGCGATGCGGTCGACAAGAATGGGATCGAGGCGGCGGACGGGCATGTCGAGGCTTATAGCACTTGCGCGCTTGCGCCGTCATAGCGAGGAGACGGCGCCGACGAAGCAATCCCGATCGGAGGACGCGCCACTGGATTGCCTCGCTTCGCTCGCAATGACGATTAGGCCGGCGCCAGCACCAGCACCAAATTCTCCACCCGCGCCACCCGCGCGCGGGCGCCGGGCGCGAGAATGTCGACAGGCGCATCCGCTGCAAGCCGCGCTTCCCAATCGAGGCCCGACCAGTGCACGCGGCCGCCATCCTTCGTCACTTCATGGGTCGTGACAAGTTCGCGGCCGATGAGGTCGCTGCTCTGGTCTTCCTGAACGTCCGTCGCCTGAAAGCGTTGCAGCGGGCGCCAGCCCAGCAGCGCGACGAGCAGGCTCGCGCCGGCGATCAGCGCCAGCGTCTCCGCGAGCGCCGGACGCCAGCCGGTCGCATAAAGCAAGACGCTCGCGACGATCGCGCCGGCGCCGACGAACATCAGCGGCGAGAGGCCGATCACCATGATGTCGACGGCGAGCAACACGAGCCCGGCGACGAGGCTGGCGTTGGCGGGGTCGAAGAGGAAAGAGGGTTCCATGTCTTTTGCCAGGGTTTGCGTAAACTCCCTCTCCCCGCATTGCGGGGAGAGGTTAGGCGCGGCCGCAGATTATTCCGGCCGTTGCTGCCACGGCTGATTATTGCGCGTCTGCGGTTGCGGCGCGCCGCCCTTGTTCACCGTATTGAGCACTGCCATGGCCTTCGCGATCCAGCCCGCTGGATCGGCGCCGTCGCCCATCAGCACGAGCGAGTTCCCGGCCTTGGCGAGGCGGCCATATTGCTCGATCGCCGATTTCGCGACTTCGAGCTGCACCGCCGCGTCGCCGCCCTGCTGGGTGATCTGCGTGCGCACAAGTTCGATCGCCTTGGCCTGACCTTCCGCGCGCAGGATCGCCGCCTGTTTCTCGCCTTCGGCGCGGTTGATCTCGGATTGCTTCACGCCCTCCGATTCCAGCACGGCGGCGCGCTTGTCGCGCTCGGCCTTCATCTGCCGCTCCATGGACTGGCGCAGCGACTCGGGCATCTTGATGTCCTTGATTTCGTAGCGCGTCACATAGGCGCCCCAGAGCTGCGCGGCGTCCGAGACCGCGCGCACCACGCGCTCATTGATCTCGCTTCTGTTCTCAAACGTCTTGTCCAGCTCCATCGAGCCGATGGCGGAGCGCATGGAGGTTTGGGCGAGATTGACGATGGCGCGACGAATGTCCTCGGCGCCATAGGCGGCGTCCTTGGCGTTGACGATCTTGTAATAGAGAATGCCGTCGATGGTGACGGTGGCGTTGTCCTTGGTGATCGCGTCCTGCGCCGGCACGTCGATCACCTGCTCGCGCAGATCGAAGGCGTAGGCGACGCGTTCGACGATCGGATAGACGAAATTGACGCCCGCCGTGAGCGTGCGGTTGTAGCGGCCGAGACGCTCGATCACGAGCACGCTCTGCTGGCGCACGAAACGCACCGTGCCGGCGAGCGCCAGCAGCGCGAGATAAGCGAACCAGAACAGCGGATGATGCAGAAGCGACAGGCCGAGACCGTAATTGTGGTCGAGGACCAGCAGGCCGATGGCGATGACGCCGACGATGAAAAGCGGGAAGCCCATGGATTCCTCCGTTGGGGCGGCATGCAAATGCGCCTGGCGCATATTTGCTCCGTGAAAAAGCTTCAAGGCGGCCTCGTCCTTCGAGACGCGAGCTGCGCTCGCTCCTCAGGACGAGGCCTGGTTGATGACGCGCGCCTGCGAAGTCCCTCATCCCGAGGAGCCTGCGCAGCAGGCGTCTCGAAGCACGAGGGGCGTCATCACGGCTTTGTCATCCTTATTTTCTCGCCGCAGCGCCTTTCTCGCCGTGCGCCGGCGCATGCGCCGCGCGCAGGCTCACCGCGCCGCCCGCGACGCGCAATTCGATAATCGGGCAGGCGGGTTCGGCGTCGAGGCGCGGCGCGCCCGCGCCGTTGCAAACCGCGGTGACCGAAACGAGCGCGCCATTGGTCAGAAGGCCCGCGCGGCCGAGATCGGGCAGGATGGAGGCGGGCGCGACGAGGCGCGTCGGGCCGAGCGCGTCGAGCGTCTCGATGAAGCGCGCGGATTTGAAGGGCGCGAGAAAATGCAGCGGGCGTCCGGCCAGCAGCGCGGCGAGCGGGCCGGCGACGAGAGCGGCGAGCGAACTCGGCGCGCAGAGCGAGAGGACCGGCGCGTCGCCCGCCGCCCGCGTCATGCGCACGAGATCGAGCGCCGCGCCGAGCAGCGCGCCCTGCGTGGTGAAATCGACCTGGCCCAGATCGTCGAGCGCTCCGATCAGCCGGCGCTCATCCGCGCCCCAATCGTCGTCGAGCCGAACGCGCGGCGTCGCCTCGGCGGCGAGGCTGCGAGACGAAAAATCGGCGGCGCCGTCCAGCGCGCCATGCAGGGTTCCGATCAGCCGGATCGACGGCGCGTCCGCCGCGATCTCGAGCAGCGGCGTCTCGAAATCGAGGCCGCAAAATCGCCCCGGCCCAAAGAGACCGGAGACTTTGAGCGCCCTGGCGGCGTTGGCGACGGCGTCGCGCGAATAAGGCAAGGGCAGCGGAGCCAGCACGGGATCGAGCCCGGCGGCGAGCGCCGCGGTGAGCAGCACGAAGCTCTGCGCGCTGGGCGGGCAGCAGATCAGCACGCGTTCGCCGCGCACGAAATCGAAGGCGCGCAGAAGCGAGAGGCCGGCGCCGACGCGCTGATAGAGATCGGCGTAAGTCGCCTCATCCGCTTCGCCGTCATGCTCGTCGCGGAAGGCCATCGCGCCCGGGCGCGGCCGCGCTGCGCCCGCGATCAGCGCGTCGAAGCCGAAAAGGGTCAATGGATGGGCGCGAGCGAGCGCCGCGTCTTCACCGTCGGAAAAGGCGGCGCGGGCGGTCATGGATTCTTTCTCCACCAGCTTTCGAGGGTCGGACCGAAGATCGGCGACCCGTAGCGCGGCGACCGTTCCGGCCGGACAATATCGGTCGAATGCGCAATCCATTGTTCGGAAGCGTGAAACAAGGGTACGACATAAAACCCCGAGAGCAGCACGCGGTCATAGGCGCGCACCGCGGTCACGAAATCCTCCTGGCTCCGCGCCGACAGCAACGCGGAAATCATGCCGTCGATCGCCGGCGACGCGGCGCCGGCGAGATTGAAGGAGGATTCCTGATTGGCGGTCGCCGAGCTCCAGCGCATGCGCTGCTCATTGCCGGGCGAGGCGGAGGCGACATACTGACCGATCATCATGTCGAAATCGAATTTCTGCCGTCGCCGCTGATACTGAACTTCGTCGACGAGCCTGACGCGAACCTCGACGCCGATGCGCGCCAGAGAAGATGCATAAGCGAGCGCGAGACGCTCCTGATCGCGGTCCTTCACCATGATTTCGAAGGAGAAGGGCTCGCCATCCTTCATGAGCCTGTCGCCGTCGACGCGGCAGCCGGCGGCGGCCAGCAAATCGAGAGCGCGCCTGGCCATGTCGCGGTCGCGCCCCGAGCCGTCGCTGACGGGCGGGCGCCATTCTCCCTCGAGAATCTCGGCGCGGACGGCGTCGGGCCAGGGCGCGAGCAGCGCGCGCTCCTTCTCGCTCGCGCCGCGGCCCGAGGAAGAAAGCTCCGATTCGTCGAAAAAGCTCTTCGTGCGCGTGTAGAGGCCCGCATAATAATTCGCATTGACCCATTCGAAGTCGAACATCATGCCGAAGGCTTCGCGCAGCCGCGCATCCTTGAAGAGGGCGCGGCGCGTATTGAACACGAAACCGTTGAGTCCCTTGGGGTTTTCGTTTTTCAGCGACTCCCTGGCCATCCGCCCGTCGCGCAGCGCCGGGAAGTCGTAGCCGGTCGACCAGCGCGTGGTCGACGTTTCGTCGCGATAGTCGATCAATCCCGCCTTGAACGCCTCGAACAGCGAATTGCCGTCACGGAAATATTGCAGATCGATCTCGTCGAAATTGTAGAAGCCGCGCTGGCTCGGAATGTCGGCGCCCCAATAATTGGGATCGCGTTTCAGGAGCAATCGCGCGCCCGCCTGAACGTCCGCGACGACATAGGGGCCGGAGCCGAGCGGCTTGGCGAGCGTCGCATCGGAAAAACGCTCGACGTCGAGCGCATGTTTGGGAAGCACCGGCATGATGGCGAGGATCAGCGGCAATTCGCGGTCGCCGACCCCGGTCAGGTCATAGGCCACCCTATGGGGGTCCGGCGCCGTGGCGGATTTGACCAGCCCATAGGCGATGCGCTGCTGCGGCCGGCCCTTCGCTTTCAGGAGATCGAAGGAGAAGAGCACGTCTTCCGCCGTGATCGGCTTTCCGTCGGAAAAATGCGCGCGCGGATCGAGATGAAAAGTGACGCGCGTGCGCGCCGGATCAATATCGATCGACTGCGCGATCAATGGGTAAAGCGTGAAAGGCTCGTCCTGCGAACGCGCCATCAGACCCTGGAAGACATTGCCGACGAGACCCTGCGCGGCGGTTCCTGATTTGACGTTGAAGGGATTGAGGCTGTCGAACGTGCCGGGCAGGCCGACCCGCAGTCTCCCGCCTTTTTTCGCGGCAGGATCGGCATAGGGGAAATGATCGAAGTCCTTCGGCAATTGCGGCGCGCCATGCATTGCGAGGCCGTGGCTGTCGGCGGCCGGCGCGGGATCGCTCATCGGGCCGGCGGCGAAAAGGGGGGCGCCGGGCGCAAGGCCCGCAAGCAGGACGACGGCCAGCCGGGAGCGGCGAAGCCGCGCGGCGCCGCGAATCGCAAGAAATCTCATGGCACGACCATAATCGAACCTTTGGCGGCTTGAAGTCGTCTGTGGGCCTCATTCCGCCGCATTTTAAAATTTTACGTGACGCCGCGGCCCGGATCCCTCGCGGAAGGGCAAAGACCCGCTGGAATTTGGCGCGCCGACAATGTAAGAGCTTTGCCGTCGACTTGATGCGGGGGTCGACCTGGCGCGGCCCCTGCGACGGGTCGGAGCCGTGATCGGGGCAAGGGTTCCACGGCGTTTCATTTTCACGCGCCGCAGCGTGCGGTCGGCCTCGCGCGACGACCGAGAACAGAAAAACTCTTTGCGCAGCCGGAAAGGCGCCGGCTAGCAGACAATCGAAAGGGACTTCGGAAATGTCGATCCTCTTCTCGCGGTCCGCCGCGGTCGCGATGGCAGGCGCGTTCCTGCTCGCCGGCTTCTCGGCGCAGGCCCAGCAGGCTCCGGCCGCCGGCGGCGCGCCCGCGCAGCAGGCTGCGCAGCCGCAAGGCCCGATCACGGCGACGCTTCAGGCCGTTCAGCCCAGCTGGACGAAGGTCTGCGGCGCCGATCCGGCGACCAAGAAGGAAATCTGCTACACGACCCGCGACTTCGGCGCCGCGGCCAAGGAAGGCGACGCGCCCCAGCCGCTGCTCGCTTTGGCCGTCTACGACCCCAAGGCCGACGACACCAAGATCATCCGTCTGCTGCTGCCGCCGGGACTGATGCTGAAGCCGGGCTTCCGCTTTGCGATCGATAAGGGCGCGATGGAGGCCGGCGCCTTCGAAATCTGCTTCCCGAACGGCTGCTTCGCCGAGGCCAAGGTCAAGAAGGCGACGGTCGACGGCATGAAGAAGGCCCAGCAGATGACGGTCATCGTCAAGAACCAGGCCAATGCCGAAGTGACCTTCTATCTGCCGCTCAACGAATTCGGCAAGGCGTTCGACGGCCCGGCCATCGATCCGAAGGTGCTGGAGGAGCAGCAGAAGAAACTCCAGGAAGAGCTTCAGAAGAAGGCCGAGGAAGAGCGCAAGAAGCTCGAGGCCAAGGGCGGGGCCCCGGCCAAGCAGTAAGCTTCTTCAGGTCTCGGGATTTGAAGACGCCCGCGCGAGGAGCGCGGGCGTCTTCTTTTTGCGCTGGGGATTCTTCGCATGTCATTGCGAGGAGCGCAGCAAAGCGCTCCAGCGCCGGAATGGAGCTCTGGATTGCTTCGCTATGCTCGCAATGACGGGGAAGTGGCTTCGGGCCTAATGCCTTTTCGGCGCGCGCATGCGGTAGACGCCGTCGTCGTCGCGCTCGAAGGTCTCTTCGACCTGGGGGTGGCGAACCGGGTCGCCGGACGTGTCGGGCACGAGATTCTGCTCCGACACATAGGCCACATATTCGGTTTCGGCGTTTTCCGCGAAGAGATGATAAAAGGGCTGGTCTTTGCGTGGACGCAACTCTTCGGGAATTGAGAGCCACCATTCTTCCGTATTGGCGAAAACCGGGTCGACGTCATAAATGACGCCCCGGAAGGGATAGCGGCGGTGCTTCACGACCTGGCCGATCCCGAATTTGGCCATGCTCTCTCTTGGCATTCTTGCGACGCCTTTAACGCGATGTTTACTCGCACAACTGGTAGCGCAGCGCCGTCGCCGCCGTCAACGGCGCGCTCGCGTGCGGCGCGAAATCGCTTTTTAATCAACCCGTAAGAGCCGCGACGCCGGGAAGCGTCTTGCCTTCCAGCCATTCCAGAAAGGCGCCGCCGGCCGTGGAGACATAGGAGAATTCCTGGCCGGCATGGGCCTGATTGAGCGCCGCGACCGTGTCGCCGCCGCCCGCGACCGAGAGCAGTTTCCCTTCGACCGTGAGGCGCGCCGCCGTCTGCGCGACGGCGTTGGTGCCCTCGTCAAAGGGAGGCAATTCAAAGGCGCCGAAAGGCCCGTTCCAGACCAGGGTCTTGCACTGAGCGAGCAGGCTTTCCACCTGGGCGACCGATTTCGGCCCCACGTCGAGGATCATGTCGTCCGCGCCGACATGATCGACCGAAACGATGTGGGAGGGCGCATGCGCTTCGAATTTCTGCGCGACAGTGGCGTCGACCGGCAGAACCACCGTGCAATTGGCGGTTTTCGCCTTTTCCAGAATGTCGCGCGCCGTGCCGGCGAGATCGTGCTCGCAAAGCGACTTGCCGACCGGTTTGCCCTGCGCGGCGAGGAAGGTGTTGGCCATGCCGCCGCCAATGACGAGATAATCGACCTTGGCGACGAGATTGCCGAGCAATTCCAGCTTGGTCGAAACCTTGGCGCCGCCGACGACCGCCATCACCGGGCGCGCGGGATTTGTGAGCGCCGAGCCGAGCGCCTCCAGCTCCGCCTGCATGGTGCGGCCGGCGAAGGCGGGCAGCCTTCTCGCGATCGCCTCAGTCGTGGCGTGGGCGCGATGCGCCGCCGAGAAGGCGTCATGGACGAAAATGTCGCCGAGCTTCGCCACTTCGTCGACAAAGGCCGGATCGTTCTTTTCCTCGCCCTTGTGGAAACGCGTGTTTTCGAGCAGCGCGACGTCGCCGTCCTTCATGGCGGCGATGACGGCTTCGGCGGGCGCGCCCACGCAATCCTCGGCGAAGGCGACCTTGCGCTTGAGATGATGCTCCAGCGTCGGCAGCACATGGCGCAGCGAATCCTCCTCGACGCGCTGGCCCTTCGGCCGGCCGTAATGCGAGAGCAGGACCACCTTGCCGCCCTTCTCCGAAATCTCGTTGATCGTCGGCAGGATGCGCTCAATGCGCGTCGCGTCCGTGACGCGGCCTTCCTCCATCGGCACATTGAGATCGACGCGCAGGAGAACGCGTTTGCCTTTGACGTCGACGTCGTCGAGGGTCTTGAAGGTCATTTGTCTCACTTCTTGAGATAGTTCATTGCGAAGATAAGGATGCCGGAGCCCATGTTGTGAAGACGATGCCGAGCATTGTCCATGTCGTGGGGAGCGAGGAGAAACGCGCCTCCACCCCTGCAACTTTGCCTTTCAGCTCGGCAAGATCCGCATTCGTCTTGTGAAGGTCGTGTTGCTTCGCGCCTGTCAGGGCTATTTCGGTTATCTTGGGCTCAAGCCGCATGAGGATCGCTTCGATCCTGTCGACCTTTTCTTCGAGTCTGACGACGCGTTGCTCAAGCATCGGATCCTCCGCGCCGCCGCCATCGCTCTTGCCGCCGGGAATGAGGTCGAACTTAGAGGCCATTTTCGCCTTCCGGAACGGCTTTGGCAGTAAAATCTCCAAGAATACTTAAAGCGTGCGACTCGACCATGCCGCAGCGCTTACAGATCAAGTCCACGGTCTCAATCGCAGGGCCGCCATGGCGATGCAATCGCGACGCCGCAGGAATTTCGTTGCGCCCCTGATAGACATATTCGACAGGGCCCGCGAGGTAGAAACTCTCGTGACCGCATCGCAGGCAGCGAATGTCCGCGAAAGCGCTTTCAAGGGCGCGCCCAAGTTTTGTAAGCGCATTTTCTCCGGGAGGCGTCTCGATGTCGGACGCCTCCCCGGACTTTGGTGAAGAGCCTGTGTCTCGGGCTGTCAAATCAGGCTCCTCAATATCTTCTTCAGATCAACGAGCCGATCAGCGCCGCCGTATCCGTCATGCGGCCTGAAAAGCCCCATTCATTATCGTACCACGACAGGATCGAGACGAGATTGCCGTCCATCACCTTAGTCTGATCGAGATGGAAGGTCGACGAGGCCGGGCAGTGGTTGAAGTCGATGGAGACGAGCTTCTCGTTCGTATAGGCCAGCACGCCCTTCATCGGGCCGTCGGCCGCCGCCTTGATCGCCGCATGGATCTCGTCCTTGGTCGTCGGACGCTTGGCGATGAATTTCAGGTCCACGGCCGAGACGTTCGGCGTCGGCACGCGGATGGCGTAGCCGTCGAGCTTGCCGTTCAGTTCGGGCAGCACGAGGCCCACCGCCTTGGCGGCGCCCGTCGAGGTCGGGATCATGGACAGCGCCGCGGCGCGGGCGCGGTAGAGGTCCTTGTGGAAAGTGTCGAGCGTCGGCTGGTCGCCCGTATAGGAGTGGATCGTCGTCATGATCCCCTTCTCGATGCCGATGGCGTCGTTGAGGACCTTCGCCACCGGCGCGAGACAGTTCGTCGTGCAGGAGGCGTTGGAGACGATCAGGTGATCCTTCGTGAGCTTGTCGTGATTGACGCCGTAGACGATCGTGAGGTCCGCGCCGTCGCCGGGGGCGGAGACGAGCACGCGCTTGGCCCCGGCGTCGAGCAGCAGCTTCGCCTTGTCGCGCGCCGTGAAGAGGCCGGTGCACTCCAGCGCGACGTCGACGCCCAGCTCCTTATAGGGCAGCTCGGCGGGATTCTTGATGGCGGTGACCTTGATCTTGCCGCGGCCCACGTCGATCGTGTCGCCGTCGACCGTCACTTCCTGCGGGAAGCGGCCATGGACCGAGTCGTAGCGCAGCAGATGGGCGTTGGTCTCGACCGGGCCCAGATCGTTGATGGCGACGACCTCGAGATCGGTGCGGCCGGATTCGACGATGAAACGGAGGATGTTGCGGCCGATACGCCCGAAGCCGTTAATGGCCACTCTGACGGTCATTTGGAATTTCTCCTTGTCGCCGACAGCCTTGCGAGCGCGGCTTCTGTCTCCCGGCGGCGCCTGCGCGCCGCGCGCCGGATGCTGGTGTCGAGGCGAGGGTTGAATAGCACCTCGCGCCCCCCTGTCAACGCGTCGCGCCGCCGCGATGCCGCCGGGGGAGAAAGCGGCCGGGACGCCTTGGGATTTGCCCGATTCATGCTACCAACGCGTTACGGCGAATCGGCGCGAGCCCGCCGCAACCTTTTCCGCCGTGAGAAATAGGGCGCCGCCCGGCGATGACACATCCAGAGAAGCCCGCCGACCGGTCCGCCGATAAGCTCGACGCGGCGCTTTCCCGCTTGAAATCGTCGCTGGACCTTCTGGAGCGCACCGTCGCCCTGAAGCTCGAGGACGACCTTTCCAGCGCGGAGCTGGAGGAAGAACTCGCCATCATGCAGGACGATCGGGGACGCCTCGCGCTTGATCTCGACGCGGCGCTCGCGCGGGTCAGCGCGCTGGAGAAGGCGCGCGACGAGGTGCTGCGCCGGCTCGACGGGGCGGGCGCCGGGGTCGCCGCGGCGCTCGGGGCGGCGGTCTCGGCCGTGCGGCGGGCGGAGTAGCCAATGGCCGCCGTCATCGTCTCCATCGCCGGGCGCACCTATCGCCTCTCCTGCGACGACGGCGAGGAGCCGCGCCTCGAACAGCTCGCCCGCTATGTCGAGAGCAAGATCCTGTCGATGAAGGATGGCTTCAAGGAGATCGGCGAGCAGCGCATCGTGGTGATGGCGGCGCTCGCCATCGCGGATGAGGCCACCGACGCGCGCGGCAAGGCGCAGGCCATGGAGATGGACATCGCGGCCTTGCGCGCGGAGCTGGACTCGGTGAAGAAGGCGGCGGCGGCGCTGGAGGAGCGCGTATCCGGCGCCGTCGAGGACGCCGCGCGGCGGATCGAGCAGCTCAATACGGAATTGCAGAAGCCGTCGGTTAAGGACGACTTTCCGGTTTAGGGACGGCGGCCGGAAACGACAGCGCCAGCCCAGCCGTCATTGCGAGCATTTTCTCGAAGTCGGGTAGCCTGACTTCGAGAAAGCGCGAAGCGATCCGGAGCGTCGTCGCGGCCCTGGATGGCTTCGCTTCGCTCGCAATGACGGGGTTATCCTTTTTACAGGCGTTACTTCCCCCAATTCTCGACGCTCGCGTCGCGCTTCGCTTTCTGAAGGTCGTCCGCATAGGTCGAATATTGGTGGTTGAGCTTTTCCGCCGTCATCGCGACGCCGCCATCGGACATGATGGCGATCTTCATCTGCTCGGTCGCCATGCGCTCCAGCTCGTTGATCCACTGGTTCACATTGCCGAGCAGCTTGTCCTTGCGCGCTTTCTGGACCGCGTGGTCGGGCGACGTGTCCGTCGCGAGGGCGATTTCCGCCTTTGTGTCCTCGACCAGCTTGTCGATGTCCTTGGCTTTCGCCTCGGCGGCGGCGGCCTGGTCGGGCGCGTCGGCCTTGGCTTTTTCGAGCGCGGCGTCCGCCTCCTTCCTGGCTTTCTCCAGATTGTCGAGGCCGTTCTTCAGCCAGCTCGACTGGATGGAGAGAAGCGAGTCGCGGGCGACGCCGTTGAGGTTGAAGCCGTTGGGGATCGGGAAATAGGGGCCGAGTTTGGCGGCCTCAGCTGGCGCGGCGAGGCTGGCGGCGCCGGCGACAAAGGTCGCGGCGAGCGCCGCACGGAGGTTGCGGAACATGGATTTCTCTCCCGGATAGGCGCGACATTTTGTTTTTGCGCGCATTGTCGTTGGCGTGAAAGTGGGCCATCGCCGCCTGCGTTGCAAGCCTTCATCCCGCCACACAACCGTCATTCGCCGCCGCCGCGGCGCTTGACGCGGATAGGGCTTTCGCGCGATTCTCGAAAGCGCCGGGGGAGCCTCGCCAAGAGGCTGAGAGGCTGCTGGGGGCGTCGCGGGACGCCGAGCGCGGCGACCCTTCGAACCTGATCCAGTTCCGATGCTGGCGGAGGGATGGTGAGATATCTTCTTTACAGGGGCGGACCTTGCTCGCGCGCGTGATCGGGGCGGGCGTCGCCGGGCTCTGCGCGGCCTATGCGCTGGCGCGCGCCGGGGCGGCGGTCGAGCTTGTCGAGCGCGCCGCCGCGCCGGGCCAGGGCTGCTCGCGCTACGCCGGCGGGATGATCGCGCCCTGGTGCGAATTGGAGAGCGCCGAACCGCTCGTCGCGACGCTCGGGCAGGAGGCGCTCGACTTCTGGACGCGGGAGGTTCCCGTGGCGAGCGTCGCCGGCAGCCTCGTCGTCCCCGCTCCGCGGGAACGGGCGGAGCTCTCCGATTTTTCTCGCCGCACCGAGCGCTTCGAGCGGCTCGACGGCGCCGGCGTCGCCAGGCTGGAGCCGGGCCTCGCCGGGCGTTTCGACGAGGCGCTTTACTTCCCGCAGGAGGCGCATCTCGATCCGCGCGCCGCCCTGCAGTCCCTCGCCGACCGGCTCGCCGCGCTGCCCGGCGTTGCGCGGCATTTCGGCGCGGAGCCGGGCAGTCTGGCGTCCGTCCCCGACTGGACGATCGACTGCCGCGGCTTCGCCGCGCGGGACGCGATTCCGAAACTGCGCGGCGTCAAAGGCGAAATGCTCATCCTGCGCAGCGAGGAGATTTCGCTTTCCCGCCCCATCCGGATGCTGCATCCGCGCCGGCCGGTCTATGTCGTGCCGCGCGGGAACGGGCTCTTCATGGTTGGCGCGACGATGATCGAAAATGAGGAGCGCGCGCGGGTCACGGCGCGCTCCGTGGTGGAGCTGGTCAATTCCGCCTTTGCGATTCATCCCGCTTTCGCCGAAGCCGAGATCGTGGAGTCGGGTTCGGATGTCCGCCCCGCTTTTCCCGACAATCTGCCGCGTCTTATCCAGCGGGGCCGGACGATCTATATCAACGGTCTCTACCGGCATGGTTTCCTGCTTGCCCCGGCGCTGGCGCGGCGGGCCGCCGAGGTCGTCCTCGGCGGCGCCTACTTCCCGGAGGTCATGGATGCGCATTCAGGTGAACGGGCGACCGCGTGACGTGGAATCCTCCACGCTGGAGGCTCTCCTGCGCGAGCTTGGCTATGAGGATCAAAAGGTCGGCACGGCGCTGAACCAGGAATTCGTGCGCGACAAGGATCGCAACACGACATTGCTGCAGGAAGGGGACGCCGTGGAGATCGTGACGCCGAGGCAGGGCGGATGAACGCGCATCCTCAGGACCTCGCCGACCCGCTGACGCTTTACGGCGCGGCCTTGCGTTCGCGTCTCCTGCTCGGCACGGCGCGCTATCCCTCGCCCGCGATCCTCGGGGAGTCGATCCGCGCGTCCGGCTGCGAGATCGCGACCGTCTCGCTGCGGCGCGAGGCTGGCGGCTCCCGGGCGGGCGAAAGCTTCTGGAGCCTCGTGCGCGAGACAAGCGTGCGCGTCCTGCCCAACACCGCGGGATGCCGCACGGCGAAAGAGGCGATCGCGACGGCGCAGATGGCGCGCGAGGTCTTCGATACGGACTGGATCAAGCTTGAAGTGATCGGCGAAGAAGACACGCTTCAGCCTGACGTCTTCGGCCTCGTCGAGGCGGCGAAAGCGCTTTGCTCCGACGGCTTCAAGGTCTTTCCCTATACGACCGACGATCTCGTCGTCGCCGAGCGGCTGCTCGACGCCGGCTGCAAGCTGCTCATGCCCTGGGCGGCGCCGATCGGCTCGGGGCGCGGCGTCAACAACGCCTTCGCGCTGCGCGCGCTGCGGGCGCATTTCCCCGAGGTTCCGCTCATTGTCGATGCGGGGCTCGGCGCGCCGTCGCACGCCGTCGCGGTGATGGAGATGGGCTATGACGCCGTGCTGCTGAACACGGCGGTGTCGCGCGCCGGCGCTCCGGTCGCCATGGCCCGCGCCTTCGGCCTCGCGGTCGAAGCGGGGCGGCTCGCTTTCCTCGCCAGGCCGATGTCGCCGCGCGACATGGCCGAGCCCTCGACGCCGTTGATCGGCCGGCCTTTCGGCGTGGATTTTTAATTCGGGGAGCGCGCCCGCATCGAGGTCGCTTTGGCTGGTCGCGACGGCCCCGCAGCGAACGAAGAGGGATTCGCGCGGCGTCCGCCCAGCGAAGGCGCCCTGACGGAAGAGGCCGATAAGAAAATCCTCGACGACGCGGGTCATCCGCGACCAGAGCGGCGCGTCATTGGGTTCGAAGACCGTCCACGTAAGCGACTGCGTCAGGCTCGCTTCGATGCGCCGCGACCGTCGACGGCGGGCCCGCGCCTTCCATCACACGCCTTCCGTCACGAATGTGGCGGGGAACTCTGTTGAATTCGACATGCGCCCCTCCCGCCTCTATTTCCCTCCGCGCGCGCCGCGTCTATGGCTGGGCGCGTTCCGGAGCGTCCGTTGGAGCCGCCTTTGACCGTCTGTAGCCTGGATCCCTTCTATCTCATTGTCGACCGCGCGGATTGGCTGACCCGGCTGCTGCCCCTCGGCGTCAAGCTCGTGCAATTGCGCGTGAAGGATCGCCCCGAAGCGGAGCTGCGCGGCGAAATCGCCCGCGCGCGCGATCTGTGCCGGGGGGCTGGCGCGCAGCTCATCGTCAATGACTATTGGATGCTCGCAATCGACGCCGGTTGCGACTTCGTGCATCTGGGACAGGACGATCTCGCCGAGGCCGATATTCCCGCCTTGCGACGCCATGACGTCAAATTCGGAATCTCCACCCATGACGACGCGGAACTGGAGCGCGCGCTTTCCTATGCGCCCGATTATGTCGCCCTCGGCCCCGTCTGGCCGACGCTTCTCAAGGAGATGAAATTCGGGCCGCAAGGGCTCGAAAAGCTCGGACGCTGGAAGAAGCGCGTCGGCGACGTTCCGCTCGTCGCCATAGGCGGTCTGACGCCTTCCCGCGCCTGTCTCGCGCTTGCGGCGGGGGCGGACAGCGCCTGCGTCGTAACGGATGTTTTGCGGGCGAGCGATCCGGAGACGCGCACGGTGGAATGGGTGACCGCGACGGCGCCCTGGCGCGACGCGTCCGAACTCACGCGCGGCTTCTCCCCCGATTATGCGGGCGCGGACGTCTTCCCCTCGCCTAATCACGGGCCGCGCGCAAAGGCGGTCTCCGCGCTCATTCTGCATTATACGGGCATGCCCACGGCGGAGGGCGCGCTCGAACTCCTCTGTTCGCCGATCCGCGAAGTCTCCGCGCATTATTTCGTCGAAGAAGACGGGCGCGTGCTGCAACTCGTTCCCGAGGAGCGCCGCGCCTGGCATGCGGGCGTCAGCTATTGGGCTGGCGAGACCGACATGAATTCGGCCTCGATCGGCGTCGAGATCGCGCATCCCGGCCATATCGATCCGCATCCTTTCCCGCCCGCGCAGATCGAATCGGTGATCACGCTGTCGCGCGATATTTGCGAGCGCCGCAGGATCGCGCCGCGGCGCGTGCTCGCCCATTCGGACATTGCGCCGCGCCGCAAGATCGATCCGGGCGAATTCTTTCCCTGGGAGACGCTCGCCGAAGCCGGCGTCGGCCATATGCTCGCGCCGTCGCCGGCGATGGAGGGTCCCGCGCTCGAGCTCGACATGGCGGGCGCCGCCGTGTCGCACCTGCAAAGCCAGCTCGCCAATTTCGGTTACAAGCTTGCGGAAACCGGGATCTATGACGAGGATACGGCCGCGACGGTCGCGGCGTTCCAGCGCCATTTTCGCCGCTCGCGGGTCGACGGCCGGGCGGATGCCTCTACAATCGACCTTCTGACCCGGCTGTTGGCGATATGAGGCGTTTCGCATGACGCAACTTTCAAAGCGCGCCGTCGTCGTCACCGGCGCCTCGACGGGCATCGGCGCAGCCTGCGTGGCCTCTCTCGCGCAGGCGGGCTTCTTCGTCTTCGGCTCCGTGCGCAAAACGGCGGACGCCGAACGGCTGCAAACGCGCTTCGCCGCCGATTTCGCGCCGCTTCTGTTCGATGTGACCGACGCCGGGGCCGTCGCAAGGGCCGCGCGGGAAGTCGAGGCGCAGCTTGCCGGCGCGACGCTTGCGGGTCTGGTCAACAATGCCGGGGTCGCCGTGCCGGGGCCGCTCCTTCATCTGCCGATCGCCGATCTGCGCCGGCAATTGGAAGTCAATCTGATCGGCCAGTTGCAGGTGACGCAGGCTTTCGCGCCGCTGCTCGGCGCGCGTGAACCGCAAAGCGCCGCGCCGGGCCGCATCGTCATGATGAGTTCCGTCGCCGGCCGCTTCGCTTCCCCATTTCTGGGCGCCTATAATGCGTCGAAATTTGCGCTCGAAGGCATGTCCGATGCGTTGCGCCGCGAGTTGAAGGCCTATGGGATCGACGTCATTCTGATCGAGCCGGGCATGATCGCAACGCCAATTTGGGACAAGGCCGAAAGCGCGGACTTCGCGCCTTTCGCCGATTCGATCTACGGCGACGCCGCGCGGCGGATGCAGACATGGGCGGTGACGGAAGGCCGGGCGGCTCCGGGGCCGGAAATCGTGGCCGACGCCGTGCTGCGCGCCTTGACCGCATCTCCTGCGCCGCTGCGCGCGCCCGTCATGAAAAACAGGTTTCTCGGCTGGACGCTGCCGGGCCTGACGCCCGCGCGGCTCGTCGACTGGCTGACGGATCGGCGCCTCGGATTTTCGGCGCTACGCAAAAAGCTGCTCGCGACCGCCGCCAAGGGAGAGACGCATGTCTGAGGAAACGCCGATGATCCATGGCGTCGTGTGCTGGAGCGAACTCGCCGTTCGCGACATTGCGCGCGCGCAGAAATTTTACGCCGATTCGCTCGGCTGGCGCTTCGAAGCGATGCAGATGCCCGACATGACCTATTGGATCATCATGTCGGGCGAGGCGCGCGTCGGCGGCATGTTCGAAATGAGCGGCCCGCAATTCAGCGGCGTGCCGGAGCACTGGCTGACCTATATCGCCGTCGACGATATCGACGCACGGCTGAAGAAGGCGGTCGCGGCGGGCGCGAGCGTCTGCAAGGAGCCTTTCGACATTCCGGGCGTTGGTCGTATGGCCGTTCTGGCCGAGCCGGGCGGCGCCATCGTCGCCTGGATGACGCCCAGGGCCGCCTGAACGCATATGAGCGGCGCCGCGGCCGCGCATATCGTTCGAAGGCGCGAAAGCGATTTTAGAGACGCGTCGTCTCGTCGATTTCGCCGGGACGGAAATGTCTCACGAATTCGCAAGCGACGCCGTCATCCAGAATGCGCACGACCTTCGCCGGCGTATTGCCGACGGTCACTTCCGCGCCGAGCGGAATGATGTGGTCCGTCTCGATCGCGACGCCGGAAAGCGACAGGGTGCGAATGCGCACAATATGTTCGTCGCCGCGCGTCAATCGCAGCACGGTGAGATCCATCAGCGGGACGACGCGGTCGTGGCGGCGCCGGTCTTCGACATCCAAGGCCGAGCGATTGGCGTACCAGGTAAGCTGGTCGGCAAGTCTGTCGCGTTTTTTGGGGGTGAGCTGCAGGCTCATCTCGAAGCCCGTTTCGGTGTGCCGCGTGATGGCGCCCGTGAAGCGGCCGAGCTCGTTGAGATAGAGCACGACCCTTTCGCCGGGCATGGCGACGACGGGCGCGAAGAGCGAAACCTCGCCGGGTGACATTTCGAAAGTCCGGCAGGAATACTCCTCATTGGACTTCAGCAGCATATACCTTCCCTGGAAGGCGATCTGGACGCGCTGCAAGCGATCCGTCTTAAAATAATTGATCGAGTGGAGGAGATTTACGCCCATAATCGAAACCGCCATTATCTGTTGCCGCCGTCGAGGGCGCAGCCGCTCGAACGGGTCGATGAAGACAAACGTTACAGGAAGGAGCTTATGTCAGAAAGTTGCAGCGGAGCGTTCCACAACGGTTTCGGCAAACGCCGTGTGCGAAGAACTGCCTTAATTGATTCAATTTTACGGATATGCCCGCAGACCTCCTATTTGATTGGCGGCGTTGGCGCTACGGGCTGTGCAGTTAAGAAAATTAACGTTTCGCCGCTTGCGCGCCCGCCCGCGTCGCATGCGAGACGTCTTCGATAATCCTTGTAAAGGGACGAATTTTTTGACGGCGCCGCATGCGGCGATTTTTCAAATGGTTGTTAACTACAAGCCCGACGATAAGCTTAATCGATTGGACCCTGGATGCTTTTTGTCTTATGCATCAGCTTAAGCAAGTTTACGGGTTTTCGAGTGAAATCGCGACACGTTGTTATAAGCTGGCTCTTTTGTTGCGGTTTTACGTTGACCGCGCATGAGCCTGCGCGCGCCTTCGATTTCTTCGGCCTCTTTGGCGAAACCGAGAAGGCTCAGCCGAGCGCCAACGCCGTCGCCTATGACATCGCTTTTCAAGGCCTCGACGACGGCAAGCTCGAACAGACGCTGCAAGACGCCTCGAACAGCTGGCGCCTGAGACTCGACGCTCCCGGCTCGGGCGTCGGGCTCGCGCGCCGCGTCGTCGCCGATTACCCACGCATCACGGACGCGCTTTGGGCGAGCGGCTATTACAATGCGACCGTGCGCGCGAGCGTCGCAGGCGTCTATGTCTCGCCGGACGGCAAGGGAGCAGAGGCGTCGGCGGCGGCGGCCGAGCGCTATCGCGGAAGCGCATTGGCGCCGGTGGTCTTCGAGGTCGATCCAGGTCCGCTTTTCAAGCTGCGTCACGTCGTCGTCTACGATTCCCGCACCAATGCGCCGATCGATCCGGCGCTCTTCCCGCGCAAGGCGTTCGATCTCGACGCCGACGATCCGGCGCGCGCCGCCGCGCTGCGCGCGCGCGAATCCGAGTGGATCGATCAACTGCGCGACAAATCCTATCCGCTCGCCAAGGTCGTTTCCACGCGGCCCGTCATCTTTCACAATGAACATGCGATGGACGTGGCCCTCACCATCGATCCAGGGCCGAAGGCGGGCGTCGGCGCCGTCGAGCTTTCGGGTTCGCCGGGCGTCGATCCGGCCGTGATCCGCTCCTTCATCTATCTCGAGGAGGGCGAGCCCTATAGTCCGAAAAAGCTTGCCGACACGCGCAAATCCGTTGCGCGCATAGAGGCGCTGGGCGGGGTGAAGGTCGAGGACGGCGCGCATCTCGACAAGAACGGCAATCTGCCGATCCTCGTCGAAACGAGCGAGCGCAAGCGCCACGCCATCGGCGCTTCGGCGATGTTCTCCAACATTAACGGCCCGTCGCTGCGAACCTATTGGGTCGACCGCAATCTTTTCGGCGGGGCGGAGCGGCTGCGTTTCGATCTGGAAGGCGGGCTCGCTTATTACAACAACTCCGCCTCTTTCGTTTCTTTTCCGGAGCTGAAGGCGAGCAATCTCGTCGGCGCGGCGCGTCTCAGTTTCCTGAAGCCCGCGCTGTGGGGCTCGCGCAACGACCTGCTGCTCGACGCGGCGGCGGTGCGCGAACGCACGGTCTATTACTGGGCCGCCTACGGCAATTTCAACGGCGCGATCCGTCACCGCTTCAGCGATACGACGTCGCTTCAGGCGGGACTTGAAATAGAGGGCGGGCAATTCTTCGACGTCTATGGCCTGCACGATTATTCTCTGCTCGGATTCCCGATTTCAGGGACCTATGACAGCACCGACAATGCGCTTGCGCCGACGCGCGGCATGCGCGTCAACGCCCGCGTCGCGCCTTATGTGAAGGCGCTGCCGCACGGGGTCGGCATGGTGGAGTCGAAGGGACAGGCCTCCGCCTATTACGCGCTCGATGAGGACGCCTGGTATATTCTCGCGGGGCGCGTCGCGGCGGGCTCCATCGTCGGCGCGCCGGTCGAGGCCGTGCCCGCCAATCGCCGCTTCTTCGCAGGCGGCGGCGGCTCCGTGCGCGGCTATCGCTATCGCTCGATCAGCCCGGAAAACGGCTTTGGCTGGCCCACCGGCGGCCTGAGCCTGTTCGAAGCCTCGGCGGAAGCGCGGCTCAAAGTCACGCAGAATATCGGGATCGTGCCGTTCCTCGACGCCGGCGCCGCTTTCTCGACGCCCTGGCCCGACTTCGGCTCGACCATGCGCTTCGCCGCGGGGCTCGGCCTTCGATACTATACCGGCATCGGTCCGATCCGGCTGGACGTCGCCACCCCGCTCAATCCGAGACCGACCGACAGCCGGATCGCGCTCTTCATCGGCATCGGAGAAAGTTTCTAGATGCGCAGGCGATCGCTCTCCGTCGCGGCCGGCCTCGTCGCTCTCGCTGCGCTCGCCATCGGCGCGGGCGTGCTGGCGCTGCATAGCGAAGCCGGCGGGCGTTGGCTTGCGCGCGCCGCTTCCGGGGCGGTTTCCTCGCCGGATATGAAGATCGAGATCGGCGCGATCGAAGGTCCGTTGTCCGCTGCTCCCGCCATTCGCGACATCGTCCTTTCGGATCGCGACGGCCCCTGGCTGAAAATCGACCGCGTCGCCGCCAAATGGTCGCGCTTCGCGCTGTTCGCCTTGCGGCTCGATATCGACCGCATCGACATTGGCGAAGTCGACGTGCTGCGGCGTCCGGCCGCAGCTCCGGCCGCCGCGCCGAGCAAAGCGTCGCCCCCGGAGAAAGCGTCCTTCCCGCCCAAATTGCCGATCGGCCTGCGGCTGGGCGAATTGGCGCTTCAAAAGCTCGTTCTCGCCGAACCTGTCGCGGGCGCGCCCGCGACGCTCAGCCTGAAGGCGGGCGCGGAGCTGACCGGCGCCAAAGCGGCGTTGCAGCTTCTCGTTGAGCGGCTGGACGCGCCGGGCTCCATCGGCGCCGACGCGTCCTATGGGCCGGACGACGGAAAGCTGCGCGTCAAATTCGCCGCCAGGGAGCCCGGCGACGGCCTCATTGCGCGATTGGCGCAGCTCCCCGGCCTGCCGCCGGTCGAGGCGGCGGTCGACGGCGACGGGACGCTCGACGCCTTCAAGGCGACGATCGCCGCCAAAGCCGGCGAAGCGGGCGCGCAGGGGAGCGTGACGATTGCGCGCGACGCGGCCGCGCGCCGGCTCGATCTCGACCTCGACGCGCGGCTCGCCGATTTGCTGCCGCGCGACCTGGCGCCCCTCCTCGCCGAGACGACGAAGATCGTCGCCACCGCGCATCTCGCCGATGACGGCGCGAGCGCGTTGGATCGTCTGTCGCTCACGGCTTCGGCCTTCGAATTCGGCGCCGCGGGCCATGTCGGCGCGGACGGGAAAGGCGCAGGAACGGCGAAAATCTCCGCGAGCGATCTTGGCCGGTTCTCGCGCCTCGCGGGACGCGAGCTGCGCGGCGCGCTCGACCTCTCCGCCGATCTTTCCGGCGCGCCGTTCGAGGGCGTCGTGACGGCGGCGCTCGACGGCGCGGTGACGGGCCTCGGCTCGGGCGTCCCGGCGGTCGACGGCCTCGTCGGCGAAAGGCTGACGCTCGCGGGCAAGGTCGCGACGCTCCCGCATGGCGGTTTCTCGTTCGAGAAGCTTTCCTTGAACGGGGCGCATATCGCCGCTTTCGTCGACGGCCAGGCGACGAAGGAAAAGGCGGCGATCGCCGCGAAGATCGATCTGCCCGAGCTGCGGCATGCGAATCTGCCGCTGTCCGGCGCGGCTCATATCGACGCCGCGCTGGCGGGCGCGCTCGACAGACCGGACGCCAGCTTTTCCGCGACGCTGGAAAAGGCGACCGCCAATGGCCGTCCCATACCGAAGCTTGCTGTGCAGGGCGAGGCGCGCGACCTGCTCGGCGAAGTCGCGGCGGTTGCGACGCTCGACGGCGAAGTGGACCGCAAGCCGGCGAAAGGCCGCTTCTCTCTGGCGAAGGCGGGCGAGGGCTGGAAGCTCGACCAGCTCGACCTCGCAATCGGGAGCGCGACCGCCAAGGGCCAGTTGGCGCTCGACGCCGCCGGACTCGCGAATGGACGCGTTTCTGTCGCCGCGCCCAATCTCGACGACCTTTCCGCCCTCGCTTTGCAGAAGCTCGGCGGCAAGCTCGACGCCGCCGTGACTCTCGACGCGGCGGGGGGCGCGCAAAATGTCTCCGTGGACGCGCAGGGCGCCGGAATAGAGGCGGCGGGCGCGAGCGTCGGCCGGCTCGGGGCCAAATTCTCAGCGCGCAATCTCTATCGCCAGCCGGCGCTGGAAGGCGATGTCGCCATCGACAGCGCGCGTATCGGCAAGGAGACGATCGGCAAAGCGCGCCTCGCCGCGCGTCCCGCCGGAGGCGGCGCGGCCGCGCTCGATCTTTCTCTCGACGCGCGCGGATTCAACATCGCCAGCCGCGCGACGCTGACGCCGGGAGAGGCGACGAAACTCGACATTGCGTCTTTCTCGGCGCAACGGGCCGGAAAGACGATCGCTCTTGCGCAGCCCGCTTCCGTAACGGTTCAACGCGGCGCGACGACTCTTCGGGGACTTTCCGTCGCGCTCGGCTCGGGGCGTCTCGATATTGACGGCCTCGTCGGCGAGCGTTTCGACGTTACCGCGAAAGCGCGCGGCGTGCCGCTCTCCATCGCGTCGATCGTCGATCCGTCCCTTGGCCTCGACGGGACGCTCGAGGCCGAAGCGCGCATTACCGGAACGAAATCCGCGCCGGTCGGAGATTGGCGCGTAAAGGCGTCGAAAGTGTCCGCGCCGCAATTGCGCGCCAATGGCTTGCCGGCGATCGCCGCCGCGGCGAGCGGGCGTCTCGCCAATGCGCGCACGACTGTCGACGCCGACGTCGCGCTGGGCGCGACAAGCAAATTGAAGATCGCGGGCTCCGCGCCGCTGGGCGACGGTTCGCTCGATCTCGCCGTGAAGGGCGCGCTCGACGCCGGCTTGGCGAACACCCTGCTCGCGGCGAACGGCCAGACGGTCGCCGGAAAGGCGAATGTCGATTTGCGCCTCACGGGCGCGACGACGAATCCAAATATTGGCGGCGCGGTCAATATTGTCGACGGCGCCTTCAACGATCCGCTGAACGGCGTGAGCCTTGCCAAGATCAACGGCAAGCTCGAAGGGCGCGGTCACGACCTGACGATCAGCGGCCTCAGCGCGCAGACGAAGAATGGCGGCCAGATCGCCGTCGCCGGCCGCGTGACGGTCGCTCCCGACGCCGGCATGCCGGGCGCGCTGCATATCGTCGCCAATAATGCGCAGCTCGCCAGCACCGACGTCGTAAGCTCGGTGGGCGATCTCGATCTCATGTTTTCAGGCCCTCTCGCGCGCAATCCCAAAATCGCCGGCAAGGTCAATCTCGACTCGATGGATGTGAGCGTGCCGGACCGCCTGCCGGCGAATTTGAAGCCGCTGCCGGGCTCCAACCATATCGACGCAAAGGGCTTCGCCGCGCAAATGCTGGCGCTCGAGCGCAAGCAGAAGGAGAAGGCGGGGCGCAAATCCGGTTTTGACGCCGCGCTCGATCTCGCGCTTTCCGCGCCCAACAAGATTTTCGTGCGCGGGCGCGGCATCGACGCGGAGTTCGGCGGCGATCTGAAAATCGGCGGCACGGTGCAAAAGCCGAACGTCATTGGCGGCTTCGATCTGCGGCGCGGCAAGATGCAGCTCCTGACTCAGCGGATCGACATCACGCGCGGCAAGCTTTCCTTCACCGGCGGCCTTGCGCCGCAGCTGGACTTTCTCGCGGAGACGACCGCGGCCGACATCACTGCGCGCATCGGCGTCTCCGGTCCGGCGGCGTCGCCCGTCTTCACTTTCTCGTCATCGCCGGAAATGCCGCAGGACGAAGTGCTTTCGCGGCTCCTATTCGCCAAGGCTTCGGGTTCGCTCACGCCTTTCCAGGCCGTGCAGCTCGCCGCGGCGCTCGCGCAATTTTCCGGGGCGGCCACCGGCGTCGACGCTTTCGAGAAGATGCGGCGCTCGCTTGGCGTCGACTCGCTCGATCTCGACGCGGGCGGCGCGAATGGTCCGACGATCGGCGCGTCGCGCTACATCATGGACGGCGTCAGCGTCGGCGTGAAGACCGGCGCCAAGCCTGAGCAGACCTCCGTGAATGTCGGCGTCGACATCACCCGCGGCGTGCGCCTGCAAAGCGAGACGTCGGTCGACGGCAAGACGTCGATGGGCGTCGGCGTCGAGCATGAATATTGAGAGCGCCGCGACGACGCGGCGCCCTCCATGTCGAAAAGGTAAGGTGTGAAAGCTTGCATGGCGCGCAAGCGAGCCCGCATCAGCCGCAGACCCAAACCCAGCCGGCATAGCCAGAACGCCAGCAGGAGCCGCCATAGGGATACCAGCTCCCGCTCCACCAGCGGCCGCCGCCCCAGCCCCAATGCGGGCCATGCCAATTGCCATGCCAACCATGTCCGCCATGCCAACCGCCATGGCCGCCCCAGCCATGCGCGAAAGACGCCGTCGGGAAAGCGAGCGCGCTGGCGATCGCTGCGATGAAAGCAAGTTTACGCAACATTTTTCCGCTCCTTCATTCGAACCGAGTTCGATGCGGCAGGAACCGGGGGAAAGATGCGCCCCTCCGCGACTTGGGGCTGTGCGGCGCCGCACATGCCGGGTCGAGGCAGGCTCTTCAGCCTTTCGAGCGCTATCGGCCGCTTCATCGATTGAGGCTCACGGCGCGGCGCAGATTTCCCTGGCGAGGGCCTGATAGAAGGGCGGGATCTTGGACCATGTCTCTTTGGCGGGATAGGCGCTGCGCATCTCGCCGGTCGCCATGCGTCCCGAAAACCAGCTCCCGCCGCCCGATCGATAAGCGCTTTTGGCGCAATCGAAGCTCGCGGTTTCGATCTCCGACAGACCTTTTTCCGGAAGTTTGAAGTCGACCGCCTGCGGCGAATGGGGATCGTAATCCGTCAAGGCTCGCACGAATATCGCGCCGCCATCCGTCCTCTCGCGCGAGGCGGGATCGAGATAGATCCTGGAGAAGCCGTCCTGCCAGACGAGCCGCCATTCGGCGCGGGCGGCCGAGACGAAGAAGACAGACGCAAGAATGAGGAGAAAAGCGCTCTTTCGCATATCCTGACTCTGTCCTCTCAATGCGGCAGTTTGTCGGCTTGCCTCAAAAAGCGCAAAGCGAAACGTCTGGAGCAAAGCGAGCAATGGCCTTTTCCTTGAGCGAGCTCGTATCCGCGCTTTTCAACGGCGCGCCGACGCCCGAAGCGACGGAGCGCTACACCGCGCAGATCACCGCGCTCATCTCGCTCTATATTTGCTTCATCGCCATTTTCCTTGTCGGATTGTACATCCGTGCGGTTAAGAAGCGGCCTGGGCGGGAAGAAGGCCGTCTCTTCAAGATCTGGATCGCCTGGTCGCTGATCTTTTCGATTTTGACGATGGCGGCCGGTCTGATCTATTTTCTCGCAGCGGCGAATTGATTGCCACAGCCGAGGCCGAGGCGGGCTTTCGCTTCCGCGCCTTCGCCCGTTTTCTAAAATATTTCTGTAATATTTCTCTCCGGATCCTCGCCAAAAGCTACCCTCGGGACATGCGGCGCCAGAGGCGGTATAGGCAGAGTTTGCGTCTCGAAGCGTTTCGCCCGTTTGAAAGGTTCGAAATCGGCATGAGCAATCGCAGTGCGGTCCTCCTTGTGGAGGATGACGCGGAAATCAGCGAACTGATCTCCTTGTATTTGGAAAACAATGGAATGTCCGTAACGCGCCTCGCAACCGGCGAGGGGCTCGACGCCAAATTGACCGGCGGCGCGTTCGATCTTTTGATACTCGACCTCAATCTGCCAGGAGAGGACGGATTTTCCATCTGCCGTCGCGTGCGGGCGGCGCATGACATTCCGATCATCATCGTCACGGCGCAGGGCGAGGACGTCGACAAGATACTCGGGCTCGAAATGGGCGCCGACGACTATGTGGTGAAGCCCTTCAACTCACGCGAACTGCTCGCGCGCATCCGCGCCGTGCTCCGCCGCGCCGAACCGCAAAGCCAGGCGGCGGGGACCTTGCCGAGCCAATCCTTCCTGTTTCTGGGATGGCGCGTCAATCTTCTGTCGCGCGAAGTCGTGTCGCCCAGCGGGATCAAGGTCGCAATGACCGGCGCCGAATTCGATCTTCTGCACGCCTTCTGCGAGAACCCCAATCGCGTGCTCACCCGCGATCAGCTCATCAATATGACGCATGGCCCCACGGCCGGCCCCTATCAGCGCAGCATCGACGTCTTGATCAGCCGTCTGCGCCAGAAGCTGGAGAAGGATCCGAAGAACCCCGCAATGATTCAGACCGTGCGCTCGGAAGGCTATATGCTCTCCGCTCCGGTCTCCCGCGCGTAGATCTAAAGAGAGGCGCGGGCGCGCTCGCCGAACCGGGCTGGCGCACGATGGGCCGCCACAATGGTTTCGGCCTCGGCCGGCCCATCATGCGTTCGAGGCTCAGATGCCCTGGCGCTTGGTCGAGCCGCTCGTCCCCTGATCGGTCGCGCCGCCCTGATCGAGGTTCTGCGGGCTGGAGCCCTGGTTCTGTCTGGAGCCCGTGTCCTTGTTCTGCATGGACTTGCTGCTGCCATATCTTTCCTGCTCCATCCCGCGCGCGTGATGGCGATGATATTTGGAGCAGTGATGCGCATAGGCCGTCGCCGGGCCGAAGGCGAGAAGAGGCGCCACAAGCGCAGCCGCCACGAATTTCCTGTTCATTGTGCTCTCCCATCGATTCTCCGGCGCCGCCGGATCGTTAGGAACTAGGCGAACAGGACTCCAAGACAAGCGTCGCGCATGTCCGCCCGATCGCCGCGCGAGGCGAACGCGCGCGAGGCGTCGTGGTTCGGGGCGCGCCCTCAGGCGGCCTTCGCCTTCAGTGGCGCGATGTCGAGTCCTCGGAAGATCGCGCAGCGCTGGAAAGCCGCAAGGTCCGGAGGCGTGTTTTTCTGGTGGCAGAATTTCGCGACGAGCTTTGCGAGCCCCTTGATGTCGCGGCCGCTCGCCTGCGGGAAGACGTCGACCAGCGCATCGACCAGCTTTTCGTCGAGCGCGAGATTGAACTGCTCCGCCATGACGCGCCAAATGCGCCGCCGCGCGTCGGCGTCGGGGGGATAATATCGGATGAGCGCGATGCAGCGGGAGACGATCGCTTCGTCGATGTCGTCGACGCGATTGGTGGTGAGAAAGAGCAGCCCGTTGAAATATTCAAGCACGCGCAGGAAGACGCCGACCACGGCGTTCATGGCGATATTGTCGTCGCGCCGCTTGATATAGACGTCGGCTTCGTCGATCAGCATCACCGCGCCCCAGCGCTGGGCGCGCGTCAGGATTTCCTTGAGCGCGGTCTCCATGGCGGCGACGTTCAATCCGAGCTGGCCGGAATGCACGCGATAGAGCGGGCGCTGGATGATCTCGGAATAGACTTCCGCCGTCAGCGTCTTGCCGACGCCGGGCGGTCCCGCGCAGAGGACCGTAGTGCCGCCGGACTTGCCTTGCACGATGTCCTCCATCAACACGTCCATTTCGGCCGTGAGGATGTCGATGAGGTCCGTCTGCTCCGGCGGAAGAACGAGCTTCTGCTTGAGCGCGGGCTTGTATTCATAAGGCCGCATCTGGTCGACATGCACCCAGAGATATTGATGCAGGTCGAGATGGAACATGAACAGGTAAGGATGCACCGGAATGCGGGTGAAGAGGCCCTTGGGTATCTGCGCCTGAAGCTCCGCGATCTCGTCCTCGGCGGCGAAGCGATTGCTTTTGCCGGCCTTGCGCAGGAAGTGCCCGAGGATGTCGCCCGGCGCCTCCAGCGTCAGGCTGCGAGCCGAGAGCACGCCCTCGTCATTGACGAGCCGCGCTTCGCCGCCGCTCGTCGAGAGCACCACAATATCCTTGCGCGACCAATCCGTGTCGCGATGCGTCGCATTGGGATCCTCCGCGTGAAAGCCGACACCCGTGCCCCCGAATTGCTGGCCGTAACGCCCGCGCCATTCGAAATAGGTTTCGCTCGAGGCTTCGAAGGCCGCGACAAGATCCGGCGTCTCGTGCAGAAAGCCCTTGGCGGCGAGAATTTCGCTCACCGTGCGTCCCGCAATGTCGCTCGCCATGACGCGGATGACATTGGATTGCAACGTGCCCTTGGCGTTGGCCTTCAGCTCGATCATGATCTTGCCGGCCTCGTCATTGGACGACGGCACGTAATCGAGACGGATGATGAGATAGGGGAGCGGCCGCGCGGCGACGTTCGCGGTGAAGAGCCAGCCATGGATCGGATTGGCGGTGAGATAGCGCACCAGCGCCGGCAGCACCTCTTCGAGATCGACGCTTTCGAAGCGCGGACCCTCAGCCGCGAGCGCGGCGCGAAGCATGGCGAGCTGAGCGGCGCGGGCGCGCGCCTCAGGTCCCTCGCGCCGGTAGCGGTCTTCGATAAAGTCGAGCTCCTCTCCCGTGAGATGCGCAAGGTTCACTTCCACGCGATCGCTGAAGCGCAATTGCGTGGCGAGCGCCGCGTGAGCGGGAAAGCGCTCAATCAGGGCTTCGACATGGCTTTTCTCGATTTCGATATTCATTTCGAACGCCGCTCTTCGGGATAGGGAGGAAGGGTGAGGATGCGCGCATCCTCCACGGCGCCGCCGACCGTGAAATGATAGACATCCTGAAAGCGCATGTCGCCGGCCGGAAGGCCGAGGAAAGCGTGAACTTCGTCGTCGAAGAAGCAGCCAATGCCCGTCCCGGCCAGGCCGGCCGCCGTCGCCCAGAGATAAAGGACCTGGCCGATCAGCCCCGCCTCCCAGTGCAGTCGGCGATAGGCGAAGGCGCCTTCCTCTTCGAGCGCGCGTTCGAAATCGGCGATCATCGCCACGCTGAAGCAGCCTTTGCCGGCGATCGGCTGCAGACAGGCGGCCCGCGTCGCCTCGCGCTCGACGCCGCCCGCGCGCAGACGAAACAGCGGAAGATCGGCGAGGCCTGTCGGCGCCCATGCGAAGTCGCAAGAGCACGCCGCGCGCAGACGCGCGGCCATGCCGTCGTCGCGCGCGAGAACATAGAGTCCCGGCTCCAGCCCGTCGATGCGATGCGCGTAAATGATAAGCGCCAGCCGCGGCGGCCAGGGGAAGGCGGAGAGTAGCGGCGCCGCCCCCGGCAGGGTCGCGGCGAGCATATGTTGGAATGTCTTCAATGGCAGCGTCGAGACGCCGTCCATACGCTGCACGCTGCGTCTTGCGCGCACGACGTTCCCAACAGGCGGACCGGCGAATGCGGACGCCGGCGCGATGGATGCGTGGTCGAGCGGAGGAGTGGCGGGCTTGTGGGTCAGCCGGATCGCGCGGTCGATGATCGGCCATCCGTCATGATCTTCGCTGAGACGATTGGCGGCGCCGTGAAAGCTGTGCGGCGCCCGGATAAGCGCCTCGAGATCGAAGAGGGGAAGCGCCGCGTCGCCGGTCGCGAGCCACAGCAGAATATCCGGGCGCTCTTCCTCGCGGCGATGGAAGGCGTCGGCGCGGTTCAGGCCGATCAGCGCCGCGATGTCATCGTCGGACGGAAAGGCGAGCGCCTGTACGCGCCAGCCAAGGGCGGCGGCGGCCTGCGCCACGCTCCCGATGGCGTGTCCCGCGTCAAGTTGGCAATAGCGGAAGGCGCGCTCGCCATATTTCCACGCTTCCCGCCAGGGCACGGCGCTGAGCGCGACGAGAAAGCCGTCCTCTGGAAGCATGCGCGCGGCTTCATAGCGCGCGCGCTCTTCGAGACCATGCGCCAATGGCGCGTAATGAAACAGGCAGGCGGCGTCGCTGACGCCGTCGAGCGCATTCGCCAAGAGATAGGCTTCGGTCGGATGAAGATTGCCCGATGACGGATTGTTGCGCACCGCCCAAGTCGATCCTTCGACGCTCTTCCAAGCGCTCAGGCCGAAAGCAAGCTCCAGAAACAGGCCGAGAGAGCGCCGATCGAGCGGCGCGGCGACGGGCGCAGGACCCGGAAAGGCGGCGCCCGGCCCCTCGCCCAATGGCAGCTCGATCAGCCTCGCGCCATCGAAGCGACGATAGGGCGAAGGCTGCGAGGTCCAGTCCAGAAAGGCGGGGCCGAGCGCATAACGCGACGGCGCGTGCTTGGTCCGCGCATGGTAGCCGCGAATATCGGTCGGCAGCCCGTCCGGATGCGCGTTCATCGCGACGGTCGTCTCGGGCGGGCACGAATTTTGATCTGCATCGCCGGCGGGTCCTTGTAAGCCTCGACGCGCCATTCAAGAAGGGCGCCCGTCAGGCCGACGACGTGAACAAGATTGGAAATCAGCTATTTGCTGAGAGGGTGCGTTGGGCCATGTCCGGAAAATTCAGTCTGACCGTTTCCGCCCATGGCGCTTTTGGCGGATTGGCGACATTGCGCCTCGGCGATCAGCCGCCGCGGCGCTTCACCTTCCAGGAGGCGTCGATCGTCGCCCGCGCGCTGGAGGCCGTCGCATTGGGGGTGAGCCCGGAGCGGCATATCTATATGAGCCCGATTGCGAGCGACCATGATTTCGACGCGCGCGTCGAGGCGGAGGGTCTCGTCGTCGCTTGCGAGGGTCATCCGGATGTCGCTCTCTCCTGGCCCGAGGCGACGGAGCTCGCGCATGCGCTGAAGGCGGCGGCGGGGGAGTGACGCGAAAATGCGCTGGCGCCAAGGCCCGCCGCGATCTTTCCCGTTCCCGTCCTCGACTTGCGCAATGTGCGAGCGAATGAGTGGAAACAGCGAGCAGATGCGGCCAGTTCCCTTATGGAGGCCTCAGCGTTTCTTGCCGCTGAACTGACGCCGGCACGCGGGAGAAAGAGACTTGATATGCTCTTTCAGGCAATTCTCCACGGCGAGCGCGTCGGGCTCGGCCGAGGCGCATAAGCGGTGCGAGTCTTTCTCGCAGGCGGCCCGCTGCTTCGACGTTCCTTGCGCCATCGCCGGATAAAGCAGCAAGGCGGAGAAAAGGGGGATCAGAAATAATTGGCGCATGGTTCGCCTCCGGTTTGCGCGAGGTCGCGTCCAGACAAGCGTGAACCTGGATCGAATCTGAAGGATAGCAAGCGCGAGCGTGCAAACGCGTTCGCCGTCGCGCACGCAGAGGCGAGGCGATCGGCTATCCCGCGGTCAAGCCGCCGTCGACCGTATAAAGCCCGCCCGTCATGAAGCTCGCGCGCTCCGAGGCGAGGAAGCAGACAAGCTCCGCGACCTCTTCGGGCGTGCCGACGCGCTGCAGCGGATGCAGCGCCGCCTCCTCGGTCCAGGCTGCGGCGGGGTCGTCGGCCTGCGAGAAAATCGCTTCCGTCAAAGGCGTGCGGATCGTCGCGGGACAAACGGCGTTGACGCGGACGCCATAGGGGGCGAGGTCGAGCGCCATGCTCTTCGTCATCTGCCCGAGAGCGCCTTTCGTCAGCCCATAGGCGAAGGAGCGTCTCTTGCCGATCAGCGCCTGATCGGACGCCATGATGACGATCGCGCCTTTCTTTTGCGCGACGAGCTTCGGCGCCGTTTCTCGAAGCGTGTTGATCACGCCCATGAGATTGACGTCGAGCACGAAGCTCAGTTCGTCGTCCTCAATGTCGAGGATCGAATTGACGCGATGCACGCCGGCATTGGCGAAGACGGCTGCGAGCGGACCAAAGCGTCGCTCCGTTTCCTCTATGGCGCGGCGCTGGTCGTCGCGCCGGCGCACGTCGCCTTCGATGAAGAAGATCTGCGCGCCGTCCGCCGCTTCCAAAGCGCGGCCCTCTTTCGCATTGAGATCGAAAACGCCGACCCCGAAGCCGTCGCAGGCGAAAGCGCGCGCCGCGGCGGCGCCGATGCCGGCGCTTCCACCGGTGATGAAAACGGATCGTGTCGCCGTCACGCCGTTCCGCCTCAGCGAAGCCTGCGCAAATGGCAGGTCTTCACGCTTCCGCCGGCCTTGTCCGCGCGCATGCGGCAGCCGGCGTTGCGCGGTTCGTGGTCATAGAGATGCACGACGGCGCGATGGTTTCGGTCGAAAGTCTGGTGAGAGAAGTCATGGCCGCCGACATAGACATTTTTGCCGAAGCGGACCTCGCCCTGCGCGCAACCCGTCAGGACGAAAATCAGCGCCGCGGTCCTTGCGGCTCCAGCTACGATGTTTGTCGCCATATCGAGCAAGCTCCCGAACCGTGGAGCGCGACAATAGCAAAAAGCCCGGCCTTGCGGACCGGGCTTTTTCTGTTGCGGTTTGGGGGGCGCGGCGAGACCGCGCCGTCCGGCGCCTGATCAGTATGAGGTCAGGGCCGGAGCCGCCCCCCAGTTGAAGTGATAATTCACGCCGGCGCGCACGACATGATATTGCGGATGGCGGCGATAGCCCCAATTGCCGCCGAACCAGCCCTGCGTGCCGCCGCTGGAGAGATCGGTGAAGAGATATTCGCCCTTGACCGACCAGTTGGGCATGAACATCCACTCGGCGCCGCCGCCGACCGTCCAGCCCGTGCGGGTGTTGCTGTAGCCCGTGAACTGACCCTGCACGCCGCCATAGGCGAAGCCGCCCGTCGCATAAACGAGGAAGGCCGGCGTGAAGAGGTAGCCGGCGCGGGCGCGCACCGTGCCGAACCAGTTGAGCGCGACGCCGGTATTGCCGCCGGGGGCGAGAGGCGCGAGAAGCCCGCCGGGCGTGACCGGGCTCGGATAGACTGCCCAGGACTTGTTGCCGCCCGACTGCATGCTGGTGCCCTGGAAGTCGGTCTCGAGGCCGAAGACCAGCGACGCCATCTGATAATTGTAGCCGATCTGACCGCCGCCCACGACGCCGCCGGCGCTGCTGCCGCCGTTTGACGAGCCGGGCAGGAGCCAGAGGCCGCCCGCGACCGGGTCGGTATAGGGCGTGAGATTGGCGTTGTTGATGCTATTGGCGCTCCAGCCGCCGCCAATATTGAGGCCGGCATAGAAGCCCGTCCACGTCATGACCGGCGGCGGGGGAATATAAGCGGGCGGGGCTTTGCGATAGGGCAGGTCGGCGGCGAGCGCCGAGCCGGACGCGGCGGTCGCAAGGAGGGCGACGGCGGCGAAATTGAACATACGCATAGTGAGACACTCCGTTACGCTTGCGCGGACGCGCTGCGATCGACGTAATCGACCCGCCCAAAATTAAGCCTAAAAGGAGTTAATTTTTTGCGTTGCCGCCGAGACCAGCAGCAACTCCCGCGCGAGGAATCGAACGATCGAATTTCTCGCGAATGCGCGTCACTCGGCGCAGGGCGTTCCGCGCGCGACCACGAATTTCCTGTAGACGAAGCCCGCGCCGGACGTCTCCCTGTCGAGGAAAACGGGCCGCTTCGAGTCGCAGGTGACGCCCACGAAATTGGGGTCCGAAACTTTCGCGGCGTAAGCGGCCTCGGCCTCCGGCGCCGCGGCGATATTGTCGATGAGCGCCTTCGCCATCGGCGCCCAGATTTCCCTCAATCGCTCGCGTCTTTCGCGATCGCTGGCGCTCGCTTCGTCAGCGATCGCCGCCATCGCCAAATTCGCTTCTTCGACACGCGCCTCCGTCGCCAAATCGCGCCTCCTGCCTGACGGACTCACACGCGATTGTGGCTTCGAGGCCGCAGAAAATCTTTCTCCGGCCTTTTCCGGATTATGTCTGACTCATTTCAGCCGCAGCGACGAAAGATCGGCGCGCGTCGGCGGCAGCTCCAGCGTCAGACATTTCGCCGCGCCGCCGGCCCGGACAAATTCCGACAGCGGCGTGACGACCGGCGACAGTCCGGCTTCGCGGAGCCTGCGCTCCAGGCGCGGCGGGCAGGCGTTCAGGAAAATGCGGTCGCCGATCGCGATGGCGTTGCAGGCGAAGGACGCCGCTTCCCGCTCATCGAGTTCGATGCGGAATTCGGCGGGGACCAGAGTCGCGATGACGTCCCGGGACCGTTCGTCGAAAGCCTGCGGATAGTATAACAGCCAGCCGCCGGGCAGCGGGCAGAGACAGGTGTCGAGGTGATAGAAGCGCGGATCGACAAGCCGCAGGCCGACCGCGCGCGTTTCAAAGATGCGTTCGATGAGCGGCGGCGCTTCCTCGCTGGAGCGCCAGCCATGGCCGCACCAGATCAAGCCGCGCGCGCGATCGAAAAGGGCGTCGCCCGCGCCCTCGAATGCGACCTTGTCGGGCCAGGCGGCGGTGGAGAACCCCGCTCGCTCGAACCAGGCGCGGAAAAGATCCTCCTCCGGCCGACGCTCTTTGGCGTGAAAGCGCGTGACGACGACCGTCTCGCCGATGACGAGGCCGGCATTGGCGGTGAAGACCATATCGGGCAATCCCGGCGCCGACGGGACATAGGCGAGCGCAGCCTCGCGCGCGAGATGAAGGCGCAGATTCTCCCATTGCGCCCGCGCCTGCGTCCGTTGCGTCCGGCCGATCTGATCTTCCATCCAGGGATTGATGACGTAGTCGACCGCGAAATGATCGGGCGCGCACATCAGGATGCGCGCGCGCGAATCCGCCGCCGGCGCGGCCGCCGAAGCGCGTTCGGCGACATCCGCGAGCGGAGCGTTCAAGCGAAGAGTCATGGCGGCCTTTCTCGTGGAGCCCGGGGTCAGTTGGAGAAGTCGAACGCTTCGCTTTCCGGCGCGTCGGCCGTCGCCGGGCCGGCGCGCAGCAAAGCGAAAAGATTCTTCGGATCGGCTGGCGACGCCGTCAGCGCGATGTCGGTCCCGACGCCCGTCTCTTGCGCGAGATCGTATAGGAGACGAAGAACCGAAAAATCCTCGACGGCGAATCCGACGCTGTCGAACACGGTCACCGCGTCGGCCGAGACGCGGCCGGGACGTCTTCCCGACAGCACGTCATGCAGCTCGGCGACGGGGTGAGCGGGATCGAGCTGCTGAATTTCGCCTTCGAGCCGCGTCTGCGGCGCATATTCGACGAAAATGTCGGAGCGAAGCAGGAGCGCGCGCGACAATTCGGTCTTTCCGGGGCAGTCGCCGCCGACGGCGTTGATATGCGTTCCCGGCGCGATCATCGTCTCGTCGAGGATCGTCGCGCGTTTCTTGTCGGCTGTGATCGTGGTGACGATGTCGGCGCCGCAGGCCGCCTCGCGCGCGCTTTCGCAATGCGTGATCGTCACCTCGCGCGACGCCATGTTGCGTTCGAATTTCTCATGAGCGCCGGGGTCGACGTCGAAGACGCGCAGCCGGTCGACGCCGAGGACCCGGCGAAACGCATCGGCCTGAAACTCGGCTTGCGCGCCAAGGCCGATCAGCGCCATGGTCCGGCTCTCGGGCCGCGCGAGGCGGCGGGCGGCGAGAACCGACGTCGCCGCCGTTCGCAAGGCCGTCGCGATCGTCATCTCCGAGAGGAGAAACGGATAGCCTGTCCGCACGTCGGCCAGCGCGCCAAAAGCGACGACCGTCTGCAGACCGAGACGCGTATTGCCCGGATGGCCGTTCACATATTTGAACGCGAAGGTCTCGCCGTCGCTTGTCGGCATCAGCTCGATGACGCCGCCGGGCGAATGGCTCGCAAAGCGCGGCGACTTGTCAAAGGCGGCCCAGCGCGCAAAATCACGCGCGAGATAGTCCACGAGGCGAGACCAGAACGGCCGGGCGCCGGTTCGCTCAAACAGCCGAGCGATTTCTCGTTCGCTTAGAAAGGTCGCCATGTCGCGCATCCCAGCGATGTTGAAGCGCTGCGATGCTAGCGAAGACGCCGCTCGGCCGAAATCATAAAGATATGCAAAAAATCATAGAAAAATAGCGGATATGACATAGTTTATCAGCAAATCGGCAAGAGGCGCGCCATGGACGACCTCGATCATCGGTTGATCGCTCTGCTGCGGACGGATGGCCGGGCGTCCCTGTCGGAGCTTGCGAAAAGGCTCGGCGTCTCGCGCGGGACCGTCCAGAACAGGCTCGACCGATTGATCGACGCGGAGATCATCCTTGGCTTCACCGTGCGCCTGAAGAGCGGCGCGCAAAGCGATCGCATCCGGGCGATCATGATGATCGAAGTCGCGGGCAAGAGCACGCGGAAAGTCGTTCAGGCGCTGCGGGGCCTGCCCGAGATACATGCGCTTCACAGCACCAACGGCGCCTATGACCTCATCGCCGAGATCGAGGTCGGAAATCTCGCGGAATTCGATCGCGTGCTGTCAAGCGTCAGGTCGATTGAAGGGGTTGCGCGGAGTGAAACGAGCCTTTTGCTCGCGCCCGCATAGCTTCATTGAAAGACCTTCGCCTTACAGACCCCGCGCCCAGGCCGGCCGCAGCGGGGCGGCGTCGGGCGCGGCGATGGCGGCGCGCAATTCCTGCAAAAGGCGGGGCTTGTCGGAACCAAGCGTTCCTTTCAGGATAAGCCAGTTCGACGCGTGATCGCTGCGGAAAACGGTGCGCTGCAAATCGAGCGCGGAAATGAAAAGCTCCATTTCTTTCATCAAGCCGGGAATATCGAGCGGCTCCCAGCCTGGAAAATCGCCGCGAAAGCGCGCCTCGCCCATCGGAAAGCTCACGACGAGCGTCGCGAGGAATTCGGGTTGCGCGGCGTTCATCAGCGCGGCTGAATTGAGCGCATGTTGTCGCGACAGCATCGCGCCGCCAAGGCCGTTGAGAATCATCACGGAGCGCTTGATCCCCGCCGCGCCCAGCTTCACGAGCGCCTCTCGCGACGTCTCGAATGTTTCGCCCTTGTCGACGCGCGCAAGCACCTCGTCATCCCCCGATTCTGCGCCGACATAGACGAGAGAGAGACCGAGCGCCTTGAGCTCCGCAAGCTCTTCCACCGATTTCTTGCGCACATTGCGGGGGAGGCAATAGCTGGAGACGCGACGCACGCCCGGCAATTCGCGCCGGATGCTTTCGAGGATCGTCGTCAGCCGGCGGGTCGACAGCGTCATGGCGTCGCCATCGGCGAGGAAGACGCGCTTCACGCCGTCGCCGAAGCGCTCGCCGCAGCGTCGGATGCTATCGAGCGTCTCCGCCTCGTCGCGCGGTCTGAACCGCTTCTGCGGCGCCGTATACATTTCGCAAAATGTGCAGCGATTCCACGAACAGCCGTTCGTCACCGGCAGAATGAGCGAATCCGCTTCGCTCGGCGGGCGGAAAACGGGTTCGATATAGCGGATGGGCGCGATCGTCATGGCGGAGGCTGGGTTATTGGATGATGACCGGCCTGCAGATTAGCCGATCGGCGATGAAATCCATATGCGGTTCGCGGCAGGCTCTAGCAGATGCGCGGCAATTGCTCGCCGGCGAGCCAGTCGACGATGCGGGAGCCGCCAAAGGACGATTTGAGCTGAACGAAACGGCGTTCGTTCGCGACGACCGCGCCGATGATCGCCGCGTCGCGGCCAAGCGGATGCGCCCGCATCGCGTCGAGCAACGCTTTCGCGGCCTCCGGCGCGACGACGGCGACGAGCTTGCCCTCATTGGCGACGTTGAGCGGGTCGAGGCCGAGCAGTTCGCATGCGGCGGCGACTTCGGGCTTGACGGGGATCGCTTCCTCCTCGAGTCGAAATCCGACGCCCGACTGCTGCGCAATTTCATTGAGCGTCGCCGCGAGGCCGCCGCGCGTCGGATCGCGCATCAGCCGTAGCGACGCGCCCGCGGCGGCGGTCATTCCCTCGACGAGTCCGTGCAGGGCCGCGGAATCGGACAGGATCTCGCAATCGAATTCGAGATTTTCGCGCTTCGACATGACCGCGACGCCATGATCGCCGATCGAACCGGAGATCAGCACGGCGTCGCCCGGCCGGGCCTTGTCGCCGGAGAGTTCGAGTCCGTGGGGCAGGCGGCCGACTCCGGCGGTCGTGATGAAGACGCCGTCGGCCTTGCCGCGCTCGACGACCTTGGTGTCGCCGGCGATGACGAACACGCCCGCGTCGCGCGCCGCCGCTCCCATGCTTTGCGCGATGCGCGCGAGATCGGCCAGGGGAAAGCCTTCTTCTATGATGAAGCTCGCCGTCAGATAGAGCGGCCGCGCGCCGGACATGGCGAGGTCGTTCACCGTGCCGTGAATGGCGAGCGAGCCGATGTCGCCGCCGGGAAAGAAGAGGGGCGAAACGACGAAGGCGTCGGTCGTCATTGCGAGGCGGCCCGCGCCGATCTCGAAAACCGACTGGTCGTCGCCGCGCCTCAGCCATTCATTGTCGAGCGCGCTGTGAAAAATTTCGGCGATGAGCTGCGCCATGGCGCGTCCGCCGGCGCCGTGGGAGAGATCGACGCGTCCCGAAAGATCGAGCTTGCGCCTGTAGGTTTTGACGGTAGCCATAGCAAAATTCTCAGGCGGCGCGTTCGTCGAAGCGGCGATAGGTCCATTGCGCGGCGCAGGCCCCTTCCGACGACACCATGCAGGAGCCCATCGGCGTCTCGGGCGTGCAGACGGTTCCGAACAGCCTGCAATCATGCGGACGCTTCGCGCCGCGAAGGATCGCGCCGCATTCGCAAGCGGGATTGTCTTTGGCGCGATGCGCCGCAAGAGCGAAGCGGCGCTCGGCGTCGAAAGCGGCATAGGCGTCGCGCAGGCGCAGGGCGCTGTCGGCGACCTCTCCCAGCCCGCGCCACTCGAAGCTCTCGCGCAATTCGAAGATCTCGCGCATCTCCGCCTGCGCCAGCAGATTGCCTTCGGCTGCGACGGCGCGGCCATACTGGTTTTCGATCTCGCCACGTCCCTCGTTCAATTGCCGCACGAGCATGACGACGGCCTGAAGGACGTCGAGCGGCTCGAAGCCCGCGACGACGACCGGCTTGCCAAATTGCGCGGCGACGAAGCGATAGGGCTGCAAGCCGATCACGGCGGAGACGTGGGAGGGACCGACAAAGCCGTCGATCTCGACGCCTTCCGCGCGATTGCCGAGAATGGCGCGCATGGCGGCGGGCGTCAGCACATGATTGCAGAAGACCGAGAAATTGGTCAGCCGGTTCTTGATCGCAAGTTTGATCGCGAGCGCCGTCGGCGGCGTCGTGGTCTCGAATCCTATCGCGAAGAAAATGACTTCCCGGTCCGGCTCGGCTTCGGCGATGCGGATCGCATCGAGCGTCGAATAGACCATGCGAATATCCGCGCCGTCGGCCTTCGCTTTCATGAGGCTCGCGCCGCCGGAGGCGGGAACGCGCATGAGATCGGCATAGGTGCAAAGCGTGACCTTGGGGCGCCTGGCGAGTTCAATCGCCATATCGATGCGGCCGACCGGGAGGACGCAGACGGGGCAGCCGGGGCCGTGGATCATGCGCATATTGGACGGCAACAGGTCTTCGAGACCATAGCGCGAAATGGCGTGCGTATGACCGCCGCAAAACTCCATGAGGCGGTAGGTCCGGTCCGGCCGCGCGAGGCGATGGAGCGTCTCCGCGACGCCGCGCGCGAGCCGGCCGTCTCGAAATTCATCGACATATTTCATGAGGCGGACCCTGCAATGTCGCGGATCATGCGCAGAGTGCGCTCGGCTTCATCGGGATCGATCTTGGAGAGCGCGAACCCGACATGCAGGATGACGTAGTCGCCGACGCTCAGTTCGTCGAGTAGAGCCACGGAAACGGTCTTGCTCACGCCGTCCAGCGACACTTTCGCCATCTGGTCCGGCAGCAATTCTGTGACGCGCACGGGAATCGCTAGACACATGCCGCGCTCTCTTTCTCTCGCCGTCCTGTCTGAAAGGCGGCTCTCGCCAGCGCCGCCTGCCCGAGGGAAATCCCGCCGTCGTTACAGGGCGCCAAGCGCGCGCATAATGGCTCGATTCCGCGCGCGCGCAAGGCGCCGCAAAGGCCGTCGGCGAGCGCGCGGTTCATCAGGCAGCCGCCGCCAAGCGCGACGCGCTGGAGCCCGAGCGCGCCCGCGGCCTCGGCGATCCAGTCCGCGCATCCGTCAATGAGCGCGCCGTGAAAATATTCGGCGGTCTCGCGCGCACTCGGCCGCTCGGTCGCGACGAAAGCGAGAAAAGGCGCGAAATCGAGCACGCCGTCCCGCAGCCGGTAGGCGTTATCCAACAGGCGCGGACTTTCGACGAGCGCCTCCAGCTCCATCGCCGCCTGACCTTCATAGCGTTGCGCCGGACAGACGCCGGCGAGCGCCGCGACGGCGTCGAAGAGGCGGCCCATGCTGGTCGTGCGAGCGGCTCCCTGCTTCCGCATTCTTGCGCCGACATTCGCAGCTTGCGGGACATCGGGGAAGAATTTGGCGGAAAGATCGAGCCGGTCGATCGCCGCGAGCGCCGCCATCCCCATGCGCCACGGCTCCCGCGCGGCGCGATCGCCGCCGATGAGCGCGAGCGGCGCGAGATGGCCGAGCCGCTTCCACGACGCGTTTTCGAGCAGCATGAGCTCGCCGCCCCAGGCTCCGCCATCGTCGCCCATGCCATAGCCGTCGAGCGCTGCGCCGAGAATGGCGTCGCTCGTCCCATGCTCCGCCGCGATCGCGGCGACATGGGCGGCGTGATGCTGGACTTTGTAGAGCGGCAGGCCCGTTTCCTCCGCGATGCGCGTGGAGAAAAAATCCGGATGCGCGTCGCAGGCCGCGATTTCCGGTCTTACATTGAGGATCGAGACGAGATGGCGCGTCGTTTCCTCGAAAAATCGCACGGTCTCCGCGTCGTCGAGATCGCCGATATGCTGAGAGACGAAAGCCTCGCGCCCGCGCGTGACGGTCACCGTCGTCTTGAGATGCGCGCCAAAGGCGATCGCGCAGGGACCGTCCGCGCCAAGATCGATGGGCTCCGGAACGAAGCCGCGCGCCCTGCGGAGGAAGATGGGCGCGCCGCCCGCGACCGCCATGACGGAATCGTCGGCGCGCACAAGGATCGGACGGTCGTGCCCGACGATGAGATCGGCGATGCCGGACAGGCGGCGGCGCGCGTCGTCGTCATCGACGACGAGGGGTTCGCCGCCGGGATTGGCGCTCGTCGCGACGATGACGAAATCGGACGCCGCCTCGCGTTGATCTTTCGCAGCAGGAAATCCCGCCGCCGCGTGGAACAACAAATGATGCAGCGGCGCGTAAGGCAGCATGACGCCGATGCGCGCGAGGCCGGGCGCGATCGATCGCGGCAGCGTTCCCTTCGAGGGCAGGACGACGATCGGGCGCGCGCGACGCCGCAGGAGATCGCGCTCCGCCTCGCTCGGCGCGGCGAAGAGCGAAACGGAAGCGATATTCGCCGCCATCACGGCGAAGGGCTTTGCGTCGCGCGCCTTCCGACGGCGCAGCTCATCGACGGCGGCCTCGTTGCGCGCGTCGCATATCAGGTGAAAGCCGCCAATGCCTTTCAAGGCGACGATGCGGCCGGCTCTCAGCGCCGAAACGATCGCCTGCGGGTCCCGCTCGAGACGCGGGCCGCATTTCGGACATGCGATCGTTTCGGCGTGAAAGCGGCGGCTCTTCGGGTCGCCATAGTCGCGCGCGCAGTCCTCGCACATGGAGAAACGCGCCATGGAGGTCTGCGGACGGTCGTAAGGCAGGGACGAGGTGATGGTGAAGCGAGGTCCGCAATGGGTGCAGGTGACGAAAGGGTAGAGATGAAAGCGGCTCTCGGGATCGAAAAGCTCGTCGAGGCAGGCCTCGCAGACGGCCGCATCCGCGACGATGCGCGTCCTGGCGTTTCCGCCTGCGCTTTCGCGGATCGTGAAACCGCGATCCCGGCGCGGGTCGATATGAGCAACATCGATGGAGTCGATGACCGCGAGAGGCGGCTTCTCGCCACGAAGCGCGCGCAGAAAGTCGTCATGAGGAGCGCCCTCGACTTCGATCAGGACGCCGTCGCCGTCATTCTGGACGAAGCCGCTAAGGCCGTATCTCAGCGCGAGATTGTAAACGAAAGGACGAAAGCCGACGCCCTGCACGGCGCCGCGCAACCGAAGGCGCCGCCGCTCGGGCTCTGTGGGCGCGGCGCAGGCGGCGGGGCTCGCCATCGGCCTATCCCGCCCTGGCGGCGCCCGCATGCGTCTTCGCGTGCGCGGCCCGCGCCTCGATCCAGGCGTAAAAGGCGGCCAGGCCTTCGCCGCTGGTCGCCGAGACGACGAGCGTCTGCAAATGCGGATTGACCTTGAGCGCGTTGGCGAGGCAGGCGCCGACGTCGAATGTAAGATGCGGCAGGAGATCCGCCTTGTTGAGCAGCATCAGATCGGCGGCGGCGAACATGTCCGGATATTTGAGCGGCTTGTCCTCGCCCTCCGTGACCGAGAGCAGGACGACCTTATGCGCCTCGCCGAGATCAAAAGCGGCGGGACATACGAGATTGCCGACATTCTCGATGAACAGGACGCCGCCCGCGCGCAGGTCGAGCTCTTCGAGCGCATGACCCACCATATGCGCGTCGAGATGGCAGCCCTTGCCCGTATTGATCTGTATGGCGGGCGCGCCGGTGGCGCGGATGCGCTCGGCGTCGTTCGAGGTCTGCTGGTCGCCTTCGATCACGGCGACGGCGAGCCTGTCCTTCAGATCGTTTATCGCCCGCACGAGCAAAGCCGTCTTTCCCGAGCCGGGGCTCGAGACGATATTGAGCGCCAGGGCGCCCTTGGCGGCGAACAGCGCGCGGTTGTCGCGCGCATAGGCGTCGTTCTTCGAGAGAATGTCGCGCTCGATGCGTACGATCCGCTCCTGACTGAGCCCGGGGACATGCACGCCGGCGATCCCTGCGCCGAAATCGATGACTTCCCCGCCTTCGCCATGCGTATGATCATGGTCGTGCGGATGATGATGGGCGTGATCGTAATGATGATGGTCGTGACTATGGCCGTGGTCGTGATCGTGAGAGTGATGATCATGATCATGGCGGTGATGGCGATCGTGGCTCTGCGACTGCTCAGTCGCTTTCTTCTCGCCTTCGACCGTCGCTGTTCCGCAGCCGCACACCGTGCACATCAGTCGACCTCCAGCTCCTCGACGCGCAGTTCGTCTCCCGACGTCATTTGCACATGACGCCTGCCGCATTCGGGGCAGGCGCCGAAACGCTCTTCGAGCGGCACGGTCTTGCCGCAGTCGAGACACCAACCTTCGCCCGGCAGGCGCCTAATGTCCAGCGTCGCCCCTTCTGCGACCGTGCCGCGCGAGACGGCGTCGAAACAAAAGCGAAGGGCTTCGGGCTCCACATGCGCCATGGCGCCGATCTGCAGGCGCACGATGCGCACCTTGGCGAAGCCCTGCTTGCGCGCTTCGTCCGAAACAATGTCGACGATGCTTTCCGTCAGCGCCATTTCATGCATGGGCCTGCTCGCGCAATTCGATCTGGAAAGCGACGCAGGGATCGAAAGCGGCGGCGAGGCGCCGGATGCGCAGCCGCGCGTATTCGCCCTTTCCGATCTCCGCCCCGAGCAAAGCGGCGGCGAAGGGTCCGGCGGGATGAAAATTCCATTCCGTGGGGGCCGCGAGGACATAATCCGTGATTTCGCCTGCCGCGTCGAGGCGTGCCCAGTGATAAAGCCGTCCTCTCGCCGTCTCGACCGCCGCGAAGCCCTCGCCCTCGACGCGACGGGTCGCGCTCATGAGATCATCCGCCGCCGCTTCGCCGTATGACAGCGCGCGCCAAAGCATATTGAGCGCCTGCGACGTCGCGTGGAGCCGCGCGCGAAGACGCGCCGCCAGATGCGAACGCTCGATCACGGCTTCCGGCCAGAAGCGCGCGAAAGGACCCGTCTCGACGATCCGATGCGGCAGCGTCGGCGCGGCGGCGAAACGTTCTCCATTCCGTTCGATCGCCAGCGCGACGGAGACGTCGTCGGCGGGTTGGAGCGCGTCGGGCTCCGCGGAAAAGAGGAAGGCGTCGCCGCGCGCTTCCGCCATGATCGCGCCGAGCAGGCTGTCAGCGGCCGGCGCGCCTGTCCCGGCGGCGTCGAGCCCGAGCGCGCGGGCGGCGTCGATTAGCGTTTTCGCTGCGGACGACAGCGTCCGACGCTCCGGAAATGCGCCGTCCGCCGCCGCCGTCGACATGATCAGGCGAGCGGCCGCCATGGCTTCACGCAAGGGCGTCGCCGCTTCGGCCAAGGCTTCCGGCCTGCCTTCGCGCGGCCATCCAAGGGCCGTGGAACGCAGCGACTCGGCGCAGGTCTCTGCGAGGAGCCCGACAGCAATCGAGAACGTCTCGGACGGCGTTAGAGCTTCCCCGCGCGCCGATGCAAGGGCGAGCCGGGCGGCGGCGGCGTGCGCGAAGCCGCAGAGGCTGAAAAGCTGGCGCGCCAGTTTCGGCGCCTCTTGCGGCGGGCGGCCGATAAAGACCCGCCCAAGTCCCGTGGGCCGGGTGGAGAGCAGCGTTACGGACGAAACGCGGCCCGCGGCGTCCGTCTCGACGCCGATATGGATCGTCCCGGGACTGCTATGCGCGCTCATCGCGGAGCCTCGGCCAGTCGGCCGCGCAGCAAAGCGCGGCGGTCGAGCGCGGCCGCGCGCCGAGTCGCCGCTCTCTCCAGCAAGTCGCGATCGAACAGCGCCTCGATCGCCTGGCGCGCCGTCTCCCTCGCAGCGTCCATATCCGGAAAATCGAACATGGGCGAGAAGAGCGAGCAGGCGAGTATGGGTCCGAAGCCGTCGAGACCGCTGGCGACCATCTCGACGTCGCCGGCGGGAAGCGCGATACGATGCATTGCGCCTGCAACGAACCCATGTTCTTCGCCCGATAAGCGCGCGCCGACAATGTTCATCATCCAGGGCGTCACGATCGCGCCGAACGCGAATTCGCCGCGCGTCGGGTCGATGAGAGGACGAAAGCCGATCGCCGCCACATCCAGCGCGTCGTTGCAGATCGGCATGCCGCGCATAGGGCCGGAACGAATCTCGCGGTAGCGCGCCGCGAGCCGCTCCCCGACGGCGGTGGCGGCGTCATCGTCCATGTGCGAGCCGCATGAAGCGCATGCGCGGGGCGTCGCAATTGGGGCATCGCCACTCTTCGGGCAATTGCGAGAATGGCGTGCCCGGCGCGATCTGCCAGACAGGATCGCCCTCCGCCGGATCGTAGACGCTCCAGCAGACGCCGCACTCCATGCGGTCGTCCCCCGTCTCTTCGACATGCCCCTCATTCTCGACTTTCATCGGAAATAGGCCTCGTCGATTTCGCGCAACCGCTCCGCGGAGTCTCGGAAGTCTTCGTCCGCCGCGCAGGCCGCAGCGGGAACGTCGCCAATCTCCAGCGTGTCGAGAATGATCTCATCCATCGCGTTGTAGAATTGCACCGACCAGACATTCCGCGCGCCCGTCGCAAGCACGCGGCAGGTTCCGTAGCCTCGGGAGACGAGCCGCACGGGACCATCCCCGAGCATCTCCTGAAGAAATGCCATGTCGGCGTCATTCATCGGCAATAGCGAGAAATTGACGATATGCGGCGCCTCTCCAGATTTCACCGGCGTCATGCGTTCACGGATTTCGGCGAGGACAGGCATGACGTTCATCGCGCCTTGCGGCGCCGCGCCGAAGCTCAAATCGGGCGCCGCCAGCTCGGCCGCCTTCCGCACGGCCTGGGGAATCGCGCCGACTTCCAGATAATCGGCGACAAGCGCGCCGGCGGCGTCGGTGAAGCGCACCCGCCAGAGGCCGGCCATCACGGATTCGTGCACCTGCGCCACGACGCCGTCCGTCAGCGCCGCGACGCCGGCCACTTCGCCCTCTCCCAGGACCTGAGAGAGAAGTTCGCTTTCATCGGCGCTGAAATCCGTGACGTCGAACAGAACGCATTGCGCGGCCGCCGTCTGCGACTCCAGCGCCTCAGCCAGGCGAGGAAGGAGACTGGCGACGAGCGGGCAGCGTTTGATCAGCTCCTCGGCCGAGCTTGTGGCGAGGAAATTCGCTTTGCGGCGCGTTTCGAGCGCTTCCGCGCTCCCGCCCAGCGGCACAAGCGTCACCGCCTCGTCGGCGCCGTCGGGCGCGACCCAGAATCCGGCTTTCACGCGCGGGCTCCTTTCTGCGAGAAAGTGATCTCGACCCGTGGAGCCTTGGCCGCCCGGGGCGCATCCGGCGCGAGGAGGGCCTCGATCTTCTCCAGATATTCGGGCCAGTCGCGAATGCGCGGAATGACGCCGATCGTCGCTCCATCGCGGATGACGGCGAGGCTCGGCAGAACGTCGACCTGAAATCTCGCGCCGAGGCTCTTTTCAGCCTCGCGCGCGACGACGGCCCCCGAGAGACGGCCTTCGAACGCCTTGAGAAGCTCGGGGAAGATCACCGCGACGTCGCCCGACTCGGGACGCTGCGCCGGATCGCCGGCAAAGAGCAGAACGACATGCGCGCCGCCCGCCGACAGGATCGCCTCGATCGTCGAATCATCGGCGATGGGAAGGCGGGTTTTTCCGGCGAGGGGCTGCAAAGCTGACATCGTCTCGCTCGCTACTTTTCTTTGCGCAAGAAGGCCGGCAATTGCGGCTCCCGGTCGATCAGATCGGAGAAAAAGCTGTCGAAATCTTCGCCATTCAAGGCGGCGGCGAGTCCGTCGAGCGCGGCGTCGACCGATCGCGATTGGTCAGCGTCCAGGATGCGCATCGCGGTTCCCAGATGGACGAGCACGCAAGTCCCCGGCTCCTGCGACCCGATGAGCAGCATCGACACCGTCTCGCGCTCGCCCTTGCGCTCGCAGACCGCTTGCAGCGCGTCGCCGGACACGACCGTCATCGGAAAGCCGAGGCACATGGACCGCGCCCCTTCGGTTAGAATCGCGCGCTGCGCGATGAAAGCTGTTCGAGCGCTCGAACACTCGCCGCCCAGATCGCGACGACGAGGAGCAAGCCGACAGCCGGATGGAGCGAAAGAAGCGGCGGCGCCTGTTCCGCAAGGCGCGCGTGATGATGCAGCCCGGGATCCGCCTGGGCGCCGAAGGGGGCGATCGCGGCGAAAAGGCCGGCGGAAAATCTGGAGACGCTTTTCATGGCCGTTTCCTCATTGAGGCGCGTTCAGACGCGCCTTTCATAATTGCGATGGTCGATGTCGTTGGCGAGAAGTCCCGCCGGCGGCGCGGCGTTCCGCGGCGATAGGGACACGCCCCATCCGGCGAGGATCTCGGCCGCCGCCCCGAGGGCGGGATCGATCGCCGACGACACCGGAGCGGTCAAGGCGCCGCCCCAATTTTCGAGATCGAGCGGCTGGCAGCCGATGAGCGCCAGCCGACGAGGATAGCGGCCCAGCAGCTCCGCCGCGCTGAGCACCTCCTGGAACCCGGTCTGATGCAGGCTCATTTTCTTCGATCCGGTGAATTTTGGAACCTCGTCGTCGCGGACGACTTTGAGCGTTCCCGGCGCCAGACCGTAATCGATCGCGTCGAAGACGAGGAGGAAATCGGCCTCCTCGACGAAGTGCACGAGATAAAGTCCCTGCGTGCCGCCATCGAGAAGCGCAACATTCTTCGGCGTCTCGTACCGTCGATGAAAGGCTTCGACCGCGCGCACGCCGAATCCCTCATCCCCCCACAATATGTTGCCGATTCCAAGAATGAGGACATTGGGCGCGCTCATGACGTCAATCCGCCGCCTCATCCTTGAAGATGCGCTCGCCCGAGATCATCGAGGAGATGATGCTTTGCCGGCTGACGATATCCTCGCGCACCGCCGCGTAAATATGGATGATCGCGAAAGTCACGAGAACCCACATGCCGAGATGGTGGAGCGTATGGACCTCCTGGCTATTGGGCCAGATGGCGAAGACCCAGCCGAAGAGTTTGTGCTGCCAGGAATCGACGCCCTCGCCCTCCGAATATAGCGCGAAGCCTGTGACGATCATGAAGATGAGCGGAACAGTGAAGAGCGAGAACATGATCAGCTGCGCGAGCGGATTGTGCCCGAGATATTTCTTCGGCGCCTTGGCGAGAAAGAGATACCATTTCGCTTCGTGCAGAACCTCGGACCAGTAGGCGCGACTCCAGAAGGGCACATAGAAAATCTGGCGGCAATGGGGGCTGCCCGCGAAGGCCCAGTAGACCCGCAACAGATAAAAGGCCGCGAGCGTCTGCCCCGCTGCAAAATGCGCGAAGCGGATATAGCCCATGAGGAAGCTGTTGCTCGCTTCGCCGGGGACGCTCGGCAGCGGGCTCGCGATGAAATAGCCCGTGACGAACAGCGCCGTGATGCAGAGCGCATTGACCCAGTGCCAGATACGCACCGGCGCTTCGTAGACATAGACGGTCTGGCGTTCGACGGCGCGCGCGCCATGCGCGTCGCCGACGCCCGAGACTTGCACGCCGTCGACCATGAACGCCTCCCTAGCGGACTTTCACCGACGCCATTTCCTGACCGTCCGGACTCATGACGTGAGTCGAGCAGGCGAGGCAGGGATCGAAGGAATGGATGGTGCGCAGGATCTCGAGCGGCTTTTCCGGATCGGCCATGGGCGTATCCATCAGCGAGGCTTCGAAAGCGCCGATATTGCCCTTCGGATCGCGCGGGCTTCCATTCCAGGTGGTCGGCACGATGCACTGGTAATTGTCGATCTTGCCGTCCTTGATCTTGATCCAATGTCCGAGCGCGCCGCGCGGCGCCTCCGTGAAGCCGTAGCCCTTCGCCTCTTTCGGCCAGGTCTTCGGCTCCCATTTCTCGACATTGGCGGTCGCCGTGTCGCCGGCTTTGATGTTGGCCATGAGCTTGTCCTGGAAGTGGCGCATTTTACGCGCCGCCCACTGGCATTCGAGCCCGCGCGCCGCCGTGCGGCCGAGCGTCGAGAAGAGCGCGGTCACCGGCGCGCCGAGAGAGGCGAGCAGCCTGTCGGCCGGCTCCTTGAATTCCGGCTTTCCTTGCGCATAGCCGATGATGTAGCGCGCGAGCGGGCCGACCTCGACCGCATTGCCGCGCCAGCGGGGCGACTTGATCCACGAATATTTCGCGCTCTCGTCGAGAGCCTCGATATTGGTCGGCGTGCCCTTGGCGTTGGGGCCGAGCTTGTAATGGGGCTCCGTGACGCCGTCGAAGGGATGCAGCCCCTTGGTTTCGTCCGGATATTTGTACCAGCTATGGGTCACGAACTCCTGGATCTGCTCCGGGTCGGCATGGTCAATCGGCAGAACCTCCTTGAGATTGCCGTTGAGGATCACGCCGCGCGGCAGCAGCAGGCTCGATTCCGAGTAATCATTCGCGTGTTCGGGAATGTCGCCATAGCTCATGACGCTCTTGCCGGAGAGGCCCCCGCCATAGAGCCAATCCTTGTAGAAGCCGGCGATGGCGGCGAGGTCGGGCAGATAGACCTGCTCGACGAATTCGATCGAGCGGTCGATGATCTCGGAGACGAGATTCAGGCGCTCCATATTGATCGCGCCGACCGCGCCTGTCCCATCGACATTGATGGCGCAGGGCGCGCCGCCGACGAGCCAATTGGGGTGCGGATTCTTGCCGCCATAGATGGTGTGGATCTTGACGATGTCCTTCTGGAAGTCGAGCGCCTCCAGATAATGCGCGACGGCCATCAGATTGGCTTCGGGCGGCAGCTTATAGGCGGGGTGGCCCCAATAGCCGTTCTTGAAGGGGCCGAGCTGGCCCGACTCGACGAATTTCTTCAGCCGGGTTTGCAGATCCTTGAAATAGCCCGGCGACGACAGCGGCCAGGGCGAGATCGATTGCGCGAGCGCCGAGGTCGCCTTGGGATCGGCGGAGAGCGCCGAGACGACGTCGACCCAGTCCAGCGCGTGCAGATGATAGAAATGCACCAGATGATCGTGCACCTGCAGGCAGAGCTGCATGATGTTGCGGATCGAATTGGCGTTCTCGGGAATGCTGATATTGAGCGCGTTCTCCACCGCGCGCACGGAGGTCAGCGCATGGGTGCCGGTGCAGACGCCGCAGATCCGCTCCGTGAACGCCCATGCGTCGCGCGGATCGCGATTCTTCAAAATGACTTCAATGCCGCGCCACATCGTGCCGGTCGAGACGGCGTTGCGGATGACATTATTGGAATCGACATTCACTTCGATGCGCAGATGGCCTTCGATGCGCGTCACCGGATCGACGACGACGCGCTTGCCCGAATTGTCGAGATCGAAGCCGTTGGGAGTCTGGATGCCCATGACTTTATTCCTGTCGCGGCGAGGCGCGTCACGCGCGCTCGCTCAATGGGAAGATTAAAGCTTCTCGGTTTCGCGCTTCGCCACGACGCGCTTGACCGCGGTGATCGCGGCATGTGTCGCCACGGCGGCGCCGACGACGCCCGCGGCCGCCATGCCGATCTCATCGGCGTTCTTCTCGACGCCGAATTGCCGGATCGTGGAGAGGCGCTCGTAAAACGGCCCCTTGTCCCAGAAGCCTTCTTCCGAACAGCCGATGCAGCCATGGCCGGACTGAATGGGGAAGGACACGCCGCCATTCCAGCGCACGGTGGAGCAGGCGTTGTAGGTCGTCGGACCCTTGCAGCCCATCTTGTAAAGGCAATAGCCTTTGCGCGCCGCCTCGTCGTCCCACTCCTCGACGAACTGTCCCGCGTCGAAATGCGGACGGCGGTAGCATTTGTCGTGGATGCGCTGGGAATAGAACATTTTCGGCCGCCCCTGGCGGTCGAGTTCGGGCAGACGGCCGAAAGTGGTGATGTAAGTGACGACGCCGGTCATCACCTCCGCGATGGGCGGGCAGCCGGGCACTTTGATGATCGGCTTGTTCCTGATGACCTTGTCGATCGGCGTCGCCTGCGTCGGGTTGGGCGCCGCCGCCTGCACGCAGCCCCAGGAGGCGCAGGCGCCCCAGGCGATGATGGCGAAAGCGTCTTCGGCCATCCATTTCAGTTTCTCGACGAAAGGCCTGCCGCCGTCGATGCAGAACATGCCGTCTTCGTTGAGCGGCGGATTGCCTTCGACGGCGAGAATATATTTGCCTTTATATTTTTCCTTCGTCTCCTCGAGGATCGCCTCCGCCTGATGGCCCGCCGCCGCCATGATCGTGTCGTCGTAATCGAGCGAGATCATGGAAAGGACGACGTCCTTCACCAGAGGATGCGCCGAGCGGATGAAGCTCTCCGAGCAACAGGTGCATTCCAGCCCGTGCATCCAGATGACAGGGACGCGCGGGTTGTTTTCCAGCGCATGCGCCATCTTGGCGGCGCCGACCGGGCCGAAGCCGAGGCTCGCGGCCGTCAAGGAACAGAATTTGGTGAAGCTGCGGCGCGTGATCCCCTGGCGCCGGATCACGTCGTAAAAAGACTCGCTGGCGGCCATGCCTCTCCCTCGCATTTCCTCGAAGCGGCGGCTTTCTTCATCCTCAGAGAGGACGCGAACCACTCTACCTCAGTTCCAAAACTGCAAGGAGCACGCCAATCGCCGCAGTCTTCCTCATTGAGAAAATTCAAATTGAAAGCGCGTCGCGACGCTGACATTGCTGTCAAAAAACAGACGGCCGCGTTGCTTTCGCGCCATTTCTGTCGCGTTCGCTCCAAATATGTAAGTCTTTTGCTGCGGCGCACGCGGCCAGGCGCATTAAATTCCGCGTCGCACAATAGTCGCGCAAACGCGACGGTTTCTTTGCGCGACGCCGTTTCTCGATGACGGATCGATCAGTTCATATGCCAGCCATGACTGACGATGACCGACTCGCCGGTCAGCGCGTTCGTCTTAAAGGCGGCGAGCGTCAGGGCGACTTCGGCGACGTCGGCGATCATGGTGAATTGCTTGTCGACGGTTTCGCCCAGCATGACCTCCTTGACGACGCGTTCTTCCGAGATGCCGAGATCGTGGGCCTGCTGGGGAATCTGCTTTTCGACGAGCGGCGTCATGACGAAGCCGGGGCAGATCGTGTTGGCCCGGACATTATATTTGGCCCCTTCCTTCGCCATCACGCGCGCGAGCCCCAATATGCCGTGCTTCGCCGCGACATAAGCCGATTTCAGCGGCGACGCTTCGTGGCTGTGCACCGATCCCATATAAATCAGCGCCCCCGACCTTTGCGGATACATGTATTTCACGCAGGCCTTGGTCGTGAGAAAGGCCCCGTCGAGGTGGATCGCCATGATCTTCTTCCAATCGGCGAAGGGAAACTCTTCGATCGGATGCACGATCTGGATGCCGGCGTTCGAAACGAGAATATCCACCGTTCCAAACGCTTTAGCGGCGGCGTCGACGCCGGCGTTGACCTGCTCTTCGTTCGAAACGTCCATGCCCGCCGCCATGGCGACCGAGGCGTCGCCGATTTCCGCGGCGGCCGCTTTCGCGGCGTCGAGATTGAGATCGGCGATGCAGACGCGACCGCCGGCCTCGACGAAGCGTTTGGCGATCCCATGACCGATGCCGCTCGCGGCCCCCGTGACGACCGCGACTTTGCCGTTCAGATCCATGATGGGCTCCTCAACCGAGATAGTTGTAAACGACCTTGCCGAGACCGAGCGTCAGGTCGGCGAGAATATGCGCGCAGGAGATTATTTCCCGCACCGGCAGGTCCGCGACCGGCGCGAGCGCGTGGGGATGGAGATCGAGCGACGCAGGACCGGTATAAGCGCTCTTCAACGCGACATCTTCGAGACGGTAATCGACGAGTTCGAGAATGCGGGGCGAGCCGTCGACATGCGGAATGATCTTCAGGAGATAATTCGGCACGGCGAGACTTTTCAGCACCTCTCCTTGATCGAGCGGCCGATGCTTGTAGCCCATGACGCCGCGCGCCACGCGGCAGGAGCCGTAATCGAGCACGCCGACGAGCGCGTCGCGTTCGACCGTCAGCGAGGGCTGCGCGAATTTTTTCGGAAAGCCCCACAGCTCGCGGCCGCCATAGATCGGCGGCCCGTCATTGAGATACATTGCATGCGTATATTGCCCGAGCTGGCCGTTGAAGCGGACGGGAATGACCTGGCCCGACTCGCAATAGTCGCCGAAGCCGGTCGAATCGGGCATTCGGATGAATTCATATTTCACGATCGGCTCGACGACCTCGAGCGGCTCCGGAACCACCCGCTCCAGCGCGTCCCGATCCGTGCGATATGTGATGATGAAATATTCGCGATTGAAGAAGCGGTAGGGTCCCGGCGGGAAAGCGGGACTGGTGAGCGGCATGGCGAACGCATTCTTGCGGACGTCGTCGATTTTCATGTTTTCGATCTCCTGTCGTCGTCCTCGAAGAGTTCCTTCGTGCAGTCGAAAACGACGACCTCCTCCACGGGCCGCTTTCTCGAAAGCCACGCCGGGTGTGAAAGCGTCGCGGCGACGTCGGCCGCCCCGGCCTTCCAATGGTCCGTCATCGTCGTGCGGGAGAATTCATAGTCCTTCGATTGTGTCTCATAGGCCGCGCGACGGTGGATGAGCTGCACGATCGTCATGGCGGGCACGTCGCCGAAACCGTCCAGCGCCAGCCAGTCGGGGTCGTTGAGCAGTTCCGGCGGGACCTTTGCGGCGAGGCGTTTGAGCGCCGTGCGCAGATTATGCGCGCGCTTCGAGAGATCGGTGTTCAGTCTGGTTCGGCTGGAATAGCGAATGTCCTTCTCCCGCTGCGCCGCGTCGAGCAGAGTCGAAGGCGCAGGTCCGCGCGCGCCGAAAAGATCGATCTGGAAAACGCAGAGATCGTCCTGCGAATCGCATTTGTCCAAAATGTCCTGCAGAGGCGTATTCGACACGAGACCGCCGTCCCAGTAGAGATCCTTGCCGATTTTGACGGGCGGAAAGCCGGGCGGCAGCGCGCCGCTCGCAAGGATGTGCTCCGGACCGATCTTCATTTCGGCATTGTCGAAATATATGAAATTACCCGTCTGCACGTTGACGGCGCCGACGCTGAGGCGCACATTTCCCGAATTGATCAGGTTGAAATCGACGAGATCGGAAAGCGTGCGGCGCAAAGGCTCCGTGTCGTAATAGCTGAGTTCCGTCGGCGGATAATGCCAGGTCGGCACGGGCGGCGGCATACGGGGAGCAAAAAAGCCCGGCGCGCCGAACGTCGCCGTAAAATTCGCGCTCGCCTCGGCGAAGATCGTCCCCATCAGCCCGTCGAGAAGGAACGGCGCCGGCGCGCGGCTCGTGACCTGCTCCCAGAAAGCGCGCAAGCGCGCGACCCGCTTATCCGGCGGATTGCCGCAGATGATGGCCGCGTTGATCGCGCCGATCGAAATGCCTGCGAACCATTCCGGGCAATAGCCGCCCGTCGAAAGCGCCTCGAAGGCGCCGGCTTGATAGGCCCCAAGCGCGCCGCCGCCTTGAAGAACGAGCGCAATTTTCTCTTTTTTCGACACGATAAGACCCCGCCTTCCGGCGTCTCGCGCCGACACAATGAGTCTTCAAGCGGTTATTATGAGTTCCCATCATTACAGAAAAATCGCTGCCGCGCCGCACAAATATTCGATGGGGGCCGCGCGGGCGGGGACGCGAATCAGGCGATGGAGCGCTCGTCCAGCGCCGCCGATTTGAACAATGCGTAGACGGTCGATCCGGGCTTTAAAGACAGGTCCTCCATGGCGCCTCTCGTGATCGTCGCGAGAAGATAGCTTTTTTCGGCAAGCGCGATCTCGACTATCGCGAGCCGGCCGTCGAAATCGATGGACGCGACCTTTCCCGAAAGGATGCTTCTCGTGCTGATGTCCTTGGGCTCGACGAGAGACAAAACGACGTCCGTCGCTCTCACAATGACGCGGGCGACGCCGCCGGGCGGACCGACCGGCCCGGGCGCCCAGATGGTCCCGGCCGGATGCCGCAAGGCCACGAGCCCATGGAAACTCGGCCGGTCCTCGATTTGCGCCTCGAGAACCGACGAAACGTCGAAGCGATCCTGCGTCGGCATGATTCCAAGACGGCTGAAAGCGGTGGCCGGATCGCCGACGAATTTCACGCGTCCCGCTTCGATCATCACGACGCAGGGCGCGAGGCGCGCCACTTCTTCGACGGCATGCGAGACATAGACGATGGGAATCTTGAAGTCGTCGCGGACGCGCTCGATCAGCGGCAGGATCTCCAGCTTGCGCCGCATGTCGAGCGCGGCGAGGGGCTCGTCGAAGAGCAGCAGTTTCGGACAGGAAAGAAGGGCGCGGCCGATGGCGACGCGCTGGCGCTCTCCGCCGGAGAGACGCGTCGGCGGGCGCGAAAGAAGCGCGCCGACGCCGAGCGTGTCGACCACGGCGTCGAAGTCGATCCGACGCGCATCGCGCGGCGCGAACCATCGGCCGTAAAGCAGGTTCTGCTTGACGCTGAGATGCGGGAAGAGATTGGCGTCCTGAAAGACGAGGCCGATGCGGCGGCGGGAGACCGGGATGAAGATTCCCGCTTCGACGTCGACAAGAGGCTCGCCGTCGAGTCGCACATGGCCCGAATCAGGCCGCATCAGCCCGGCGATGACGCCGAGCGTGACGGATTTTCCCGAACCCGATTGCCCGAAAAGCGCCGTGACGCCGTTCTCGTTTTTGAATGCGACGTCGAGCGAAAAGTCGCCGACTTTCAGCTTGACGTCGACGTCGATCATTCGGCGCTCCCGAGGCGTCTTTCCGCACGCCACTGAATGATTTCGGAAGCGAAAAGGGCGGAGAGGGCGATGATCACGGCGACGAGCGTGAGGCGCATCGCGCTTTCGTCGCCGCCGGGGACTTGCGTGTAGCTGTAGATCGCCGCCGAAATCGTCTGCGTTTCGCCCGGAATGTTCGAGACGAAAGTGATCGTCGCGCCGAATTCGCCGAGCGCTTTCGCGAAGGCGAGGATCGAACCGACAATGACGCCGGGCGTCGCGAGGGGCAGGGTGACCATGAAGAAGGTCCAGAGCCGGTTTGCGCCCAGCGTTTCAGAAGCCAGTTCGAGGCGCCGGTCGATCGACTCGAAGGAGAGCCGCATGGCGCGCACCATCAGCGGGAAGCCCATGACCGCGCAGGCGATTGCCGCCCCCGTCCAGCGGAACGAAAAGATGATCCCGACTTCCGCGAGATAGGAGCCGATCAAGCCCTTTCGTCCAAGGAGCAGCAGCAGCATGAAGCCCGTTACGACGGGGGGCAGAACGAGAGGAAGATGCACGACGCCGTTGAGGAGCGACTTTCCGGGAAACTGCCAGCGCGCGAGAGCGTAAGCCGTGAAGACGCCGAAGGGCAGGCTGGCCAATGTCGCGACGATTGCGATTTTGAGAGAGAGCCGGATCGCCGTCCATTCAGCCGGGGAGAGATCGATCAGGGCCGAGGGATTGAGATCGAGCATGAGAGTCGGAGTTTGCCTTGTCGGCTCGGGGAAATCCGCAGTGCGGCCCCGGCCGGCGAAGGACGCGTCGGCAGGCGCTATATACTGGACGAATATAATCTCTTTGACCAGCCTAAAACTTGGCGAAGGGGCCTTTCGGCCGCCTGTTGGCGTTCGTCAGGCCGAAAAGCGCGCCGCCGAGAGGAAGGAGATCGGCTGCGCGGTCTCGCCCTCGATGGCGAGATCCGCCAGTATTTCCCCCACGACAGAGGCGAATTTGAATCCGTGACCCGAGAATCCGGCCGCGAAGACAAGCTCCGGCGCCGTTGGATGGCGGTCGATGATGAAATCCTCGTCGGGCGTCATCGTATAGATGCAGTGCGAGGTCCGCAGCATTTCGTCCTGGGCGAAGGGCAGGCAGTCGCGCACGAATTGGCGCAGCGGGGCGATTCTCTGCGCGCTTGGCGGCAGGCGATCCTTGTCCTCCGGCGCGGCCAGCGGCTCGAAACGCCGATGTCCGGCGACTTTAATGCTCTCGCCGTCGATTTGGGGAAAGCCGTAATAGAAATCGTCGTCGAGATCGAAGACGAAGCCGGGCGCGCCTTTTTCCGCGGCGTGATCGCTCGTGGCGGGAAACCAGCCGAGCATCATTTTTCGGAGCGTCAGCGGCAGCACCAATTCGCGAAGGAGGCTGGCGCTCCATCCGCCGCCGGCGACGATCAGACGGGCGGCCGTATAGCGCCCGCAAGCGGTGCGCACGACGGCTTGGCGATTTTCGATTGCGAAATCGACGACTGGTTCGTTTTCGCGCAACTCCGCGCCGCGCTTTCGCGCCTCATTGGCGTGAGCCAATACGCATCGCTCGGCGTAAAGGAAACCTGCGCCCGGTTCGAACGCGGCCGCGAAGCCCTCAGGCGGGCGATAGATCGGCCAGCGGCCTATGGCCTGCTCGCGGCTGAACTCTTCGAGCGGAATATCATAAAGACGCCCGCTCGCGCGCGCGCCGTCGAAGACTCTGCTTGCTCCCGGCCGGCCGAAGGTGACGAGTCCGGCGCGTTCGAAGAGCGTGCGCCCGCATTCGAGTTCGAGATTCTCCCAAAGCTCATATGCGCGACGCAGCAGCGGGACATAGCTCGGATTCTCGAAATAGGCCTTTCGAATGAGCCGCGTCTCGCCATGCGAGCTGCCGCGGTCATGAGCGAGATGATACTGATCGAGCCCCAGGACGCGATGGCCGCGCGCGGCGAGATGATAACAGGCTGAGGAGCCCATCGCGCCCAAACCGATGACGATAACGTCGTAAGCGCCGCTCATCCAAAGCTCCCGGTGCATCGCGCGCATCCGGCGACGTGAAGACCGACGCTGGATGCGAAGACGTTTGCACGCGTAAAGCAATCCGTCCATGCGATCCAGGCGGCGCAATTGCGTCCCTCGGCCCCCTGGGGCGCGACGAGCGGCGCCGGTCGACGCGCCCATGACAGCAGGCGCTCGGCGCGCGTCCTTTCGTCGCATCACGCCCCTCCGATGCGCGCTTGACGCGTCGCATCGGCCCAACCTAGCCTTGAAGCGGAACCCAGAGGCGGCGGTGGATCCAAATTCGAAGAGACAGAGCGTTCTCGCGCGACTGACGGCGATCGCGATCGCATGCCTTCTGTTTTTGCAGATGGCGGTCGCCGGCGCCGCGGCGCTCGCGGCCGAATCCGGTTCCGGCGCCGTGAATGGCGCGATCTGCCTGACGCAAGGCGGGGCCGGCGCGGTCGATAGGACGAACCCGTCCCATGACGGGCATCGTCACGGCCTCTGTTGCATCCTGCACGGCGTCGCCCTCGGCGCTCCTCAGGCGAATCGATTCTCCTCTGTCGCGCTTCTTCCGCCGCCGACGGGCGATTTCGTCCGGTCGGCGATTGACGACGCTCCCATGCGCCGCGCGGAGCCCAAAGGCGATCCGCAATCGCCGCGCCCGCCTCCAGCAGACGTTTCCGCTCTTTCCTGACAGCGCCTCGCCGCCGCCGGTCCTTTCGGTCCAGTTGCGCAAGGCGACGGTCGGATGACGCCGCGGCTGTGGAGCGCCGCGCCGCTCGAGCGTTGCCGAGCGTCTCTTCCCGCAATCCTTCGCGAAAGCGATGCGGCTCGTCCGTGCGGTTGGCGTCGTCCCTTCCGAAAGAAGCAGTGTGGGCAATTTTTCCCGCGCGCGAACCGGCTTCTGGAGATTCATCATGAGCATGACAAAAACCGGCGCCGCGGGCGCCGCGAAAGGCGCCGAGCGGATATTGGATCGCAAACCCCTGCTCGTCGGCGTTTTGGCGCTGACAGGCTTCGTCGCCTTCTTGCGTTTCTACGAACAGCTATTTGGCTGGAGCGCGGGGCTTGACTCGTTTTCGCCCGAATATCAGATCTATTGGCTCAATCTGCTCAAAGCGGCCATCGCCCTCGCTTTCGCCGGCGCGGGCGGACTCTTCGGCTATCTCTGGCGCACGCGCGACCGCAAACTGGCCGCGCTCTCGCCCACGGACGAGATGCGCCGGCTTCTCTATCTCATTCAGTGGCTCGTCATTTTCGCGCTTGCGCTGTTTTGGGGCCTGAGCTTTTTCACGGAGCAGACCGCGGTCTGGCACATGACCGCCGTTCGCGACACGGATTTCACCCCAAGCAACATCGTCACCTTTTACGCGTCATATCCGCTTTTCGCGATTATCGGGGCCGGCGCCTTCCTTTACGCGAAGACGCGCCTGCCTCTCTTCGCCAATGGCTACTCGTTGGCTTTCCTCGTCCTTGTCGTAGGCTTGTTCATGACCATCCCGAATGTGGGCTTCAATGAATGGGGTCATACATCGTGGTCGATGGATGAGGGCTTCGCGGGTCCGCTGCATTGGGGCTTCGTCTTCTTCGGATGGATGTCGCTTGGGGTCTTCGGCGTCGTGCTGCTGATCCTCGGCCGGCTGCGGGCGCTTCTCGGCCCTGAACTCGTCGCAGCGTTCGCCGGCCGCTGACCAGGATTGGCGACGCGCGACCAACCCCCGCGCGTCGTCCGGCCGGCGCCCACCCCTCCCTCTCTGGGCGCCGGCCATTCTCTCTCGCGCCGGAACGCGTCCGCCAACCTGATTTCGCAGGCGGGTCCCGGCTGCAAAACCGCTTCGCGCGCTTGCTTGCTCCAGCGCGTGGGGGACCCCCAGCAACTTCTCCCCGTTCGAGATTTCTCGGACGGGGCTTTTCGCTTGATGAATGAGGCCGCGCGCCTGTCGATCCGCATCAGATATTTCCAAGGATCGGCGTTTGCGGCAGGGCAATGGAGCTGGCGTGCGTTGGGAAGCGGATCGGTTCTGGGGTTGCCTGTCATCGTCGCCGCGATTACGGCGCATATTGGCGCGTTCGTCCTGATGGCGCGAATGTTTCCGCGCGAACTGCGCAAAAAGGCGCGCAAGCGGCGCTGGCGATTGCTCGGCGCCATGGAGGCGATGAACGGCGCGATTCTCTTCGGGCTGACAGCGGCCTTTCTCTTCGCCTCGGCGCCGTCGGCGCGCCCGGACCGGGAGAGCTAGAAGGTTGAGGAGAACGGCTATTTACGGTTGCACGGCGGCGCCCTGCTTGCTACGCCTGCGTTAAGAATCGCTTAACGCCTTATTGCGCGGGCCGGGTCGCTTATGCCAGTGAGATTCGACATTCGCGATTCCGTCCGTGTTTTTTTGAGCGCCTCGCCTCCCGAGATGGCGCGCGAGGCGACTGTCCGCAGCCCCGTGGCAGGCGTGGGACGGTTCAGTCGGAGAGACGCGCTGAGAGGCTTTCTCGGCGTCGCCGGCGCATCCCTGGCGGGATGCATGACGGGACCGGATTTTACCCCGCCCGTCGCCCCCGTCGCCGACAAATGGCTGGAATGGCGCAGCAAGAGCCTGAAATCCGCGGAGACGCCGGCCGATTGGTGGCGCCTCTTCCGCGATCCGGTTCTCAATCGGCTGATTGAAACCGCTTACTCCCAGAACCTCACTCTGCTGAGCGCGGGGACGAAGGTCCTGGAGGCCCGCGCGGAGCTCGGGGTCGCCATCGGCGAGTTCTATCCACAGATGCAGACCGCCTCCGCCGCGGTGAATTACGACCGCGCGAGCAATGCGACGCCGGCGTCCCAGGGCGGCAACTCCATGGCGCTCGGCAATTTCTGGGCGGACCGATGGCTCGTGCAATCGTCCTGGGAAATCGACCTCTGGGGCAAATTCCGGCGCGGAATCGAATCGGCGGACGCCGCTTATCTCGGGTCGATCGCGTCCTATGACGACGTGCTCGTGACGCTGCTTTCGGATGTCGCGAGCGCCTATATCGGCATCCGCACGCTCGAGCGTCAGATCGCCATTGCGCGCGCCAATGTCGCGCGGCAGCGCGAATCTGTGCGAATTGCGAGGACGCGCTTCGAGGGCGGCGCCTCGACGCTTCTGGACGTGCATCAGGCCCAGAACGTGCTCGCCTCGACCGAGGCGACGATCCCGCGGCTGATGATTCAGCTCAAGCACGGAATGAACGCGCTGCGCGTCCTCCTTGGAATGGCTCCGGAGCCGCTCGGTTTCCTGCTCGCGCGCGGCGCGGCGAAAATTCCGTTCGCCCCTCCGCGCGCGGCCGTCGGCATTCCCGCCGACCTTCTGCGCCGGCGGCCCGACATACGCGTCGCGGAGCTGCGCGCAGCGGCGCAAAGCGCGCAGATCGGCGTCGCGCAGGCGGAGCTCTATCCGGCGATCAGCATCAGTGGGGCCTTTGGCGGCCAGGCCAGCAATGTCGGCCACAATCTGGGGCAGATGGTTCAGCCGATGGGTCGCGCATTCGCGATCGGCCCATCCTTTAAATGGAACCTTCTGAACTACGGCCAGATTGCGAATAACGTCCGCCTGCAGGACGCGACGCTGCAGCAATATCTGATCGACTATCAGAATCAGGTCCTGAAAGCGCAGCAGGAAGTCGAGAACGGCGTCGCGACCTATCTCCTTTCTGCGTCCGAGGCCGCCTATCTGCGCAAGAGCGTGACGGAGGCCAAGGGCGCCCTGGAGATCGCGACGCTCGAATATCAGCAGGGCACGCGCGACTTCACGACAGTGCTCACCGCTGAGCAGAACCTTCTGGCGGCGGAAAACAGCCTTGCGACGGCGACGGGAAATATCTCGATCGGCCTCGTTTCGCTCTATAGGGCGCTGGGCGGCGGCTGGCAGATTCGGGAGGGCAAGCCCTTCGTCGACGCCGCGACCGTGCAGGAAATGCGCGATCGGACGAATTGGGGAAATCTCCTGCCCGACGCCGCGCAGCCCGGATTCGAAACGCCGGGCCTGCCATCCGCGCAGGACGTCGATTCGAGCATCAAACTACCCGAATGGTAAGGCGAGGGAGCGCTGCCGGCTCATGAGCAAGAAGGCGTCGTGACATGTGGAAGGGACTCCTTTCTTTGACGCTCCCGTCCTGCGCGCGCGGCGCGGCGGTTCTCGCCTGCGTCATGGCGTTTCCAGAGGCGAGCCTCGCCGAATCTTTCCTTGGAAAGCTTTTCGGCGGCAGGGAAGCGGCGACAGCTACGGCCGCGGAAAAGAGTCTCGCCGACGGCGGTCGGAAAAGCCCGGCGTCGGCAGACCCAGCCCTTCCCGTCATTCCCGTGGCGTCGCCGATCCGGCAGAAAGTCACCGAATATATCGAACTCACGGGCAACGCCTCGCCGACCAACATCGTCAACCTGATCGCGCGCGTCGAGGGCTATCTCACCAAGATCCACTTCCAGGATGGGCAGATCGTCAAAAAGGGCGATCTGCTGTTCACGATTCAGCAGGATCAATACAGGTCCCAGCTCATTCAGGCCGAGGCGCAGGTGCGCGCGCAGGAAGCCGCGCTCGCTTATGCGCGGATTGAGGTCGAGCGCTATACCGGACTTCGCCGCAAGGGCGCCGCCGCGCAGGTCATCGTCGACAACTGGAATTTCCAGGCGAAAAAGTCCGAAGCCGAACTCGCCTCCGCGAAGGCGCAGGTCGAGATCGCCAGGCTCAATCTCGATTACACGCAGGTGCGCGCGCCCTTCGACGGCCAGATGGGCAAGCACCAGATCGATCCGGGAAACACGGTCGGCGGCATGGGGCAGCCCACCGTCCTCGCGGAGATCATTCAGCTCGATCCCATTTATGTCGTCGCGAATCTGAGCGAACAGGAGGTGCAGAGAGTTCGAAAGGCGCTTGGCGACCGGCGTGTCACGCTCGCCGAAATCCACGATTATCCGGTCGATGTCGGGCTCGAGGCGGGGCAGGATTATCCCTTGCACGGCCACATCCAATATGTGGCGCCGGCGATCGACCCCAAAACCGGCACGATGCTGGTGCGCGGAATTCTGCAGAACGCCGATCATCGTTTGCTTCCGGGCTTCTTCGTCCGCATTCGGCTGCCCGCCGGAAAAGTCATTCCGAACGCGCTGCTCGTTCCCAATCGCTCGGTTCAGACCGATCAGGGCGGGCGCTATGTCGTCGTCGCAAACAAGGACGACCTTCTCGAGAAGCGCTATGTCGACATGGGCGATCTGCAGGGCGAGATGCGCGTCATTCTTTCCGGCCTCACGCCTGACGATCGGGTCGTGGTCGCCGATCTTTGGCGCGCGACGCCGGGGCTCAAGATCACGCCGCGTCTGGCGGGCGACGGCGAGGACGCCCGGCCATGATGTCGAAATTCTTCATCGAGCGGCCGGTACTCGCCAATGTCATCGCCATTCTTCTGGTGGTCATTGGCGGCGTCGCGCTCTTCAACCTGCCGATTTCGCAATATCCAAACATCGTGCCCCCGACCGTTCAGGTCACGGCGCGCTATCCCGGCGCGAGCCCGCAGACGGTGATCGATACGGTCGCGCTGCCCATCGAGTTGCAGGTCAACGGCGTCGACGGCATGCTTTATATGCAGTCGACGAGCGCCTCGGACGGAACCTACGCGCTGACAGTGACTTTCAAGATCGGAATGGATCCGGACACCGCGCAGGTATTGGTTCAAAATCGCGTCTCCAACGCCCTCGCCTCGCTTCCAGCGGCGGTTCAGGCGCAGGGCGTCTCGGTCAACAAAAAATCGACCGCGATACTGCAGATCATTACGCTGACGGCGCCCAACGGAACGCATGACGCGATCTTCCTCAGCAATTACGCGACCATCAATCTCGTCAACGAGCTTTCGCGCCTGCCGGGCGTCGGCAACGTCAATGTCTTCGGCTCCGGCAAATACGCCATGCGCGTCTGGATGGATCCCGAAAAGCTGCACGCTTTCGGGCTGCAGCCGTCCGATGTCGTGAAGGCGATCCAGCAGCAGAGCCAGATCGTCGCCTCCGGCCAGACCGGCATGCCTCCGGCGCCGGGCTCTCAGGATTTCCAATATACGATCGACATTCAGTCGCGCCTCGACGACCCTTCCGAATTCGCCAATATCATCGTCAAGGCGCAGACGGCGCAGGGCGGCCGGCTCGTCCGCGTGAAGGACATTGGCCGCATCGAGCTGGGATCGCAAAATTACTCCCAGCAAACCTTTGTCGACGGAAAGCCGGCGGCGCTCATCGCGATCTATCAGACGCCCGACGCCAATTCGATCCAGGTCGGCAAGGAAGTCGGCGCCAAGATGGAGGAGCTCTCGCGCCGTTTTCCCTCTGATCTCGTCTATGGAATTCCCTACAATACGACGATCTTCGTGAAGGCGTCGATCGACGAAGTCTATCACACGCTCTACGAAGCGGGCTTTCTCGTCCTCGTCGTCATTCTCTTCTTTCTGCAAAATTTCCGCGCGACCTTGGTGCCGGCGACGACCGTGCCGATCACTATTATCGGCGCCTTCGCGGCCATGGCGGGCCTCGGCTATACGGTCAATCTCTCGACGCTGTTCGGCATCGTGCTCGCGATCGGCATCGTCGTCGACGACGCGATCGTCATCACCGAAGCCGTCTCGGCGGATATCGAACGCGGCATGTCGAGCCACGACGCCGCGATCAAGGCGATGTCGGAGCTGATGGGTCCGATCATCGGCATCACCCTCGTCCTGATGGCCGTGTTTCTTCCCGCGGCCTTCCTTCCCGGCCTGACCGGCAGGATGCTCGCTCAATTTGCGGTGGTTATCGCGGCGACGGCGCTCATCAGCGCCATCAACGCCGCCACGCTGAAGCCGACTCAATGCGCTCTCTGGCTGCGTCCCGCCGTGCCGCCGGAAGAGCGCAACGCCGTCTATCGCAGCTTCAACGCAATCTATAATCCGCTGGAAGCCGCCTATACGCGTCTGGTCGAGCGCCTCGTCGAACATAGCCGCCTCGTCGTGATCGCCGGCCTGATCACCTCGGTGATCGGCGTCATCGGCATTGCGCGTTTGCCGACCGCCTTCATTCCAAATGAGGATCAGGGCTTCGCGATGACCGCCGTTCAGTTGCCCGAGGGCGCGGCGCTCGGTCGGACGATCAATGTGCTCAAACAGGCGGGAGACATTGCGCTGGCGACCCCGGGGGTGAAAAAAATCATCACCATCGCGGGCATTTCAGTGCTCGACAACAGCGCGACTCTCGCCAATGCCGGCGTCAATTACGTCATTTTCGACGATTGGGAGGAGCGCGGGAAAAAGAAGGGCGAGGATCTTCTCTCGCTCGTCATGGGCCTCCAGAAGAAAGTGGAGCAGATCCCGGAGGGCCGCGCCTTCATGCTGGCGCCGCCGCCGATCCAGGGCATCGGCAATGCCGGCGGTTTCCAGATGCAGCTCGAATTGCTCGGCGGCAGTTTCAGCTATCCGCGCCTCGCGGAAGGCGCCAATGGCGTCGTCGGCGCCGCGCAGGACAGTCCTGTCATGCAGCGCGTCCTGACGACTTTTCGTGAAGCGGCGCCGCATGTGGAAATGCAAGTCGACCGCGTCCAGGCGGAGACGTTGCGCGTGCCGGTCGGCGACGTCTTCTCCACGCTGACCTCCTATGTCGGATCGACCTATGTCAACCAATTCGTTAAATTCGGGCTGCCTCTGCAAGTCTATGTGCAGGCCGACTCCCGCTACCGTCTGCAGCCGGACGATCTGCTGAGCATGTATGTCCGCAGCCAGGACGGCAATATGATCCCGCTCAGCACGCTCGCGCGATTGAAGGAAACGAGCGCGCCGCCTCTGATCACGCTTTACAATCTTTACCCGTCGGCGACGATCGTCGGTTCGCCCATGCGCGGCTTCAGTTCGGGGCAGGCGATGGGGGAGATGGAGTCTCTCGCCAAGAAGCGCCTGCCGAACGACATCGCTTTCGAGTGGAGCGCCATCTCCTATCAGGAGAAGATCACCGGCAATCTGCTCTATTGGGCGTTCGGCCTCTCCGTCCTGCTCGTCTATCTCGTGCTCGCGGGCCAGTACGAAAGCTGGATTCTTCCGCTCGCGGTCATCGCCGCTGTGCCGCTCGCGCTGATCGGCCCGATGCTGACGCTGACCGGCCTTGGCGTCGACAATAATCTCTATGTGCAGATCGGCCTCATGCTGCTCATCGCGCTTTCCGCGAAAAACGGCATTCTCATCGTCGAGGTTGCGCGCGAGCATCGCATATTCGGCGGAAAACCCATCATTGAGGCGGCGATCGACGCCGCTCGGATTCGTTTCCGTCCCATTTTGATGACGTCCTTCGCTTTCATTCTTGGCGTCGTGCCGCTCGCCATCGCGACCGGAGCGGGCGCCAATGCGCGCCGCTCGCTCGGGATCAGCGTGCTCACGGGCATGCTTTCCTCGACCTGTCTCGCCGTTCTCTTCGTTCCGGCCTTTTTCGTCGTATTGCAGCAATTCGACGAAGCCTGGAAGCGGAGGAAGCAAAGCGCCGGAGCGGCGGGCGCCGGAGCTCCGCCGAGCGCGGCCGAGGCCGAAGCGGTCGGCGGCAGCGTCGTCGCGCCGCCTACCGGCGAATGAGAGCGGCGTTCAGGCCGCAGGGCCTCGCTTGCGACTGCGACAGTGCGGCCTGTTCCTCCGTCTCCGTCCCTTCCGCCGTCACCGCCATATCCAGAGCCCGTTGGCCAGATAGACGGCGCCGGCGACGAGCGCGCCGGCTTTCTTGTCCATGGCGATCCCGGCTGGCGAGTGATTTGTCGATCTTGATCCTGTCGATCAACCGGCGGACATCCTCTCATTTTTGACTAAGAAAGGCGTTGCGAACGCAAGAAATCCGGCCTTGAACGGAGCCGCAATCGTCGCCCTGTCTACATAAGCTTACGCCGGCAAATGCATTATCGCCGATATCTCTTCTCTTTGCTCAAGGTCGCCCTAGTTACGACCGCATCGCGAAACGAGCTGCCAGAGGCGGCGGAATGAACCTCTCGACGATCAAGCAAAACGGAAAAATGGTGATCAGCGTCAAGGAGCCGCGCGTCGACGCTCACAACTCGGCCGAGCTGAAGGACAGGATTTTGAAGATTCTGGAAGGCGGCGAACGCAATCTCGTCGTCGATTTGGAAGAGGTCGAGTTCATCGATAGTTCAGGCCTCGGCGCTCTGCTTTCCGGCTATAAAAACGCCAATCTGCGCTCGAGCGGCTTCGCGCTCTCCGGATTGCGGCCGCGCGTGCGGTCGATGTTCGAACTCACGCGGCTGCATCGCGTCTTCGACATCTATCCAAAGCTCCAGGAGGCGACCAGCAGCTAGGCGCCTGCGTGATGAAATGTCGGAAGTGATGATGAACGTCGACATCGTGGTTCCCAATCAGACCCGCTATTTGCGCCTCGTCGGCAATATCGCCGAGCAGGTCGCCAGGGAAGTGGACGTAACGGACCGAGATCGTGAAACGCTGGCTTACCATCTCAATCTCGTTCTCACCGAAGCCATGGCCAACGCCATCGAATATAGCCGGCCGGATGGCGATGGCGAAACCGTGAAGGTTTGCCTCTCGATCGAAAACTGCGACTTGTGGATTCGCGTCTTCGATAACGGCCAGGGTTTCGACCTGAACGCCGTGCCGACGCCCGATTTCGACAACCTCACCGAGCGCGGCCGTGGGATTTTTTTCATCCGCAGTCTCATGGATTCGGTCGAATATCGTCGGACCGACGCCGGCAATGTTCTCGAAATGCGTAAGCACCTGCACTGAGGCGCCGCCGGCTGGCTGGCTCCTGATATCGGGCCGACGGAAATGCTCCATCTGACTGAGTGGGACGCCCGCGCCCGCAACTTCATGGACCGCGCCGCGCACAGACTGCGTCTCGAGGCGGTCGAGACGTCGCCCGCGCGCGCCTTTCCGGCTTTGTACCGTTCAGGGCAGGCCCCGATTCAAGCGGGGCGGGACATGCTCATCATGCAGGCCGTCGCGCAAAGCGGCAGGGACGCCGCCGATCTGCGCGCACTGCCCGGCGACCCGAGCGGGCTACGCCGGGATTTACGCATTTTCACTTTGGAGGAACGGACACTCGACGAATTGACCCCGCTTATTCGCAATCTCGGGCTCAGAGTGATCGACCAAACGCGGTTCGACGTCAGTTGGGGAGGGCGGACGCATTATGTCCGAAGCTTTGTCGTGGAGGCGCTCGACAAAACGTCGCCGCGTCTCGACGCTTCGAGAGGCCGGATGAAGGCGGCGCTCTCCCGCCTGCTCGCGGAAGAGATCGAGAACGACGCTTTGAACGAACTTGTCGGGCGCGCCGGTTTCGAATGGCGCGAGGTCGATCTGCTTCGCGCTTATTGCGGCTACCGGCTGCAGCTTGGCCCCTCGATCGGGCGCGATCGGATTTACGAGGCTCTCCTGCGTCATGTCGAGGCGGCGGGCCTTCTTTACCGCTATTTCCAAACGCGCTTTCACCCCACCGGGCGGGAGGGCGAATTGGAGGCGCTGAACGCCATTCGTCAGCAATTGATCTCGGCTTTGGAGAAAGTCGAGGATCTGACGGACGACCGCCTGCTGCGCGAAATCTTCAATCTCATCGACGCGACGTTGCGAACGAATTTCTTCGCGCCGGGAGATCCGACGAAGCGCGCGCTCGCGATCAAGGTCGACAGCATGGGGATCATCAACGCGCCCTATCCGAGGCCGTTCGCCGAAATATATGTGCGCGCGCGCCACTTAGAGGGGATCCATCTGCGCGGCGCCAAAGTCGCGCGCGGCGGGCTGCGCTGGTCCGACAGATGCGAAAATTTTCGCACCGAGATCCTCGATTTGATGCAGACGCAGATGGTGAAGAACGCGCTCATCGTTCCGCAAGGCGCGAAGGGCGGCTTCGTCCTGAAGACGAGTTGCGGGGGCGCCGCAGAGCGCCAGCAATTGGGAATGCGCGCCTATGGCGATTTCATCCGCAGTCTGCTCGACGTCACCGACAATATCATCGGCGCCAAAATCGCCCGGCCAGCCTACCTCGTGGCCTATGACAACGCCGATCCCTATCTGGTCGTCGCCGCGGACAAAGGCACGGCGTCGTGGTCCGATGAAGCCAACCGGATCGCGGCATCCTATAAATTCTGGCTTGGCGACGCCTTCGCGACAGGCGGGTCGCACGGCTATCACCACAAGCGGCTCGGCATCACCGCAAGAGGCGCGTGGCTATGCGTCGAGCGGCACTTTCTCGAACTCGGCCGCAATATCGACCGTCATGCCTTCTCGGTCGTCGGCGTCGGTTCGATGGATGGCGACGTTTTCGGCAATGGGATGCTGCAATCGCGCAACATCCGTCTTTGCGGCGCATTCAGCGGACAACATATTTTTCTCGATCCGGACCCGGATCCGCTGATTTCATTCGCCGAGCGGAAACGGCTGTTCGAAACGCCCAATTCAACCTGGGCGGATTACGACCCCCGACTCATCTCCCGGGGCGGCGGCGTCTTTCGGCGCGACGCGAAGGAAATCGAACTCAGCGAGCAGATCCGCGGCTGGCTTTCGGTGCGTCAGCACGCGATAGACGCCGAAGGGCTGATCAAGCTTCTGTTGACGGCGCCGGTCGATCTTTTGTGGCTGGGCGGGATTGGAACTTATGTGAAGGCCGGTTCGGAACGGGACGAAACCATTGGCGATCGCGCCAATGACGGCGCGCGCGTCGAAGCCTCGCGCCTGCGGGCGAAGATCGTCGGCGAAGGCGCCAATTTGGGATTCACCCAGAAAGCGCGGGTCGAATATGCGCTGGCGGGCGGGCGCATCAATACGGACGCCGTGGACAATTCGGCGGGCGTCGATCTGTCCGATCACGAGGTCAATCTGAAGATCCTGCTGACGCCTTCGGACGAACGCGGCGCCGGCGATCTGGAGGAGAATGCGCGCAACGAATTGCTCGCGGCGATGGCGGATGAGGTTTGCAACGCGGCGCTCGACGACAGCTACCGGCAGAGCCTGTGTCTCTCGCTCGAACGCGAACGCAGCGTCGCCGATATCGAACCTTTTCTCACAGTCGCGGAGTTGTTCGAAAGCTGGGGACTGCGGGATCGCAGCATCGACGCCTTTCCGTCGCGTCGCGAGATCGCGCTGCGGAGCGCGAAAGGGCTGACAAGACCGGAACTCGCGCAGCTCATGGCCTATGCGAAGCTTGCGCTGAAAAGGCAGTTGCTGGAGGCCCCCGGCTTTCTCGACGCGGACTGGAGCAGAAGCTTTCTGCTGAGCTATTTTCCGCCCCGAGCGCTTCAAGGACGGGTGGAGAAAGCGAAGCGCCATCCGCTTGCGCGCGAGATCGCAGCGTCTCTCATCAGCAACAGGATCGTCGACCAGGCCGGCGCGAGCTTTTTGCTGTTCGGCGAGGCGTCGACGCCTAAACTGTTGCTTGACGCGGTGGCGCTTTATCTCACCTTCGATCAAATTGTCGAAGGCGACAAATGGCGCGCCGCGGTGCGCAAATTGGACGGAAGGCTCGAAGCGAGCGAGCAATATCGTCGTCTCATGCAACTCGAGGACGCCCTGTCCCATCTCTGCCGCTGGGCTCTGCAACGAGGGAAGCTTTTGACGCCTTCTGAAACAGTGGTCGCCGAGTGGCGGGAGCATTTGCGCGTTTTCGCGGCGCAAGCGAGCGAGAGCTCCGAATATGCGCTTTTTGCGACGCTCGCGCCCGAAATGTCGCGCGAATTCTTGTTGAAGCGGCTGCGCGACTTCCCCTTCATCGTCGAGCTGGCGCAAAAATCCAATGAGGGCGTACGCCTGGCGGCAGGTCTGTTCGACGAGGCGGCGGCGCTGTTCGACCTAAATCAGATCTCCGCGCTTCTCGCCGACGTGGCCGCGCGCGATCCCTGGGAGCGACAGCTCCAAGCTTCGCTCGAAGACAGCCTGCGCTTGGCGCCGGCGCGCGTCGCGGCGCTGGAGATTCGTCTTGGACTTAAGAATCCAGTCGAGCTTTTCAGCCGGGCCGCGATGGAGTCGACCCTCGCAAATGTGAAAAGGATTCGCACGAAGCTCCTGCGGGAAAGAAGCTCGTCGCTCGCGCCATTCGCAACCTTCGCCGCCGAAATGGATCTCTTGATCGACGCCTGTGAAGCGCGATGCGGAAGGGGCTAGCGCCGGGCGGGTCGTCCATGCGGGAGACGGGAGGAACCGGGATGCCGGCAAGCGAAGCCGATCTGGCGCATGCGATACTGGACGCGGAGGATGACGCGCTTTTCGTTCTCGACGCTTCCGGCGGAGTGAGCGCGATGAATGGCGCGGCCGAACGGCTGACCGGCTATTGCGAGGCGGAATTGGCGGGAGACGGCCTGCTTGGAAAGAACATCGTCGAGAATATTTCCGTCGAAACAGCGGCTGCGGCGACCGCGCCCCGCGAAGGCCGCGTGCGCGTGCGGCGCAGGGATGGAACGGCGATCGACGCCGATTACGCCATGCGTCCCCTCGTCATCGCGGACCGTCCCATAACTATCTTGAGGCTCCGCCCGCATTCGCAGGAACAGGCGCCGGATGCGCCGCTCGAGGACACGATAAAGAAGCTGTCTGCGATTTTCGACGGGATGGCCGACGGCCTCGTCCTTATCGACGAAGTCGGTTTGATGCATCTCTTCAGCGCGGGGGCCGAACGGCTTTTTGGATATAGCGCCAGCGAGGCGGTCGGCGGCAATGTCAAAATGCTGATGCCCTCGCCATATCGTGAGCAGCATGACGCCTATCTTCGCGCTTATCGCGAAACCGGGGTGAAAAAGATCATCGGCGTCGGGCGTGAGGTCGTGGGACGGCGCAAGGACGGCTCGGTCTTTCCCATGTATCTTTCCATCGGCGAAATCTGGCTTTCGGGCGAGCGTTACTTCGTCGGCATGACGCATGATCTGACCCGCCTCAAACTGACCGAAGAGCGGTTGCTGATCTTATCCGCGGCGATGGATCAGAGCCCGGTAGGCTTTATGATCGCCAATCGGGCGGGGCAAATTCAATATGTAAACGGCGCTTTCACGCGGCTGACCGGCTATGCGGCCGAAGAACTCGTGGGCGAAAATCCGCGCGTCCTGCAATCGGAGACGACGCCCCGCGAACAATATCGTCGTTTGTGGGATGCGATCAGGGAAGGCCGCGAATGGCGCGGCGAAATACAGGATCGCCGTAAAGACGGATCGCTTTATTGGGCGCTCGAAATGATCACGCCTCTACGGGAGGCTTCAGGGCAAGTCACGCATTATCTGGCCATTCAACAGGACATTACGGAGCAGAAGAGAGATAAGGAAGCCCTCGCCGAAAGCGAAGAACGATTCCGCAAGGTCGCCGAGATGGCCGGCGAATGGCTTTGGGAGCAGGATGCGCAGGGACGCTACACCTATTCCAGCAATGCGGTGCGCAGCATTCTCGGCATCGAACCGGAAGAGGTGGTTGGAAGAACCTATTCCAGCCTTTTCGCCTCAGACGGCGCGCATCCTTCCGACGCTGTTCTTTTCAAGGAGACGAATGCGGAGTTCCACCGGGTCGTGAATTCCTATCGCCGGAAGGATGGACGCAGGATTTCAACCGAATCGAGCGGCGCGCCGATCTTCGACGATAAGGGCCGCCTGATGAAGTGGCGCGGCATCGATCGCGACATCACCGCTGAAAAGGATTATGAAGATCGCCTGAGGGTGCGTGATCGCGCCCTGGAATCGCTTCATGTCGGAGTCGCCATCTCCGACGCGCGCGCGCCGGGCCAGCCAAATATCTACGTCAATCCCGCACTGTCGAGGATGACGGGATATTCCCGCGATGAGCTCCTCGGGCGCAGCATGCATCTTTTACAGGGCCCGGAGACGGATCGGGAGGCGCTTCTCGAAATCAAGCGCGCGCTCGCGCGCGGCGAAGGCTGCGAAGTGACCCTGAAGAACTACCGTAAAAATGGCGAAGCGTTCTGGAACGAGCTGATCATATCTCCGGTGCGCGACGGAAACGGCGTCGTCACGCATTATGTCGGCATTCAAACGGATGTCACGGAACGTCGCCGGGCCGAGGAAAGTCGGCGCGAGCTTGAGATCGCGAAGCAGATTCAGCTCTCACTCCTGCCTCATGCGCCGCTTTGCGTCGCCGGCGCGAGCATATTTGGCGTCTGTAAACCCGCGACGCATGTCGGCGGCGATTATTTCGACTATTTCGAAAACGCCGGCTCGCTCGACGCCGCGATAGCCGACGTATCGGGCCATAGCGTCGGCGCCGCTCTGATGATGACGGTTGTTCGCAGCATGTTGCGCGCGGAGGCGCGCAAGGCCGTCGACGCGCGATCGAATCCCGCCGCCGTTCTCCAGGATTTGAATGATCTTCTCCATGGCGACCTTACGCAGGCCGAACTGTTCATCACCATGTTCTATTGTCGTTACGACCCTTTGCGCCGACGGCTGCGTTACGCCAATGGCGGCCATAATCCGGCCCTGCTCCTGAGAACGCAGGAACGCCATTGTCGTCAGCTCGATGGCGACGGTCTCGTGCTCGGCGTCGATCGCGCCGCTGTTTTCGAGGATTGCTGCCTTCCCCTGCAAAAGGACGACAAAGTGCTGCTCTATACGGACGGCGTCACCGAAGCCCAGAACGTCGCCGGGGATTTTTACGGCGTCGAGCGTCTGTGCAAGGCGTTTGAAGCCAATCGCCTCCTCCCGCCGCAACCGCTTGTGCACGCCATTCTCGGCGATATGCATCGGTTCTGTGATCGCGTTCCCGCGAGCGACGACATCGCCATGGTCGTCATGCAGATTCTTTGAGCTGCGACGATCATCCGTCGAATCTTTCATTTACGGAAAGGGCGCTGCCTTCATCGCGGACGAACGCCCGCTCTCCGGGGCGGGATAAATCGCGCGAGTCAGCGGATCGGCGAGACCTAGCCCCAGAAGAATGACGAGCCAGACGACGCCCGACGTCGCGAAAAGAAGGGTCGCGGGACCTTCGCGCCTCAGTCCCATAAATCGCGTGGCCACGATCCAGACCATCGCCAAAGCAGGGAGAAGGATCAGAAGTCGAAGCGACGGGTCGAGACGCAGAAAGCTCACGCCCAATTCAAGCCCGAGGAGAGCGAGAAGCACGAAATAGCCTGTCAGGAGGCCGCCGAAGCTCATGCGCCGCGCCCAATGAGATAGATGAGAGGGAAAAGGATCAGCCACACCATGTCGACGAAGCTCCAATAGAGGCCGACGACGACCACAGGCGTCCGGGCTGCATCGGGAGACGCGCTTACGCGCCAAATAATCCAGGCAAGCAAAGCGAGGCCGATGAGAAGATGCGCGCCATGAACCGCCGTGCTCAGGAAATAGAAGGAGAAGAACAAGGCTGCGCCGCCTCGTCGCGGCTCGGGAACCGAAAAGGCGGCGCCGGGGAAGAGACCTCTATGAAAATCCTCCGGCCACTCGACGCCGAATTTGAGCGCGATGAAAGCAAGGCCGAGAAGCCAGGCGGCGCCGAAGGCGAAAAACATAAGACGTCGCCGTCCCTTTCCCATCGACCAATGCGCGACGCCATAGGCGAAGCTGCTGGTAATCAAGAGCGCCGTATTGATCGCGCCGACCGTAAGATTTGTCTGAGAGGCGCCGAAATCGAAGCCCGGCTGATTGAACTGGCGCGAAAAGACCCAGGCGAGGAAGAGCGGTCCGAAAAACAGACACTCCGTTGCGAGAAAGGCCCACATGCCCGCGACGGCCGTCTCGCGCTGATGGGCCGCGTCGGCGAATTGAAATCCATGCGCGTCGATCGCTTCACTCATGGCTGACGGCCTCCGCCAGCGGATATTGATAGGGCGGCTGCGTCACGAGCGGCGTCTCAGGAAAATTTTCGGTCGGCGGCGGCGACGGCGTTTTCCATTCTAGGCCCGTCGCGCTCCATGGATTCGCCGGGGCTTTGTCGCCATAGAGCAGCGACCAGAGGAGATAGAGAAGCGGCAGCAGATAGCCGATGGCGAGCACGAGCGCGCCCGCCGAAGAGAGGAGGTTCAACGGCTCAAATTCGGCGGGATAGGAAGCGTAGCGGCGCGGCATGCCGAGATAGCCGAGGATGAATTGCGGAAAGAAGGTGAGATTGAAGCCGGCGAAGATGATGATCGCCGCGGCGCGGCCCCACATTTCCGGATACATCCGGCCTGTGATCTTCGGCCACCAGAAGTGCAGTCCCGCAAAATAGGCGGAGACCATGCCGCCCACCATCACATAATGGAAATGCGCGACGACGAAGTATGTTTGAGTGAGATGGACGTCGGCGGCGAGCGCGGCGACGAAAAGGCCGGTGAGCCCGCCCATCGTGAAAAGGCCGATGAAAGCGATTGCGTAGAGCATGGGCGCATCGAAGCGGATATAGCCCTTGTGCATCGTTCCGACCCAATTGAAGACCTTTATCGCCGATGGTACCGCCACCGCATAGCTCAACAGGGAAAATAGGAGGGCTGAATAAAGCGACTCGCCGGCGACGAACATGTGATGACCCCAGACGAGAAAGCTGATGACGGCGATCGCGATGCTCGCCCATACGACGAATTTGTAGCCGAAGAGCTCCTTGCTGGAGAAACAGGGAACGATTTCGCTGATGACGCCGAATCCGGGCAGGATCATGATGTAGACGGCGGGGTGCGAATAAAACCAGAAGAGATGCTGAAACAGCAGGGGATCGCCGCCGACAGCCGGATCGAAGACGCCGACATGAAAGAGCCTCTCGAAAGCGAGGAGCAGAAGCGTCATCGCCAGCACGGGCGTCGCAAGCGCCATGATGACCGAGGTTGCGTAGAGCGACCAGAGGAAGACCGGCATTTTGTGCCAGGTCATGCCGGGCGCGCGCAGCTTGTGGATGCTGACGATAAAATTGAGCCCCGTTGCGATGGATGAGAAGCCGGCGATGAAGATCGCAGTGACGGTCGCGATGACGTAGCCGTTCGAGTAAAGCGAAGAGAAAGGCGTATAGAAAGTCCAGCCGGTGTCGACGCCGCCCGCGATCAGGGCGTAAAGCGCGGTGAAGCCGGCGGCCATGAAGAGATACCAGCTCAGGAGATTGAGGCGCGGAAAGGCGAGGTCGCGCGCGCCGAGCATGAGCGGCGCGAGGAAATTTCCGAGCGTGGCCGGCACGGCGGGGACAAGGAAAAACCAGACCATCACGACGCCATGCATGGAGAACAGGCGATTATAGAGGTCCGCCGAGCCGAGCCGGCCGCTGGCGGAAATCAAATTATACCGCATGACGGCGGCGGCGATTCCGCCGATGAAGAAGAAGGCGGTTATTGCGCCGAGATAAAGGATGGCGATCCGCTTGTGGTCGGTCGTCAGCAGCCAGCTGCGCAAAGTGAAGCCATCGGTGAGATAGGAGCCTTCGGCCTGATCGGCCAAAACATCTGTCATGGCGTCGCTCCATTGCGGAGTGATTTGATGAAAGCGTCCAGCCGCATGAGCTGTTCTTCGTCGATCTGTCCGGCGAAAGACGGCATGACGGGTTCAAAGCCGGCGACGATTTCCTTGTCCGGCTCGAGGATCGAGTCGCGGATATAGCGGTCGTCCGCAACGGCGGTCGCGCCGCTCGTCAATCTGACGCGCGAACCATAGAGCCCGATGAGCGCCGGCGCCCGTATGGCGCCGCTGGCGCCTTCCCCATGAGCGCCATGACAACCGCTGCAGCCGAGACGCATGAACAAGGCCTCGCCTTCGGAAGCCATCGACGCTCCTGCGACTGTCGTGGTCCTCGCGCCGCCGAGCCATTGCTCGAACGCCGGCGCCGTCATGGCGAACACCTCGCCTGTCATCGTCGCATGGCCGGCGCCGCAAAGCTGCGTGCAAAAGAGCTTGTAGGCGCCAGGGCGATCCGCCTGAAACCAGAGGCTTTGGTAGCGCCCGGGCAGGACGTCGCGTTTGATGCGAAAGGCCGGCACTGAAAAATCATGAATGACGTCCTGCGACGTCATGACGAGCTGAACCGGCCTGCCGATGGGAATGTGCAGCGCGTTCAGTTCGCGCTGGCCGCCGACATGCTCCGCCTTCCACATCCACTGCTTGGCGACGACATAAATTTGCAGCGCGTCGGCCGGCGCCTGAAACAGCCGCACATAAAGATCCGCGCCCCAAAGGAAGAGGCCGAAGAAAACGGCCATGGTCGCGAGCGTCCAGGCGATCTCGAAACGCCAGGATTTGCGCGAAGGCGCGCCTCTGGCCGCTTTGCTTCCCGCATGATATCGGAACATGTAGACAAGGATTAAGCCATAAACGAGCGCGAGGATCGCGGCGGAGGCGAGAACGAGCGCGAGAATGAGGTAATCGATTTCAACGGCTTCATTCGACGCCTGCGGCAAAAGCGGGCTCATGCCAGGCTACGCCTGAGGACTTTATAGAGCGTTCCTGCGAAGACCAGGACGCCCGCGACGCTCAGCAACCGCAAGAGCCTCAAGACGGCGACCGAATAGCGTCCGGTTTCGGGATCGTAGTCGAAACAAAAAAGCGAAGCCGGCGAGGCGCGGGTCGTCTTTCGATCCCTCGCGCGCTCGATCGCCTCACGAATTGTCGCCGCATCCAGGCCGAACCCGAAGAGATAGCCGGACACGACGCCTTCGCGATCGAGGAGGACCCGGCCGATCGGATGCAAGATCGTCTTTTGTTCGGCGTTAAAGGCGTAATCGAAGCCGACAGTGCGGCTCAGTTGCGCGATTTCTGAGTTTCCGGCGGTAAGATAACGCCATCCCGACGATGCGCCGGCGGCCGGAAAATTTTCGATGTCCCTCGCCTTGGCGGCGGCTGCGTCAGCGCTCGTCTCCGACGGATCGACGCTCACGACGACAAAGCGATAGTCGCGCTCCGCGGAGAGTCCGGACGCCAGAAGCGCTTCGAGCGTTTCAGCGCGCAGGACGCTGCAGAGTTTGCGGCATCGAAAATATCCCAGAAGGAGAACGACCGGACGGCGATCGAGCGTTTCCGCGAGTTTGACGCCATGTCCCGTCTCATCTTGCAGGACGATGTCGAGCGGAAGGCGCGCGCCAATCCTTTGCGTGTAGCCGGCGCCCGTGAGATCGGGAGGCGCTCCCGCCTTCGCGGGCGCCAGGGCGAGCGCCGGAAGCAGCGTCAGCAGCGGTGCGATGCGCTTCATGGTCTCCCTTCGCCGTTGCGGAGCCGGAGGCCGGCTTTGCAAGGTAGTTGGGGCTCGATGGCCAGCCAGCAATGCTTCTTTCAGCCAATTGACGCATCGCCTCTTGGATCGACGACGGGTCGGACCCGGCTCTTTCATCCGCCAGGAAGGCGTCGAAATCCGCGCGCGGATTCTCCTGTAGCCGCGGCGGCGGGAAATCCGGCAAAGGCGTATGAATCAGCTGGTCTTTCGTGCTGTGCGGAAACAGTATGAGCACCGCCCCCGCGAGCCCCGCGAGCGACGCTCCGAGAGCGATCCATCCGCGCCAGATAAAAATTTTCGGAGCGTCAGATGCTTCATGGCGCGCCGGCTCAAGCGTTTTCTCGCTCATATCGGACAGGCTCCCGCTGCTTTGAAATCGGCGCCTCGAGCGTCATGCACGCCGAGGCCGCGAACATGCTGACGACCGCCGCGACGAAGGTGGCGACGAGGATGGGAGGATCGGCTCTCGCCTCCGGGCCGACGAGCCAGAGACTGCGCGCGCAGGCGGCGAGCATCAGCAGCGCGGTAAGCGAGGCCATGCACGCGCGCGACGTTTGAACTCTTGTCGACAACAGAGCGAAGAAAGGCAGAGCGAAATGGGTCAAGGCGACGGCTGCGGCGAGCGCTCCCCATCCGCCGGTCAGGCGCGGCCCATACCACGCCGCCTCGTTCGGCAGGTTGGATTGCCAGACGATGAGCAATTGCATGAAGTCCAAATAGGCCCAAAGGATCGCAAGCGCGAGCAGGAGACGTCCGTTTTGCCGGAGGGGGGCGCCTGCTATGCCGCGCTTCGATGCTGCAAGGATTGCGGCCGATAGCGCGAAAAGAGCCATTTCGGCCATTCGGAGGAGCCCGAAAACGCTCGAAGCGAAACGCGGGTCGAGCGACATGATCGCATCAATGGACATGAAGGTGGTGGTCAAGGCGAGCGCGACGAGGCCGCCAGGGGCGATGGAAACGAGCGACGATACGCGACGCAGCGTTGATAGAATGAGCCGGCCGAGCGCGAACCAAACGACAAAATACAGGATCAGCCGTCCGAGCGCGAAGGTTGCATTGAGGTAAAACGCGTTCGGCAAACCGTGCGCGTTCAACCATGGATACAGGCTGGTCGCCGTCAGCAGGAAAGGGATCGCCAATAGCGGAAGCAGAAGGAGGGATCGGACGCCTGCGGCGAGCTCCGTCCGGAGCGCGTCTCCCCATGCGTCGCCGGTAAGCGCGTGAATGAGCAACAGCGCCATAGATCCGAGAGGAAGCCCGATCCAGACGGCGAGCGCGGCGAGCCAGGCGTAAGGGAAAGCGTCGGGCGCCAGCCTCCAGAACGTCGCCGTTATCGCCGCGCTCAGGAGCGCGACGCCGAGCGCGGCGCGTTGCGGCGCGTTCATTTCCCGTCGCCTTTGCTTGTCGCCTGTGCGTTTGCGCGGCTTTGCTGCAATGCTTTTATGTATGCGGCGATGGCCCAGCGATCTTCCGGAGGAACGCGCGACGCATAGGAATACATGGCGCCGAAGCCGTCGGTTATGACGTCGTAAAAGCGTTTTGGCGGCGTGTCGCGCAGGCGCTGCGTATGATAGGAGGGCGGCGCTGGAAAGCCGCGCTGCACGATCATGCCGCGGCCGTCGCCGGCCTCGTCATGGCAAGGGGCGCAAAAAATCCCGTAACGCTCCTTCCCGCGCTCCAGCAGAGCCAGCGTCACGGCCGGCGCCGTTTCCGGACGCGAGCGGAAGGCCACGACGCCGGCGGGCGACGAAACCGGCGCGACGAGAGGGCGATAGGCTTTTTGCTTTTGCTGTACGGACATATCGCTGCAGGCGGAGAGGCCGATGAGGGTGATCATCGCTACGAGTCGGCGGGTCACGGCCCCGCCTCCTCGATTTCCGTCGCGCCGGACGCGAGACAGATTTCTCTCGCGCGACGCAACGCTTCGCCGTCGGCCGCATGGAGCGCGAGGATCCAGCGATCCGACATAGCGCGCTTCATCAGATCCGCCTCATCGACGGGATCGTGAAGCTTGAGAAGTCCGGCGGAAATGAAAGCCGCGACGATGGCGGCAATGACGGCGAGCCCGATCCCGATCTCGAAGGCGATCGGAACGAAAGACGGCCATGAGAGTTTCGGCCGGCCGCCAATATTCAGCGGATAGCCGATCATGTTGGCGTAAACCTGCATGGCGAAGCCGCCCGCGAAGCCGAGCAGGCCGCCCGCAAGCGCCACGCGCGGCGTCAGCGAGTCGATCTCATGCGCAGGAAAGGGCGAGAAGGTATCGAATCGGTCAAGGCCCCAACGGCGCAGCTCCGCGGCCGCCTTGTCGCGGCGTTCTTCGTCGACAAAGGCCGCGCTGAGAGAAAAGCGCGACGCGGTCTCAGCCGGAACCATCCCGGCGCTCCTTTTCTGCGGCGGTCATGATCTCCCGCATTTCGAACATGGACAGCATGGGGATGAAGCGCACAGCGCAGACAAGGCCGAAGATAAAGAGGCCGACGCTGCCAAAGAGCGTAAGCCAATCCCAAATCGTCGGCGTATATTCGCCCCAGGCCGACGGCAGGCGCGGCCGGCGCAAGCTCATCACGACGATCTGATAACGTTCGAGCCACATGCCGACGATCACGCCGAACGAAACAATGGCGACGACCGCCTCGTTGAGCCGCATGCGCCGGCTCCACAAAAGTTGCGGAAGAAGCGCATTGAATATGACGGCGCCCCAATAGATGACGGCTAATTGCCCACCGGCCTTGTCGAGGAAGGAGGCGCGCTCAGCAGCGTCCGTCGTATAGAAGGACATGAAGGCGTCCATGACGTAGGCGTAGGCGAGCGCGAGGCTGCTTGCGAGCATAAGCTTGCCGAGCGCGTCGAAATGGCGGCCCGTGATGAAGTCCTCGAAACTCAGCCAGCGCCGCAGGGGCACGAGGAGAAGCAGCGTCATGGCGAAGCCTGATAGCAGCGCGCCGAAGACGAAGAAGGGAGGAAACTGCGTCGAATGCCAACCGACCGTGGCGGCGCCGGCGAAATCGAGACCGACAATGCTGTGCACCGAGACGACGAGGGGCGCGATGATGACGGCGAGAACGCCGTAAGCCGCGCGATATTCCCGCCATTGTGAATCCGAGCCGCGAAAGCCCGCGGCGAAAATTCCAAAAATCGCGCGTCTCGCGGGCGTCTCCGCCCGATCGCGCATCGTCGCCAGATCGGGAATGAGGCCGTAGTACCAGAACAGAATGGACGAGATGAGATAAGTGAGGATGGCGAAGAAATCCCACAGCAGCGGGCTTCTGAATTGCGGCCAGAGCGTCATGGTGTTTGGATAGGGAAAGAGCCAGTAAAAGAGCCATGGCCGTCCGAGATGCAGGATCGGGAATATGCCGGCGCAGGCGACGGCGAAAATCGTCATGGTCTCAGCAAGGCGGTTGATGGAATTCCGCCACTCGGCGCCTGTCAGGTAAAACAGCGCCGAGATGAAGGTGCCCCCCGACGCGATGGCGATCCACCACACGTAATTGATGATGGCGAAGCCCCAGGCGACCGGCCAATCCACGCCCCAAATGCCGACGCCGGCGATGAAGAGCCAGGCGACGGCGAGGAAAAGGGCGAGCAGCAATATCGATGACAGAACAAGTAAGACGATCCACCAGCGCGGCGGCGCGTCTCGCCGCAGGGGAATGTCGCATATCTGGCGGGTCATCGAGCCGATCGACCGGCTGGGATTGAACAGCTTGTCGCCCTCGCTCGGAGCCGCGCTCATGGCGCCGGCTCCGCCAGATGCGGATTTCTGTTGAGAATGCGCATCTCGTAAGTCACGCGCGGCGCCGTGTTCTGGTCGGCGAGAAGGGCGTAGGCGAGAGGACTTTTCTTGCGCTGGGCCGTCTCGCTTTCGCTTTCTGCGAGATTGCCGAAACTGATGGCGCGAGAGGGACAGGCGGCCTGGCACGCCGTCACGACCTCTCCTATTGGCTTATTCGCCTTATCCGCTTCGACGCGCGCGGCGGCGATGCGTTGAATGCAGAAGGTGCATTTCTCCATCACGCCGCGTGCGCGAACCGTGACGTCCGGATTGCGCGACTCGAGCGCCCTCGACTCCGCGTCCGCAAAGGCGAAGTAGTTAAATCTGCGAACCTTGTAGGGACAGTTATTGGAGCAAAAGCGCGTGCCGACGCAGCGATTATAGACCATCACGTTCAAGCCCTCGGAATCGTGCATGGTCGCGCCGACGGGACAGACAGGCTCGCAGGGCGCCTGTTCGCAATGCATGCACAGCACGGGCTGAAAGTGAATTTGGGGATCTTCGGGCGGGCCCTCATAGTAGCGGTCGATGCGAAGCCAATGCATTTCCCTTTGGCGCAACACCTGCTCTCTGCCGACGACGGGAATATTGTTTTCCGCCTGGCAAGCGACGACGCAGGCGCTGCATCCGATGCAGGCGTTGAGATCGATGCTCATGCCCCAGGCGGCCGGGCCTTGCGGGCGCCAACGATATAGAAACGGCCCTTCGCGCGGCGAAGGTTCAATCTCGCCCGAGCGAAAATGGGCGAGCGTGTCGCTGCGCGCAAATTGGCCGCTCTCGTCGTCGCGCAACGGATGATGACGATCGGTGCTCGCGACCGCGACGCGGCCATCGAGTTTGCGCAAGGCGAATGGACCATTCAGTCCGTAAAGCGGAAAGAAATCCACGCCGACATTGCGTCCAATGTCGCCGGAGCGTTGGCGTCCGAAGCCGAGATAGGCGACAACGCAGTCATCGGCCTGGCCCGGATGGATCCAGACGGGGCTGCGCATGACGGCGCCGCCGCCTGCAATCTCGACCAGATCGCCGTCCCGCACCCCCAGGCGCCTGGCCGCGCCGGGAGAGACGAGCGCCGGATTGTCCCATACGATCTTCGTCAGCGGACGAGGCAACTCTTGGAGCCACGCATTGCCGGCGTTGCGACCGTCCCACAGGAACGGGTCGGGACGCAGGAGGAGGGCGACGCCCGCGCTTACGGGCTTTGGCGCCGACAGGGTCGGCGCTGCTGGCCGCAAGGCGCCGTTGAAGGCCGCGTTTGCGCTCCCTTCGACGACTCCGTCGGAGAGCGCCTTTCTCCAGCCCGATTCAAAATCGCCGGAGAGCTTGCTCTTCCACGTCGCTTGGACGAGGTCGTGAGATTCCGGAGCGCCCGGCCGCAGCAGCAGGCTCAGCAGATGATGCGGATCGATCCCGCCGAAGAGCGGCGACGATTGCGGCTGCAAGACGCTTGCCGTTCCGTCAAAGGCGCGCGCGTCGCTCCAATACTCCCATGAATGCGACATTGGCGTCGCCCAAAGCGTCGCATCGCTGGTCTCGTTGCGCGCCGGCGTCAGCGTCAAGTTGAAGTCGACGCGCTTCATCGCTTCGGCGAAGCCAATGGCGGAAGCCGTGAACGCCGGATTGCTGTCGAGGATGAAAAGCGATGCGATTTTGCCGGCGTCCATGTCTCTTATGAGAGCGGGGAGAGAATAGTCCGCATCCGCGGATGGGTGCAGGACGGGTTCGACGAGACGGAGAGTCGCCCCGCGTGCGCCGAGCGCTTCATTGATCGCAAAGACGAGCGCATGATTCTCGGCCGAATGATCGGGCCCGAGATGAATGAGCGCGCGGCCGCGATGCGCGTCGAGATCGTCCGCGATCCGCCGCAGCCAGTCAGGAGGCTCGGGCGTGGAATGTCCCAGAAACCGCGCGGCGAGCGCAGAAAGCGCATCCTGGGCTTCGCCGCGCCGGGCGATGTAACGATGGTCGGCCATCGCGCCGGTGAGCGTCGGCGTCGCCTCCACGGCGTAGAGCCTGCTCATATTGCCATCGCGCACAGGGTTGCGACGCAACGCGAAATCCCGCGCATAGCGCAGGGAGCCCGGCGCCTGATCGAGAAGATCGCTGTCAATTGCGAGGATCACATCCGCTCGGGCAAGGTCGTAGACGGGCTCTACGGCGCGCCCATAGGCGAGAGCGGCGCCTTTGTGCGTATTGGCGCGCGAGATCGCTTCATAGTGAAGCCAACGGGCTTCCGGATAGGCGTCGCGCAATTGTTCGAGCTGCGCCGAAAGCGTCGGCGAGGAGCAAGCGCCTGTGAGCACGGCGAGTCCCGCGCCTCGATTGGCGCCGAAATTCTCGCGCTGCGCGGCGAGCGCGCGCTCGAGGCTCGGCATATCGGCCGGCAGTCCTTTACGCGTCGTGCCCCATGCGCGCTCGGGATTGTAGAAATCGAGCAATTGCGCCTGCGCCATTGCATCGGTAGCGCCAAGGCTTGCCGGATGGTTGGGATTGCCTTCGACCTTGATCGGCCTTCCCATCCAATGTCTGACGACGACGCCGACCGCATAGCCTTGATGCACGAATGCGGTGCTATATTCGTCCGCCTGCCCGGGTCGGACGTTAGGAGGGGGATGAACGGCCGGGATCAGATGTTGCGGCGGCGGCGAGCATCCGCCGACGCCCCCGAGCGTCAGCGCGGTCGCCATCAGCTTGAGCGCTTCGCGCCGGTCGGGCGAATCCGCCGCGACGTCCGCGCCGAGCGGCGTCTCGCGGGCGATTCCCAAGCGGCGCCATTGCCGGCTCACCGGTGACATATCGAGCACTCCGCAAGGTCGCGTCCGCCAAGTTGGTATTGCGCGAGAAGCGCCTGCGGCGCCGGCGCGTCGGACCCGCGACGCCAGCCCGTGTCGAAGACGGCCTCCTTCGGGCGCAAATTCGGGCCGGGGTTCCGGTGGCAGTCGAGGCAGAACTGCATCGTCAGCGTCCTGGCTTTCCAGGTGAGCGGCATGCGCGCCACATCCCCATGGCAGCTAGCGCATCCGACGCCCTTGGCGATGTGGACGCTGTGGTCGAAATAGACATAGTCCGGAAGATCGGTGACGCGTCGCCATTCGAGCGGCTTGTCGTTTGCGAGACTTTGCCGCACGGGCGCGAGAATTTCGGCGTCGGTCCAGATCTGCGAATGGCACGTCATGCAAACATAGGTCGTGGGCATGCCGGCGGTCGCGGCCGTTTCAACTGAATTGTGGCAGTAACGGCAGTCGAGGCCGAGGCCCGATACATGGTGCTCGTGGCTGAAAGGCGCCGGCTGCGCAATGGGCGCCCGCATGTTCCGCCCATAGTCGCTCACCTGCCAGAGCCAAAGCATGGACGGGAAGATGACGGCCGTCGCAGCCAGCGCGACAAGAGCGGCCCTGACAAACAAATTGGCGCGAGGCGTGAATGCGGCCGTCAAGAGCAGCTCCATATCAATGCAAAAAGTCTAACTGGCCTTCCGGGAGGTTCCAGCAAGCGAGAGCGTGCGCGCCGAATGGAAGAGCCGATTGCGCGGATCTGACAACAGCGCGTGTGAGAGTCGCATCGCCAGCGCCGGCTGGCGTCGCGAAACCACCGGTCTATATGAGGACCGAGCACAGCGGGCATGGCGAGGGAACAAGGCGAGACGACCTTCACCTTTGAGAAGGAGTAGAGCGTGACAGCTTGCTCGCCGGATATCGGCCTCGCCTTGGATGTGCGCGCCATTAATGGCGAATGCCCGACGTGGGATGAGAGACGGCAAGCGCTTTACTGGATCGACATTGAAGAGCCCGCATTGCATCGTCTGGATCCGGCGACGTCGCGCGACGAGAAATGGGAGATGCCCGCGCAGATCGGCGCCTTCGCCATTTGTCGCAGCGGCGCGATCATCGCAGCGTTGCGCACGGGCCTCGTCAAGCTGGATCTGCTCGAGAGAGGCTGCCTCCATCTCGCATCGCCGCCATACAATCCGCTGAGGCACCGCTTCAATGACGGGAAATGCGACGCCCTCGGGCGGTTTTGGATCGGCGCCATGCACGACCCTTTAGCTTCTACGTCGCCGGAGACGACAACGCCGGCGCAATCGGCTACGCCGCTGAACGTCCTCTCGCAGCGCGGAGGATTGACGCAGACAAGCGCAAACGCCGTCATTGGAAATGGGCTCGCCTGGAGCCCTGACGCTCGCAGGATTTATTATTCAGACAGCCCGGCGCGCACCGTCTGGGCCTTCGACTTCGACATCGAGACGGCGAGCCTGTCGTCGAAGCGGATCTTTGCGCAGTTCGAGACCTCGGACGGCATGCCTGACGGCGCCGCGATAGATGCGGAAGGTTTCTATTGGTGCGCCCTCTATGGCGGCGGACGCATTGTGCGCCTTTCGCCTGAAGGCGCGTTGGATCGGGAGATCAGACTGCCGGTCAGTCAGCCGACAATGTGCGCATTTGGCGGCGCCGATTATGGGACGCTTTACATTACGTCGGCGGCGCATGGCGTATCTGCGAGCCGGGAGCCTCACGCAGGGGGCGTCTTTTACTGTCGGCCGGGGGTCGCAGGATGTCCTCCCGCTCTTTTCGCGGACGAATAACGGCAATGCGACTATTTCCGCGCCCGCTTCCTTCACATGTCCAAGCCGCCGTCGAAACAGGCGTGGACGCCGCCCAAATTGCGCAATCGCCCATAGAAGAGAGGAACTCGCCGGCGCGCCGCTTCTATGCGGGACGCAATCTTGCGCGCGCCCGCACGATCGAAGATCTGAGAGCGATGGCTCATCGTCGGCTTCCTGCCTTCGCCCTCGAATATTTGGAAGGCGGCGCCGAGGACGAGGCGACGCTTGCGCGCAATCTTTCCGCATATGCGCGCTATCGCCTGCTGCCCAAGGCGCTCGTCGATGTCTCTCACCGCGATCAGAGCGTTGCGCTTTTCGAGCGCTCCATGCCGCTGCCTTTCGCAATCGCGCCGACAGGCCTGAACGGGCTTTTCTGGCGTAAGGCGGACGTGCTCCTCGCGCGAGCGGCGGCGGAGGCGGGGATTCCCTTCATCCAGAGCAGCATGTCGAACGACCCGATCGAGGACGTCGCGGCTGTCCCTGATCTGCGCCACTGGTGGCAACTTTATGTGTTCGGCGAGCCCTCAATCAGAGAGGCGCTGATCGCGCGCGCCGAAAGGGCGCAATGCGAAGCCTTGGTCCTGACGATCGACGCGCAATTCTATGGGGATCGCGAGTGGGAGCAAAGGCGGTTCGCGCATCCCGGGCGTCTAACTCTCGCATCCATTCTCGAATGCGCGCTGCATCCGCAATGGGCCGCGACGACGTTGTCCGGAGGCATGCCGAGTTTCGCAAATCTCGTCGATCTCCTGCCCAAGGCGCACAGGCGTTTTTTCGACGGCGCGTTTTGGATCCGGGCCCATATGGATCATCGCCTCGACTGGAAAGAGGCGGCCCGATTGCGCAAGCTTTGGCCGAGGAGGTTCTTAATCAAGGGCCTTCTCGATCCGGCGGATGCAGAGAAGGCGGCGGCGATCGGCGCGGACGGCGTCATACTCTCCAACCATGGCGGCCGGCAGCTCGATTGGACCGTGTCGGGATTGGACGTCCTTCCAGACGTGCGACGGCGTATCGGAAACCGGCTGACCGTCATCGTCGATGGCGGCGTTCGCAGAGGAACGGATATCTTGAAAGCATTTGCGCTTGGAGCGGACGCCGTGCTCGTTGGAAGAGCGCCCCTCTATGGCCTGTCGGCAGGCGGGCGGAAGGGCGTCACGCGGGCGATCGACATTCTGCGCGATGAGATCGATCTCGATCTCGGCCTGCTGGGCGCTCGATCGATCAACGAACTCGGGCCGCAGTTCCTTGCGCGTTAAATCTGTCCGCTCGCGGCGAGCGTTGAAATCCTGTCCGCCATGCGGCAGGCGAGGGCCTGGATCGTGAGCGACGGATTGACCCCGCCGCAGGTCGGGAAAAGCGAGCCGTCGCAGATCCACAGATTTGGAATGTCCCAGCTTCTTCCATCTGCGTTCACGACGCTCGTTTCTGGGTCGCCGCCCATTCGGCATGTGCCGAGCAGATGGCTCGTATCCTTGTAATTCGTCCAGATGTCATAGCCGCCCGCGGCGGCGAGCATGTCGCTCATGAAGCGGACGGCGTGGCGCTGCAGCCGTTTGTCGTTTTCAGAATAGGAAAAGCTCACTTTGGGAATTCTGAGGCCGAACCGATCCGTTTCATCGGCGAGCGAGACGCGATTTTCCGGGCGCGGCTCCGTCTCGCCCACGGGCACGAAGCCGGCCATATGGTTATACTTGCGCATCTCGTCGCGAAGAGAGCGGCCCCACAATCCGCGAGATGTCGCAACGGTCTGCGCCCAGGCCATGGGAAGCGGCCCCTGGCTCATGAAGGCGTAGGCGCCGACAAAATCCTTTCCTTCATCCGCATAGTTCCAGTGCTCCGTCACCGCCATGTTGGGCGGCCCCTTGTACCAGCGGATTTCTTCGTCGAAGGTGGCCCAGGCTCCCGGGCCCGCATGGGTCGTCAAATGCGTTCCCACCAGCCCGGAGCGATTGGCGAGGCCGTCCGGAAAAAGCGGGCATGCGGAATTCAGCAGAAGGCGCGGCGTTTCGATCGCATAGCCGGCGACGACGACATCGCGCGCGCGCTGAAAGCGCCAGGCGGCCTCGCGGCGGTAATTGACCCCCGCAGCGAGGCCTTTGGCGTCGATCTCTATGCGCCCCGCCATTGCGAGATCGCGGACTTCGGCGCCGGCTCTCAGGGCGCGGGGAATCCATACCGTCAAGGCGCTTTGCTTGGCGTTTGTCGAGCAGCCGTAATTGCAAAAGCCGCGATAGACGCAGGGCGGGGATCTGCCGCGTGGGGCGGAGACGGTCGTCAGCGGCGTCGCCGCCCATTTTATTCCGAGCTTTTCAGCGCCGCGCGCGAGCACGAGGCCGGCGGCGTTCACTTCATGCGGTCGATAGGGATAGCGGCGCCGCGGCGGCCCCCATGGATAGTTCACGGGTCCGGCGACTTTCAGCGCCTCCTCGGCTTCTTCGTAATAGGGCGCGAGCTCTTCGTAGGAGATGGGCCAGTCAAAGCCATAGCCCAACAGGCTCCGCGACTTGAACCATTGGGGCCGGAAGCGCAGGGCGATCATGCTGTAATGAACGGTTGAGCCGCCGACGCCGCGGCCTGAATTATTGCCGCCAAGCGCGATCGGATCGGCGCCGGCGATGATGCGAGCGTCCGTCCAGTAAAGATTTTGTTGCGCAAGTTCATCGGAGACAAAATCGTCGAGCGGACGCCAGAATGGACCGGCTTCCAGGATGACGACCGAGAAGCCGTTCTCGGCAAGACGGCAGCCCAGCGCGGCGCCGCCCGCGCCCGCGCCGATAATGACGAAATCGACGAGATCGCGTTCGGCATATTGGCGCATCGGAGACCAGCCGCCCGGCGTGAAAACATCCGGGGCGCGCCCATTCGTCGCGCGGGGCGCGTCGTCGATCATCGCCGCTTCTTCGCTTCCCAGGGGTCGCGCGCGTCAAAGCCTAAACGCACATAGCCGCGCGGACTGGCGGGACCGCCAAAGCCGATGTCGTTCCATGCGAGAGGATGAGCGTAAGCGAGGCCTGCAATCGTTTTGAGCAATGTGTCGGAAAAGAAAGAGGCGGCGCCGAGGCCATCCCAAAGCCCTTCATCTGTCTCGCCGGCCTGAACGGCGTGAAGCGCAGCCTCTTTGGATGGAGCGTCCAGGGTGGCGAAGGATGCGCCAAATAATCTGCGGGCCTCTCCCTCGATAGCGGCGAGTCCGCGCTGCCAGGCCTCATGCGCGGGCGGCGCGCCTTCGCTTCGAAAGCCTTCGTCAGAGCCTCGATGAAGACGATCGTCGATCCACAGCGAGAGGAGGGAAGCCTCCAGGCCCGGTAAGGGCGGCGCAAGCCGTTCGACAATCGCCTCGAGCGTCGACAGTTCTTCACGTGAAAAAAAACGTCGCGGCGGGATTTCGCCAAGGCGCTGCGCGAGCGCGTCGCGGGTTTGATCGTCGAAGGAAGGCGAGCTCCATTTTTCGAGAACGTCATAGCCTTCATAGGGCGTCGCGATCTCAGGCGGATTGCCGATCTTTCGCATTGGCGTCAGCCTCGATCAGGGTCAGCGCGGGCAGGGCGGTCATCGCAGCAGCGGAAAAGCTCGGCGGTGCGGGCAGGGGCGGACCATCGAAGAGGTTCTGCGTCCAATTGCGCCAGCCGCCCATCGCGCGCGACACGCCATAGGCGTGGAATCCCATTCCGATGAAGCCTGTGAGAAATGTGACCCAAAGCCAGAGCCGGGTCAGCGGATGCGTTTCCTTCGGTCGCTCCAGGCTGGCTTTCGCCATGAGGCCGGCGGCGACGGGAGGAAGGGCGACCGGCGCCCACATGAAGGGATTCTGGTAGGCGCCCCGGAAATGGAACAGCGCCGCCTCCAATGCGGCGCCCGCAAGCGCGACGCCGCTCAACGCCGCGAGCGCCCGTCCGGCTGGAAAGCCGAGAAGCCGCGGCGCGTCTGAGCCCTGCTCGGAGAGATCTTCAGCCGCGAGTCCCACAACGCCGCAGAGCGAAAGCGCGGCGGGGGCGCCGACGGGCGCGCCGTAAAACAGGTTCAGCCAACTCAGTCCGCCGGGCCTTTTGAAAATATTGTAGAGATGAAAGGCGAACCCCGCTGCGCCGACGGCTATGGAAAATTTATAAGAAACCCTTCGGAAAGCGCGTTTCTCAGGGTGGGAGGCCGCTGCGCCCTCGGTTCCCGAAAACAGCGCGAGCGCCGAACTGATCAGCGGCGCGAACATTCCCGGATTTTCGAAGGAGCCGCGATAGTGCTCCATGGCGCTGTCGGCCAGCACGGAAGCCGCAAGCATGGCGGCGGAGCCATGCAGCATGCGGGATTCCCGGCGCAACTCTTCTGGCCGCGTCGGCTTTTTCGTCTCTTCAACGCTTCCGCCCATCGCAAGGAGCGCGACGCCGCCCGCAAGGCCCAGCGCGAAGGCGCCGAGAAACGCTGGAACCGGCTTCGTCTTCATTCTTTCTCGCCGGGCAGGATCGGCGCAAAGACCTGACGCGCCGCGCCGGCGATCAGCGCGCCTTCCTTCGGGTCGCCCTTGAAAAGCGTCGCAGCGAAGTTGCGCGCCTGTTCGAAAGAAATGTGCGCGGGCAAGGGCGGCACTTCGGGATCTGTTTTCATTTCGAGCAGAACGGGCCTGTTGGAGTCGAGCGCCTCTTCCCATGCGCTCGCGACGTCGGACGGCCGGTCGACGAAAATTCCCTTCAGCCCGATCGATTCAGCAAAGCGGTGATACGGCACGTCCGGAATATTCTGGGTCGCCTCGAATTTCGGATTGCCCTGCATCACCCGCTGTTCCCAGGTGACCTGATTGAGATCCTCATTGTTGAAGACGCAGCAGATCCATTTGGGGCTCTCCCAGTCGCGCCAATATTTGGCGACCGTAATCAGCTCGGCCATATTGTTCATCTGCATGGCGCCGTCGCCCACCAATGCGATGATCGGCCGGGAGGGATGCGCGAATTTCGCCGCGATCGCATAGGGGACCGCTGCGCCCATGGAGGCAAGTCCGCCGGAGAGCGAACACATCATGTCGCCGCGGATCCTGATGTCGCGCGCATACCAATTGGCGCAGGAGCCGGAGTCGCAGGTGATGATGGCGTCTTCCGGAAGACGAGGCGACAGCTCCCACGCGACCTTTTGCGGATTGATCGGATTGGCGGGAGCCAGCGCGCGTTGCTCCAATAACTCCCACCAGTCGGAGACGCCCTTGCCGATGCGGTCACGCCACCGCGTGTCGGCTTTCTCGTCGAGAAAGCGCAGCAGTTCGCGCAGCGTCGCCGCCGCGTCCCCGTGCAGATTGACCTCCATCGGGTAGCGTATGCTGAGCATGGACGCGTCCACGTCGATCTGAACGCCGCGCGCCTGCCCCTCTCTGGGGAGAAATTCCGAATAGGGAAAGCCCGAGCCGACCATCAGCAGCGTGTCGCATTCGAGCATCATGTCATAGCTCGGCTTGGTTCCGAGCAGTCCGATCGAGCCGGTCACCCATGGCAATGTGTCGGGCGCGGCCGCCTTTCCCAGAAGCGCTTTCGCGACGCCGGCTTTCAATCTCTCCGCGACGGCGAGCGCTTCGTCTCGAGCTCCCAGCGCTCCGGCGCCGATCAGCATCGCGACTTTCTCGCCCGCGTTCAGCACGTCGGCGGCGCGGCGGATGTCCTCGTAACAGGGAATGACCAGCGGACGTGAATAGCCGACGCCCGTCCGCACCGCGCCGTGCCTGCGCGGCGGCTCTTCGTAGTCCAGCTCTTGCAAATCTCCAGGCAAAACGATCACCGAGACCGCATTTTGCGATTTGGCGATGCGAATGGCGCGATCTGTCAGCATCCTGACTTGCGACGGCGTCTCCGCCTCCTGCACGAAGGCCGCGACGTCCGAGAACATGCGATCGAGATTGAGTTCCTGCTGATAATGCGCGCCGCGCGCGGTCCGCGGCGCCTGGCCGGCGATCGCAAGGACCGGCATGTGGTCGCATTTCGCGTCATAGAGGCCGGTGATGAGATGCGCCGCGCCCGGGCCGCCGGTCGACAGGCAGACCCCCAGCTCGCCCGTGAATTTCGCATGGGCGGCGGCCATGAAAGCCGCCATCTCTTCGTGCCGGACCTGAACGAACTCGATCTTTTCCTTGGCGCGCTGCAAGGAACCGAGCACGCCGTTAATGCCGTCGCCCGGGTAACCGAATATCCGCCGCACGCCCCACTCGTAGAGACGGTGGACGAAGAAGTCGCCGACTGTGTCGCTCATGACGGCCGCGCTTTCATAGGCGATGGGCGCGCCAATGCGCGCCGCTTCATCGCATAACCGGGGCTCCGACCGCTCGTTCCACCTTGCCGCAATTCAATGAAACGGAATGCCCGCCGATTGTTCCGCCGCGCGCCCTTCAGTTCATGCCGCGGCGCCCCAGATAGATAGCCTCTTTTGGACGAACAAAAATCATGGCGATCGGCCGAAGATTCGCGTTTTGGGGCGTCCTGCTGGCGATGGCGTGCGCGGGCGTCTACGCCTGGTCGATCCGTCAGCGCCCGGCGACGACGGCTCCCGCGGTTCCGCCCGCCGTTCCGGTCGCGGTCGCGATCGCGCAGACGCGGGAGGTGCCGATCATCTTGCGCGGCCTTGGCTCCGTGACGGCTTACGCCACTGTCGACGTCAAGAGCCGAGTCGTGGGGAATATCGTCAAGGTCAATTTCCGCGAGGGCCAATCCGTTCGCGCCGGGGATCTCCTGGTGCAATTGGACCCTCGGCCGTATCAGGCCGCGCTCGCTCAGGCCAATGCGACGCTCGCGCGAGACGAAGCCAATCTGGCGAACGCCCGCGCCGATCTCGATCGCTACGCGAAGCTTGTCCGCGGCGCTTTCATTTCGAAGCAGCAATTCGCCAATCAGCAGGCGACGGTCAGCGCCGGCCAGGCGACCGTCGATGTCGACAAGGCCGCCGTGGACGCGGCGCGGCTGAATGTCGAATATTGCTCGATCGCATCGCCGATCGACGGCGTTGTCGGCATACGTCAGGTGGATATCGGCAATCTGATTCAGCCGAACGCTCAGACGCTCGTCGTCGTGACGCAGCTTCAACCGATCTATGTCGTCTTCACTTTGCCGGAAGCGGATATCCACCGGATCAGAGAAGCGATGCAGCTGCGTAAACTCCCGGTCATCGCTTTCAATTCGACGGACGAAAGGCAAATCTCCACAGGCGTTCTCGAGCTGATCGACAATCAGGTCGATCAGTCGACAGGAACAGTGAAGCTTAAAGCGACGTTTTCGAATTCGAACCTGTCATTGTGGCCGGGGCAGTTCGTGAATGCGCATCTCGTCGTCGAGACGGAGCCGAACGCCGTGGTCGTTCCCAGCGTCGCCGTGCAGACGGGTCCGCAAGGCCCTTTCGTCTATGTCGTTCGCTTCAACGACACGGTGGAGGTTCGGCGGGTCGTCGTGGCCCAGACCGAGCATAACCAGTCCGCCCTGCGGTCCGGCGTGCAAGCTGGGGAGCGCGTCGTCGTCGCGGGCCAGCTCAACCTCGCGCCCGACGCGAAAGTCACGGTGACGCAGATTTCCGGCGAAGCGGTGGCGCAAAATCCGCCGCAGCTCTCCGACAAGAGTCGGCGATGAATCTCTCCGCGCCTTTCATTCACCGGCCGGTCGCCACCTTCCTTTTGATGCTGGCCCTGCTCGCGGCCGGCGCGGTCGGATATTTTCTGCTGCCGGTCGCCGCCATGCCGGAGGTCGAGTTCCCGACGCTTTCCGTTACGGCGAACCTGCCCGGCGCGGATCCTGAAACCATGGCCTCCTCCGTCGCGCAACCGCTCGAACGCCAGTTCGCGTCCGTTCCGGGCGTCAATGAACTGACGTCGACAAGCTCGCTCGGCTTCACTCAGATCACGCTGCAATTCGATCTTTCGAGGAACATTGACGGCGCTGCGAGCGACGTTCAGGCGGCGATCAACGCCGCGCAAGGCTATCTTCCGCGCAACCTTCCGACGCCGCCGACTTACCGCAAAGTCAATCCGGCCGATCGGCCGGTGATCATTTTCGGGCTCACTTCCGAGGTGGAGCCGCTCACCCAGGTCGACCAATATGCCGATCTCGGCGTCGTCAGGCGCGTCTCTACAATGTCCGGCGTCGGGCAGGCGTTGATTTTCGGGCAGCAGAAATTCGCGCCCACCATCAGGGTGAACCCCGCCGCTCTGGCGGCGCGCGGCATCGGACTCGACGAGATCGCAAGCGCTATTTCGGGCAGCTCCGCCCAGTTGCCGGTCGGGACGCTGCAGGGGCCGCAGCAATCCTTCGCCATCGGCACCAATGGACAGCTCTTTTCGCCGGCGGATCTTGGAAAAGTCGTGGTCGCTTATCGCAACGGCGCGCCGGTGCGGTTGAGCGACGTCGCAACCATCGTGATCGGTCCCGAAAGCGCGCTCCAGGCGAGTTGGGTGGGAACCCGGAGAGGAGAAATGGTCGGCATCTGGCGCGAGCCGGGCGCGAATACGATCGATCTCGTCGACCGCATAAAGGCGTCGCTGCCCGAATTGCAGGCAGGCATTCCCAGATCCGTGAATCTCTCCGTCATCAGCGATCGTACGCTGTCGATCCGCGAGAGCTTCCGCGACGTCGAATACACGCTCGTCGCGGCGATCGGACTCGTCATCGCCGTCATCTTCGTATTTCTTCGAAACGCCGCCGCGACCTCCATCCCGAGCGTCACCGTGCCGCTCTCTCTCGTCGGCGCCTTCGGCGTCATGTATATGCTGGGCTACACGCTGGACAATCTTTCCCTCATGGGTCTCACCCTGGCCGTGGGTCTTGTCGTCGACGACGCGATCGTCATGGTCGAAAACGTCTATCGCTATCTGGAACAGGGAGAGACGCGTCTCGACGCCGCGCTCAAGGGCGCGCAGGAAATGGGCTTCACGATCGTCTCGATCACCATCTCGCTGATCGCCGTCTTCATCCCCATCCTGTTCATGAGCGGAATCGTGGGCAGACTGTTCCGCGAATTCGGAGTCGTCGTCAGCGTCGCCGTCGGCATTTCAGCCTTTATCGCGCTTACGCTTTCCCCCATGATGTCGTCCCTCATATTGAGCGATCCGAAGACGGCGCATCACGGACGTTTATATGCGCTCAGCGAACGCGCATTCGAAGGCCTTGTGTCGGCCTATCGCCGGGGCCTCGAATTCTCGCTGCGTCACCAGCGCCCTGTCTTTGCGCTCAATCTCTCTCTTGTCGCGCTGTCCGGGTGGATGTTCTACGCCATGCCCAAGGGCTTTTTCCCGCAGGAGGACACTGGCCTGCTGTTCGGATTTACGAAGGCGGATCAGGACGTCTCCTTCGAAGCCATGACCGAACGCCAAGGCGCCGTGGGAGAGGTGATCGCACAGGATCCCGACGTGGACGCCTTCGGCTCCTTCGTCGGCGGCGCCGGCGGCGCCGGATTCAATACGGGACGCTTCTTCATCCAATTGAAGCCGCTTTCGGATCGCAGCGCGAAAGCGGACGAGATCATCCGCCGGCTTCGTCCGAGAGTGAACGCGATCCCGGGAATCTCGACCTTTCTTCAATCCATTCAGAACATCCAGATCGGCGCGCGTCTGGAGGCCACCCAATATCAGTTCACGTTGCAGGATGCGGACCTCGCCGAATTGAACGCCTGGGCTCCGAAGATCCTGAGCGCGCTGAATTCGCTCCCCATGCTGCGCGATCTCACGAGCGATCAACAGACCGGCGGCCAGCAGCTCATGATCAATATCGACAGAGACGCGGCGGCTCGGCTCGGCGTCAATGTGACCGGAATCCAGCAGACCCTCTACAATGCTTTCGGGCAGCCCTATGTGACGCAGCTCTACGGCGCGACGGACACATTTCATGTGGTGCTGGAAGTCGCGTCCCAATATCAGACCGATGTCGGCGCCTTGTCGCGCATCTATGTCCGGGCCGCCGGCGGCAAGCTCGTGCCCGTCAGCCAATTCGCGACGCTCGAACGCAGGCAGGCGCCGATCACCGTCAATCACCAGGGCCAGCTTCCCGCCGTCACCATGTCCTTCAATCTGGCGCCGGACGTTTCGCTTGGTGAGGCGGTTCGCTCTGTGGACGCCGCTGTCGCCGCACTGGGCAAGCCGGAATCGTTGCGGGGTTCATTCCAGGGGGCCGCGCATGAGTTCCAGGTTTCCCTCTCCACTCAGCCCATGCTCATCGCGGCGGCGCTCTTCGCCGTCTACATCGTCCTCGGCATGTTGTATGAAAGTTTCATTCACCCGATAACGATTTTGCTGACGTTGCCGTCCGCGAGCGTCGGCGCTCTGGCTTTCCTCTGGGGATTTGGTTTCGACCTCACGATGATTGCGATCATCGGCTTGCTGATGCTGATCGGCATCGTCAAGAAGAACGGCATCATGCTCGTCGATTTTGCGGTGGAGCGCGTGCGCGCAGGGATGTCGCCTCAAGATGCGATCGAGGAAGCGGCGGTTTTGAGATTCCGGCCGATCTTGATGACGACGATGGCGGCCGTGTTCGTCACGCTGCCGATCGCTATCGGAGTCGGCGCCGGCGCGGATTTGCGCCAGCCTTTGGGCGTCGCCGTCGTGGGAGGCCTGCTCGTTTCCCAGGTTCTGACGCTTTTCACGACGCCCGTTACATATCTTTACATGGAGAGGCTCAGGAGCTGGGCGACGGCGGCGCAAGACGCTCGCACGATCAGCCCGTCAAACGAGAAGGCCGCGCCGACGGATCTCGAGAAGGAACGTGACGATCGCGAGCGGCCGCGGCAGGCGCCTCCTCATGCTCGCGACCTTCCGCCGCTCGGCGAATCGCCGCCGACGAGACCATTATAAAGTCGCATATCGCGTGTCGGCTTTCGTCGCGCATAAAGCTCGCATCGGGGTTCAGCCCCTCCATGAGAGAGCGTCGCTCCTGCCAGCCCAGCCGTCTGCATCAAAGCTGTGCAGGTAACAAAGCAGCGCCAACTTGCCTGATTTTTCGTCTGGTCGCCGCCAAGAGTTAGGCGCCTTTCGCGCGGGCGCGCCTGCCGGTTTGGTTGCGGGACGCCTGAATATCTAAGGAAAAACGACGCAAGCTCGTTCTTGGCTCAAGATTTGCTGCTTTCGTCGCATCTCCACAATGTGGAAAGACCCAAAGGCGGGTCACAATCAGCAACGCCGCTGTTCCGAAAGCATGGTCGCCAATAGGCGACAGCTTTTCGGACAGCGGCTTTTTTTTGTGCTCGACGCCTTCGCCCAAACGGAGGCGTTCGACGAACCGGCAGGCTGACGATGAAAAAGGGACGCCATTTCTTGCATGCGCGAATTTTTGCGCGACGCCCCATTGCAGGCGCAGCGCTTACTCTTTTCGCTCTCGGCGCGCACGCCGCTGAATTGAAAAAACCCGCGGCTCCGGTTCCCGCGCCAGCCGCGCCGCCGGCTCCGCCTCCGGGTCCGATCGGCCTCTTCGGAGTCGACATGCCGGCGGCCGGCAAGCTGGTCGTCTCCCTCACGCCCAGCATCGGCAATCTCTCCGGGATTAAGATGGGAACGCGGAACGTGTCGAACGAATATATCGTCTCGACCGTCCCCTTTTTCCTCAATCCGACGCAGCCCGTTCGCATCGTTCCTCAGAACATCGCCTTCCGAACGCAGATTCTCGGTCTCAGCTACGGCGTGACAAAGGATTTCAACGTCGTTCTCAACGCCGGGATGGTCGAGAAAAGCCTCGACACTCTCGTATTCGCCGGCGCGAGAGGCGTCATGCCGCTGGCGCGAAACTACCCGACGACCGCGAGCATCTCCGATTTCGCCCTGTCCGGCGTCTATCGCGTCTATCAGGACGACGTTAACCGCGTTCAAGTCTCTCTCGGCTTCTCCTTCCCGACAGGAACGAACACGGCCACCTTCAACAACTTCATTCTGCCGAACGGTACGGTGCAGAACGTTCGCGGCTTCTACGGCATGCAGATTGGGACGGGCACGTTCGACATCATGCCGGGCGTCGTCTATGCGGGCTATCTCGGCCCATGGTCCTGGGGCGCGTCCTATCGCGGGCGCTTTCCCCTCGGGCCGAACCCTCAGGGCTATCTCTGGGGCGATCTGCATGAATTGAACGGCTGGGGCGGTTATAGCTGGACGCCGGGATTCACGACGACTTTGCGCGCGAGCGCGTCGCTGCAAGGACAGATCCGCGGCTGGGACCCGGAGATCCGCGGTGCGGCCGTGCCTACGAATCCGCTCTTTTACGGCGGTCAGCGCATCGAGCTTTTCGGCGGCGGAACGGTCAGCGGCAAATTCGTCGGCTACGACAATTGGTCGTTCGGCGTCGAAGCGGGCTTGCCCATTTACCAGAACCTCAACGGACCGCAAATCATGAAAAACTGGCAGGCGAACATGCAGATCAAAGTGAAAATCTAGCGCCTGAGCCATTCGGCGCGCCGCAACTCCTCGTCGACAAACCAGGGACGTTCGCAATGTCGATCGACAGCGCACGGCGCCGCTTTGGCGCAACGCCATATCGCGGTCGATCGACCTGTCGTCCGCATCCCTGGATTTTGGCGAGCTTCGCCCGGTTCTGGGCATGCGTCGAGACGCCCTGCATTCTTCTTGCGGTCACTCTGGCCAATTTGGCGATCGTCAAAATCGTTGACGCGCTGTTGGACGCGCTGCACAATTGAGAAGACGCCGGGAATCGCTTTCCGCCAGAAAAATCAAAGCTCGAAGCTCCCACCTCTACGCCGCGCTCCGCCCGTGAAAATTGTCATCGTCGACGAAAGTCCGATCCGCGCCGCAATCCTTGAAGAAGGATTGCGCGAATCTGGCTTCACCGACGTCGAACGCATCGCCGCGCGGCACAATTTGCTGAAGCGCGTCTATGCGATCGATCCGGACGTCATTCTCATCGACCTCGAAAACCCTTCGCGCGACGAACTCGAACAGATGTTTCAGGTGAGTCGCGCCGTCCGCCGGCCGGTCGCCATGTTCGTCGATCAATCCGACGCGGCCTCCATACAGGCCTCGGTCGACGCCGGCGTTTCAGCTTACATCGTGGACGGATTGAAGAAGGAGCGGATCAAATCGATCCTCGATCTTTGCGTGTCGCGCTTCAACGCCTTCGCCAAGCTGCAAAGCGAACTGGAGCGCGCGCGTTCGGACCTCGAGGAGCGCAAGACGATCGATCGCGCGAAAGGCATATTGATGAAGGCCAAGAAACTTTCTGAAGAGGAGGCCTATAAATTGATGCGGGGCGTGGCCATGCGCGAGAGCAAGAAGATTGTGGAAATTGCGCAGTCCATCATTACGGCGTCGGAGCTTTTGAAATGAACGCGGCGCGAAGGATCAAGATCGGCTTCATTCCGCTCGCCGACGCGGCCAGCCTTTTCGTCGCCGTCGACAAGGGCTTCGCGGCGCAGGAGGGCCTTGAAATCGAGCTCGTGCGCGAGGTCTCGTGGTCGAACATACGCGACCGGCTCGCCATCGGGCATTACGACGCGGCGCATCTTCTGGCGCCCATGGCCGTCGCCTCGACCTTGGGCTTGAATCATGTGCGCGCGCCGGTAGTCGCCGCGATGAATTTGGCGATGAACGGCAACGCCATCACCCTGTCGCCGGATCTTTACGCCGGTCTTGCCGCAGCGGCCGAGGGCGATCTGAGCGATCCGTTGGTCAGCGCGTGCGCGTTGAAGGCGGTGGTCGCCGCTCGGGAAAAGCGCAATGCGGAACCGCTCACTTTCGGCATGACCTTTCCCTTTTCGACGCATAATTATCAGCTTCGTTACTGGATGGCCGAAGGCGGCGTCGATCCCGACAGAGACCTCCGCCTCGTCGTTCTGCCGCCGCCTTATATGGTCGATAATCTCGCGAAAGGACATGTCGACGGATTTTGCGTCGGCGCGCCGTGGAACGCCGTCGCACAGGCAATGGGCGTTGGCGTGATCCTGCATCCCGGCGCCGCGATTTTTCATCCCGCGCCCGAAAAAACATTGGCGATCCGGAAGCAGTTCGCGGATGGCGAGCCCGCGCTCGTCGTTTCGTTGATCCGCGCCTGCCTCAAAGCGAGCGACTATATCCGCGCGCATGAAAACCGTGAGGAAGTCGCGGCGCTTCTCGCCCGGCCCGACCGGGTCGGCGCCGATATCGAGTCGCTCCGCCGCACTCTGGCCGGGCGTCTCGCCGGCAGCGCGGAAGATAACGCCAACTATCTGATCTTTGGCGACCGCATGTCCGGAAGGCCCGACGGCGATCAGGCGGCATGGCTCTATGCGCAAATGCTCCGATGGGGACAGGCGGACCGTTCGGCGGAAGCGCTGCGCGTTGGGCGGGAGGTATTCGACCCCGCCTTTTTCGACGCCGCAACCGGCTCCTCCGCCGGCAAGGCGGCTCCCGTCGCCGCTTTTTCAGGCGCGACGTTCGACGCGCGGGATATGGACGCTTATCTCGACAGCTTCTCGATTTGCGCGCTGCCGTGACGCCATTTTTCGCGCGCCCGGCTTAAAGACGCGGCGCCCGACGCCTAAGAGCGCGGCGCCACGCCAAGAACCCGAAACGCCGGAGAGCCGCTTCAAGCGCTGATTTTCCGAGGCTTTGATCCCGTGGCGAGGCTCTGGCGCCCCGCTTGCTCCGTTGAAATCGAAAGCGCCTTCTCCCGGCGCGGGGTCCAGCGCAGGACCCATGCAGCAACGCCGCTGTTCCGAACCGTCCGCCACGGACGATTTCGGGCAGCGGCTTTTTTTGTCTCCGGCTCTGGCCGCGAGGCCGATGAAAGAGGAACGCGATGTCGAACACGTCCGGCAAATTCAATCCCGAAGCGATGCGTCCAGATCGCCGGAGCCTGCTGAAGGGCGCTGCGGCTGCATTCGCTTTGGGAATGCCTCGAGGCGTCTTCGCCGAAGGCGCGGGACCGGAAACCGCCAAGGCGGTCCTCGGCTATATCGCGCTTACCGATGCCGCGCCGCTCATCATTGCAAAGGAAAAGGGTCTCTTCGCGAAATACGGCGTACCCGACGTCGAGGTCGTCAAACAGGCCTCCTGGGGCGCCTTGCGCGACAATACGGTGCTCGGCGGCGCCAATAACGGCATTGACGGCGCGCACATACTGACGCCGATGCCTTATCTCATTTCAACGGGCAAGGTGACGCAAAACAATGCGCCGACTCCCATGTATGTCCTGGCCCGCCTCAATCTCGATTGCCAGGGCATCTCGGTTTCCAACGAATACAAAGATCTCAAGGCCGGCGTGAAGGCCGACGCCCTCAAGGCCGCTTTCGCGAAGAAGAAGGCGGAGGGCAAGGACGTCAAGGTCGCCGTCACCTTTCCCGGCGGCACGCATGATCTTTGGATGCGTTATTGGCTGGCCGCCGCCGGCATTGATCCCGACAAGGATGTTTCGACCATCGTAGTTCCGCCGCCGCAAATGGTCGCGAATATGAAGGTCGGAAACATGGACGCCTTCTGCGTCGGCGAGCCATGGAATGAACAGCTCGTCAATCAGGGCATTGGCTACACCGCCTGCACGACGGGGGAAGTCTGGTTCAGGCATCCTGAGAAATCCCTGGGCATGCGCGCCGAGTGGGTCGACAAAAATCCCAGGGCGGCGAAGGCCATCGTCGCCGCGGTGATCGAAGCGCAGCAATGGTGCGACAAGCCGGAAAACAAGATGGAGCTCGCCGAGATCGTCGGGCGCCGCCAATGGTTCAACGTGCCGGTGACCGACATTGTCGGCCGACTGAAGGGCGACATCAACTACGGCAACGGCCGCGCCGCCAAGGGGACGAAGTTCGGGATGAAATTCTGGCGCGACAACGCCTCCTATCCGTTCAAGAGCCACGACGCCTGGTTCGTCACGGAGGATATGCGCTGGAACAAGCTTGATGCGAAGACGGACATCAGGATGCTCGTCGACAAGGTCAATCGCGAAGACATTTGGCGCGATGCGGCGAAAGTCGCGGGCGTTTCGGCCAAGGAGATTCCCGGCTCGACGTCGCGCGGCAAGGAGACCTTCTTCGACGGCAAGATTTTCGATCCGGAGAAGCCGCTCGATTATCTCAAAAGCCAATCCATCAAGCGCGCCGAAGTCTGAGAGGACGAGAGAAGATGACCATGCCGCTCGCCAACAATGATCCTTCGGTCGCCTTTTACGACGAGGAAATCGAAGAGGCCTATCGCCGCCGGCGCACGCCTCTGCTGATCAAATACAAAGCGAATATCCAGGCCTTTTTCGCGGGCGCGATTCCGCCGCTCGTCACGCTCGCTCTCATGCTGTTCGCGTGGCAGTTGCTCTGCGCCAGCCCGACATCGGCGCTCCCTTCGCCGATGCGAATCTGGAGCGAGGCGAATGAGCTGATCATGCATCCCTTCTACGAAGCGGGATCGCAGGATATGGGCCTTGGCTGGCGCGTGCTCACCTCGCTGAAGCGCGTCGGGGTCGGCTTCGGCCTTGCGAGCGTCGCCGGCATTCTGCTCGGCGCCTTTATCGGCCAGTCGAAATGGGCGACGCGCGGACTCGATCCGATTTTCCAGGTGTTGCGCACCGTGCCGCCGCTCGCCTGGCTTCCGATCTCGCTCGCCGCTTTCCGCGACAGCCAGCCCTCCGCGATCTTCGTGATCTTCATCACCTCGATCTGGCCGATCATCATCAACACGGCCGTCGGCATTCGCAACATCCCGCAGGACTACCGAAACGTCGCCGCGGTGCTTCAGTTGAACCCGATCGAGTTCTTCTGGAAGATCATGATCCCCTCCGCCGCGCCGTACATCTTCACCGGCCTGCGCATCGGCGTCGGCCTCTCCTGGCTTGCGATCGTCGCGGCGGAGATGCTCACCGGCGGCGTCGGCGTCGGCTTCTTCATCTGGGACGCCTGGAACTCGTCGCGTCTGCCCGACATCTTCGTCGCGCTGATCTATATCGGCCTTACCGGCTTCATTCTCGACCGCTTCGTCGCATTCATCGGGAATCTCGCGACGCGCGGCGCGCAGGCGAATTGAGGAGAAGACGAATGAGCAGCTATCTCAGCATCGAAAACGTCGACAAGGTCTTCAGCCGCGGCGCCATCGCGACCAAAGTGCTCGACAATGTCTGTCTCAAGGTCGAGAAGGGGCAGTTCGTCTCGATCATCGGCCATTCCGGTTGTGGCAAGTCCACGCTCCTCAACATCGTCGCCGGCCTTACCAATGCAACGAGCGGCGGCGTTTTGCTCGAGGACAGGGAAGTGAACGCGCCCGGCCCGGACCGCGCGGTCGTCTTCCAGAACCACTCCCTGCTGCCCTGGCTCTCCGCCTATGACAATGTTCGTCTCGCCGTCGACAAGGTCTTCGGCAAGACGACGACGCGCGCCAAACGCCATGAGTGGACGATGCACAATCTGGACCTCGTCCAGATGACGCATGCGAAAGACAAAAGGCCCGGTGAAATCTCCGGCGGCATGAAACAGCGCATCGGCATCGCGCGGGCGCTGGCCATGCAGCCCAAGCTTCTCCTCCTCGACGAGCCCTTCGGCGCGCTCGACGCCCTCACGCGCGCGCATCTTCAGGATCAGGTCATGAAGCTCCAGGAGCGGCTCGGCAACACGGTCATGATGATCACGCATGACGTCGATGAGGCCGTGCTGCTCTCCGATCGGATCGTGATGATGACGAACGGCCCGAAAGCGACGATCGGCGAGGTGCTCGACGTGCCGCTGCGCCGTCCGCGCGATCGCATCGCGCTCGCGGCGGACCCCATATATCTGGAATGCCGTCAGCGCGTGCTGCAATTCCTTTATGAGCGCCATCGTTACGTCGAAGCAGCGTGAGGGCGGTCGATGGAGAAAGAAAAACTCCTTATCGTCGGCGCCGGCATGGCGGCGACGCGCCTCGTCGAAGAGCTTGTCGCGACCGCGCCGGACCGTTACGCGATCCAGCTCATCGGCGAAGAACCGCGTTTCCCTTATAATCGCGTGCTGCTTTCCTCGGCGCTGACCGGCGAGGTCGCGCTTGACGACATCGCCCTCAAGCCGCGCGAATGGTGGCGGGCGAATGGCGTGGAGACGATCACGGGAAAACGCGTCGCCCGTATCGACACGGACTCGCGCCGCGTCTTCCTCGACGATGGCGCGCAGGCGTCTTATTCGAAACTCGTGCTGGCGACGGGATCTTACGCCATGCGTCTGCCGATTCCGGGCTCCGATCTTCCCGGCGTCCATACGTTTCGCGACATGAGCGATGTCGAGGCGCTCTCTCGTCTTGGGTCCGGCGGCGCCCGCGTGCTCGTGATCGGCGGCGGATTGCTCGGTCTCGAGGCGGCCTATGGCCTCGTCAAGCGCGGCGCGCGTGTAACGCTCGCCCATGTGATGGATCGACTGATGGAGCGCCAGCTCGATCATGCCGGCGCCGCGCTCCTTCAGCGTATGATCGAGGAAAAAGGCGTTGAGGCGATGCTTCGCGCAAATGCTTCGCGTATTTGCGGCGAAAACGCCGTCGAGCGGGTGGAATTCGAGGATGGCCGCTCAATCGCCGTGGACGCCGTCGTCTTCGCGGTCGGGGTGCGGCCCAATGTCGAACTCGCCAGAGCGACGGGCCTCTCCGTCAATAGAGGCGTCCGCGTGGATGACGGCCTCGCCGCCAGCCACGCGGATATTTTCGCGATCGGCGAATGCGCGGAGCATCGGGGCCAATGTTATGGACTTGTCGAGCCCGCCTATGAGCATGCGCGCGTTCTGGCCGCTCGTCTCGCGGGCCGCGACGCCGCGTATCCCGGAAGCGTCGTTGCGACCAATCTCAAGGTTTCCGGCGTGCGCGTTTTCTCCGCGGGCGACTTCATCGCGGCTGAGGGCGACTCCGAGATCATATGCAAGGATGCGCGCCTCGGCGTTTATCGCAAGCTCGTCATAGCGGATGACCGGCTCAAGGGCGCGATTCTCATCGGCGACGCCAGCGGCGCGCTCGCCTATCTGGACCTCATCCGCTCCGGCGACAGCGTCGCCGCGATACGCGACGACCTCATGTTCGAGGCTCCGCAATTGAAAGAGGCGGCCTGACATGTCGGCTGATTTCACGCTCGACCAGAAGCGCTATCTTGAAGGCTTCGCCGCCGGCCTCTCGGCGCGGGGCGCCGCGACGGCTCCGGTTCAGACAGTCGGGGGGCCGGACCAGGCGCATTTCGACGCGCAAAAACGCGTCGTCGCAGCCGGGGGCAAGCTGACCGATCAGGAAAAATGGAAACAGGAGGAGCATCCGTTCGACGCCTATCCGCGTCTCGTCGCGCAGGCGAAAGAGAATGCGCCGCCGAAGCCGGCGGACAATTTTCGCTGGCGCTATTACGGGCTCTTTTATGTCGCTCCCGCGCAATCGGCTTACATGTTGCGCCTGCGCATTCCCAATGGCGTTCTGACTCACTGGCAGTTTGCGGGCCTCGCCGATCTCGCGGAGCGGATGGGCGGCGGCTATCTGCATGTGACGACACGGGCCAATATTCAGATTCGCGAAATCGAGCCCGGAAACGCGGCGAATATTGTGGAAGCGGTTCAGGACCTCGGGCTTTGGAGCAAGGGCTCGGGCGCCGACAATATCCGCAACATTACGGGCACGCCGACGGCAGGCGTCGACCCTCAGGAATTGATCGACACGCGCCCCTATGCGCGCGCGATGCACCATCATATTTTGAACGACCGGTCGCTCTACGGCCTGCCGCGCAAATTCAACGTCGCTTTCGACGGCGCCGGCCGCATCGGCGCCTTGGAGGACACCAACGATATCGGCTTCCAGGCGGTGGAGGCTCAGGAAGGGCGGGGCGTCGCGGCCGGCGTCTACTTCCGTCTGACGCTCGGCGGCATTACCGGGCACAAGGACTTTGCGCGCGACACGGGCGTTTTGGTGCGCCCGGAGGAGGCGGTCGATGTCGCGGATAAGATTCTGCGCGTCTTCATCGAGAACGGGGATCGCACCAGCCGCGCGAAAGCCCGGCTGAAATATGTGCTCGACGCCTGGGGATTCGAAAAATTTCTGGCGGCTGTGGAGGAGAAGCTTGGCCGTCCTCTCTTGCGCGCGCCCGACGGCGCCGTTGCGATGCGGCCGCGTCAGGATCGGCAGGCGCATATCGGCGCGCATCGGCAAAAGCAGGCCGGGCTCAACTGGATCGGCGTCGCTCTCCCGCTGGGACGACTGACGCCCGCGCAAACCCGGGGGCTTGCCGAGATCGCGCATTCGCTCGGCGATGGCGGCTTGCGTCTCACCGTCTGGCAGAACATCCTCGTCACCGGCGTCGAGGATGATGACGTTGCGCGCGCGGCCGAAGCGATCGCGGCGCTCGGACTTTCGATCGAAGCGTCCCCCATCCGCGCCGGGCTCGTCGCCTGCACGGGAAGCTTTGGTTGCCGGTTCGCCGCAGCGGATACGAAGCGCGACGCGGCGATGATCGCCGATCACTGCGAGACGGCTTCGCCGATAGATGTGCCGATCAACATTCATCTTACGGGATGCCATCACTCCTGCGCGCAGCATTATATTGGCGACATCGGCCTGGTCGGCGCGCGCGTCCCGGTCAATGACGAAGGCGACACGGTCGCGGGCTATCATATCCTCGCCGGCGGCGGCTTCGGGGAAGACGCCGCCATTGCGCGCGAGATTTTCCAGAATGTGAAAGCCGAGGACGCGCCGGAACGCGTCGCGAGCATTCTGCGCGCCTATCGCCGCGCAAGATCCGACGACGCGGAGCCATTCGTCGCCTTCGCGCGACGGCACGACGCCGAGACGATCCGGCGCCTTTCCGATGCGGAGATTTCCAGATGAATCACATTGCTCCGCCAGAGAACCTCATTCCCGAAAGCGCGCCATTCTCCCCGGAGCAGCGGGCATGGTTGAACGGCTTCTTCGCGGCCTTTGTCGCGCCCGACAATGCGCTCGTGACGCCGCTCTCGCCGCAGGCCAACGCCGCCGTTATGGGGGCGGACGATGACGGCGAAGCGCCCTGGCATGATCAGACCATCGCTCTCGACCAAAGGATGGCGCTCGCAGCAGGACGTCCGCTGCGCCGGCGCATGATGGCGGCCATGGCGCAGCAGGATTGCGGACAGTGTGGATTTGACTGCGAGAAATACGCCGATGCGCTCGCAGCGGGTAAAGAAGCAAGACTCAATCTTTGCGCGCCCGGCGGCAAGGAGACGGCCCGCATGCTGAAGCAGCTTGCGGCCGAGTTGGACGCGCCTTCCGCAGCGGACGCGCCAAAAACGAGCGCGCCGGCGAGGCCGCAGTCCGCTCAGAATCCGTCTCGCGACAATCCGGTGCCGGTCGTTTTTCTCTCGCGTCGCCGCCTCAACAAGGAGGGTTCGGCCAAAGAGACCTGGCATATCGAATTCGATCTTTCCGGGAGCGGTCTCGATTACAAAGCGGGCGACAGTTTCGGGATTTTTGCGAAGAACGATCTCGGCCTCGTCGACCAGATCATCGCGATGCTCGGCGCTTCGCATCTGACGCCTGTGCGCGGCAAGGCGCTGCGCGACGTTCTGCAATGCGACGTATCGCTCTCGCCGGCGCCCGACGCGCTTTTCGAACTCATCTCCTTCACGACCGGCGGGGCGCAGCGCGAAAAGGCGCGGCTTCTCGCGCAGGGCCAGGACCCCGACGGCGACGCCGCGACGCTCGACGCCCTCGCGGCGCTTCAGAAATTTCCGAATGCGCGCCCGCATCCGGAAGCTTTCGTAGAAGCGCTCGAGCCTTTGCAGCCGCGGCTATATTCCATCTCCTCCTCTCCCAAGGCGTCGTCCGGGCGGCTTTCTCTCACTGTCGACGCCGTGCGTTACGTCGTCGGCAAGCGCAAGCGTCTCGGGGTCGCTTCCACCTTCCTCGCCGAGCGCGTCGCGCCGGGCGACGCATTGTCGAGCTATGTGCAACCGGCGCATGGCTTCGGCCTGCCGGAAAATCTATCGACGCCGATCATCATGGTGGGTCCCGGCACGGGCGTCGCGCCTTTCCGCGCCTTTCTGCAGGAACGCGCGGCGACCGCGGCCAAAGGGAAGAACTGGTTGTTCTTCGGCCATCAGCGCGCGGCCTGCGATTTCTTTTACGCCGAGGAATTCGAGACGATGAAGACGACGGGGCTCCTCACGCGCCTGTCGCTGGCCTGGTCGCGCGACGGCGAGGAGAAGTTCTATGTGCAGGACCGCATGCGCCAGTCGGGTCGGGAATTATGGGCCTGGCTCGCCGAGGGCGCGCATTTCTATGTTTGCGGCGACGCGCAGCGCATGGCCAAGGATGTGGAGCGCGCGCTGGTCGACGTGGTGGCGGAATATGGTGCGCGGTCCGTCGACGAAGCCATCGCTTTTGTCGCGGCGCTTAAGAAATCCGGCCGCTACCAGCAGGACGTTTATTGATGCTCGACGCCGAGACGAGACCGTCCGCGGCGGTCTGCGGCGCGCCTGAAAGGCGAGACTCGGCGCCGGTCGCGACGCGCACGACCTGTCCCTATTGCGGCGTCGGCTGCGGCGTATTGGCCGCGCGAGACGGCGACGACGCGCGTGTTTCGGGCGATCCCGACCACCCTTCCAATTTCGGCCGCCTGTGCTCCAAGGGCTCCGCGCTGGGCGAGACGGTCGGGCTCCGCGGCCGTCTGCTTTATCCGATGCGCCGTGCGGCGCAAGGCTTTGCGCGCGTCTCTTGGGACGCCGCGCTCGCCGACGTCGCGAAGGGTTTCGCGCAGATCATCGAGCGTCATGGTCCCGACGCCGTCGCGATTTATCTCTCCGGCCAATTGCTGACGGAAGATTATTACGTCGGCAACAAGCTGATGAAGGGCTTTATCGGCTCGGCGAATGTCGATACGAATTCGCGGCTGTGCATGGCCTCGACCGTCGCTGGACAAAAACGCGCTTTCGGCTCCGATACGGTTCCCGGCTGTTATGAAGATCTGGACGAGACCGACCTTGCCGTGCTCGTCGGATCCAATGCGGCCTGGTGCCATCCGATCCTCTTCAATCGCATCGTTCGCAATAAGGAAAAGCGCGGCGCGCGCATCGTCGTCGTCGATACGCGGCGCACCGCCACCGCCGAGAGCGCCGATCTCTTCCTGCAACTCGTTCCGGGTTCGGATCAGGCGCTCTTTTCCGGCCTGCTCGCTCATCTCTTCCGCGCGGGGATATGCGACCGCGATTTCATTCGCGAGCGCACGGAAGGGTTCGACGACGCGCTCGCCAGCGCAATCCGCCTTGCGCCGACAATATCGGAGACAGCCGCTCTGACCGGCGTCGGCGAGACCGACCTTCAACGCTTCTTCGATATGTTCGCGCGCACCGAGCGAACGGTGACGTTGTTTTCTCAAGGCGTGAATCAATCGTCTCAAGGCGCCGACAAGGTCAACGCCATCATAAATTGTCATCTGGCGACCGGGCGCATTGGAAAAATCGGCGCGGGGCCGTTTTCCCTCACCGGCCAGCCAAACGCCATGGGCGGACGCGAAGTCGGCGGCCTCGCGAACAGCCTCGCGGCGCATATGGGATTCGAGTTCGAAAATGTCGAGCGTCTGCGGCGTTTCTGGCGCGCTCCGCGCATGGCGCCGCGCGAAGGGCTTAAGGCGGTCGATATGTTCGGTGCCGTCGCCGCGGGCAAAATCAAGGCGCTGTGGGTCGTCGGAACCAATCCGGCCGCGTCCATGCCCGACGCGGACAGGATCCGCGCGGCGATTGGCGGGCTGGAGCTCCTGGTCGTGTCGGACAATGTCCTTTCCAACGATACGATCAACAGCGGCGCCCATATCCTTCTGCCGGCCCAGGCCTGGGGCGAAAAAAACGGCACGGTGACCAATTCCGAACGTCGCATTTCGCGGCAGCGGGCTTTTCTGCCATCGCCCGGAGAAACGCGCGCCGATTGGCGGATTTTCAGCGAGGTCGCCAAGGCGATGGGCTTCAGCGGTTTCGATTACAAATCCGCCGCCGACGTCTTCCGCGAACATGCGGCGCTTTCGGCCTTCGAAAACGATGGAAGGCGCGACTTCGACATTGGCGGCCTCGCGACGCTGGACGAGAAGGATTATGACGCGCTCGAGCCGACGCAATGGCCTTATCGCGCGCATGCGAATTTCGGAACGAAGCGGCTTTTCGGCGAAGGCGGATTCTTCCGGGCCAATGGCCGCGCCGCCTTCGTCGCGCCTCGGGCGCCGAGTCTCGCGACGGCGATTTCGCCAGATTATCCGCTGCGCCTCAATACCGGCCGCATTCGCGACCAATGGCACACAATGACGCGCACGGGCGCAAGCCCGCGTCTGGCGCGCCATCTCGCCGAACCATTTTTGGAGATCAATCCGGACGACGCAGCCGCTTTCGGAATTGAGGATGGCGGCTTCGCGCGCGTCACCACCGTTCACGGCGCTTGCGTATTGCGTGTCGTCGCAACCGACCGTCAGCCGAAAGGGCACATTTTCGCGCCCATTCATTGGACGGATGAAACGGCGGCGCAGGCGCGCGTCGGCGCGCTTGTGGCGTCATTCGCCGATCCGGTTTCCGGGCAGCCTGAAATGAAGGCGACGCCCGCGGCCGTGGCGCCGCGCCGCTTCGCCAGCGAGGGCTTCCTGCTCGTCCGGCGGACCATCGACATGCATGCCGATTTCTGGTGGAGCCGCGCCGCGATCGAGGGCGGCTACGCCTATCGCCTGGCGAGCGATCGGGCGTCGCACGAATGGCTTGGCCTGCTTCTTCCCGACGCGGAGCGCGATCCCGTTCATTATTCCGATTTCCGGCGCAATTCGTTCCGCGCCGCCGCCTTTAACGGGAATAAAGCGCTGTTCGCGCTTCATGCGGGATCCGCTCCGCAGTCATGGGACGCCGCGATCGCGCTTTTCGCGCAGGAGCGCATCGAAGGACGGCAACGCCTCGCGCTGCTTTCGGGAAGCGCCGCCGGCGATCCGCAAGGCGCAATCGTGTGCGCCTGCTTCGGCGTCGGGGCGGCGCGCATCGCTGCGGCGGCGAAGGACGGATGCCGATCGGCCGCCGAAATTGGCGCAAAGACCAAGGCGGGCACGAATTGCGGGTCCTGTCGGCCGGAGATCGCACGAATTATCGCTTCGGCGCAGCAGTGAGATGCGAAGGCGGCTGACGCGGCCGACCGCCTTGCCTGGCGCATCGAGAGAATTGCTGAGTTTTCCAGCGAAGGCTCGGGAACTCACGCCAATTTCAAAATCAGCAAGTTGCGAATGCTGGCTGGGGCGGGAGGATTCGAACCTCCGTATGGCGGAATCAAAATCCGCTGCCTTACCACTTGGCGACGCCCCAAAAAGGTAAGCTCTCCATAATGCCGAGCGGGCCGCTTCGCAACCCGGGGCTCAGGACCAGGCCTTCAGGCGCGAAAGGCGGGCGAATTTCTTCCATTGATGGCGATCCATGCGATCGAGGACGTCGCGCAGGAACCGTACGCCTTGCGGGAGATAGGCGCCCTTGTTGAGCATGACGCAGTCGGCGCGCTGCGCCATGGCGGCGTCGGTCGTCTCGGCGCGGCTGGCGACGCCTTCGTGGACGAGCTGGTCGAGCACCTGAGTCGCCCAGATCGCCGGCGTATGGGCCGCCTCGCAGAGCCAGAGCACTTCCTCCTGCATCTCGGACAGCCGCGCAAAACCGACTTCGACGGCGAGATCGCCGCGCGCGATCATCACCGCCGTCGGCTGACGGGCGGCCGCGCGCACGATGAGGCGCGGCAGATTGCGCACCGCGAGCGGCGTTTCGATCTTCAGAACGAGGCCCGGGGGCGGGCGGTCTCCGCGACGCGCCGCAAGCTCGGCCTCCAGAAGGGAGATGTCTTCGACGCGCTGCACGAAGGAGAAACCGACGAGATCCGCGAGCTCGGCGACCGAGTCGAGATCGGCGAGGTCCTTTTCCGTGAGCGGCGAGAGGCCGAGCTCGACCGTCGGCAGATTGACGCCTTTGCCGGGCTTCAGGCGCAATCCTTTGGCGCGGGCCGAGAGGATTTCGACCTCGACGCCCGCATCGCCGCGCGCGACGACCCGGCCCGCCGCCTTGCCGTCGTCGAAGGAGATTTCCATGCCAAGCTTAAGCTCTTTGACGGCTTCGGGAAAATTCAGACTGGCGACGACGCCTTTGCCGCGCGGATCGAGGCGCTCGGTCAATATGAGACGGTCGCCGGCGCCAAGCCGGCATTTCTCCGGTCCCCGGACTGCTTCGATCCGCAATTTGGGTCCGCCAATGTCCATCAGGATACGGCAGGCGCGACCCTGGCGTTCCGCAGCGGCGCGAACATGGCCGGCCATCCGACGCCAGGCCCGCGCCTCGTCGTGAGCGCAATTGATCCGGGCGCAATCCATTCCCGCGGCGATAAGGGCCGAGACGAGAGTCGGATCGTCGGCCGCCTCGCTCGGCAGGGTGGCCATGATTCGCGTTCGCCGCTCGGCGGCCGGGCCGAAAACGGCGTCGCAGGCGCGCTTCAGCGGGTCGTCCGCTTCGCGCATGGGATAGTCCGCTTTTTCGCCGCACAGTCGGCGAAGCGTCGCGAGCAGCGCGTCGAGAGACGTCAGCACGTCCGCTTCGCTTCTTCCCAGCGAGGATAGACCGAAGGCCGCGAGGCGCAGCTGCAGCGCGCTCAGATCGCGGCTGCGAAGCGACAGATAGAGAGCGAGATTGCGCGCGCCGTCTTCCCCTGGGGCGGCAAGACCCCAATCGACAAGTCGCGCTTCGCCCTCGCTTATGACGGCCGCGCGCAGCGACGCCACCTCGTCCTTCAGCGCGACCAGTTCCTTTTTTGCGTCGTAAGTCTTTCCGCAGCCGCGCATCTTCTCCGCCTGGTTCGATCGTCGGCGTATTTTCAACAGCGAGGCGACGAAATTGTTACAGCCGGGCGCGGCGGCGCCTCAATGGCCGTTCGCTCGCTCTCCGGACAGCCGGCGCAGCCTTGCTTCCTCGAGATCGAGCTCGGCCTCGACGGCATGGAGCGTCGTGTCGTGCACGTAGCCCGATTGGTGCAGTTGCAACAGCTCCGCGCGCGCCGTCGAGACGGCGGCGAGCGCCATCTCGAAATGCGCCCTCCGCACGTCGGCGATCGCCTCAGGCTCCTCATGGTTCCTTCGGTAGACGAAGACCCGGCGGCGATATTCCTCGATAAGTTTGGGGTGGCGCTCCTTGCCTTCCTCGTCGACCTCCGCCGCGATGCGCTCCAGCGCGGCCGCGTAAATCTTCTCCCTGGTCTCATGCTCGCTGAGATGGGGATAGGGGCCGATCGAAGGCGCAGCCGGTTTCAGCCACCTTACGAGAGGCCCCAAGGTGGCGCCCTGGACGAGAACCGTGACGGCGATCACGACGAATGTGGTCAGAATGATGAAGCCTCGGCCAGGGAATTCGACCGGCAAGGCGAGGGCGGCGGCGAGACTCACGACGCCGCGCATTCCGGCCCAGCCAATGATGACGGGGAAGGACAGCGGCGGACGGGGATCGCGCTCGCGGATGGAGCGGATGAGCAGGCGCGGGACATAGGCGGCGGGAAACACCCAGAGGAAGCGCGCGACGATCATCGCCGCCGTGACGATGAGCGCCTGGGGCAGGGACGAGGTCAGAGCGGGGCCGAAGCCGCCGAGTTCTTCGACGACCTTTCTCAAAGCGAGGCCGATGAGAATGAAGACCAGCGCCTCCATGACGAAGACGGCGGAGCGCCAGACCGCTTGCGCCTCGAGCCGGCTCTCCGCGTCGAGAAGCGCATGTTGGCCCCAGCCCATGATGAGCCCGGCCGTGACGACCGCAAGCACGCCCGACACATGCAGCGCCTCCGCGCCGATATAGGTCGCCCAGGCGGCGAGGAAGCTCGCAATGATGATGAGCTGCGTGTCGCGCAGCCGCGCCATGACGAAATTGGCGGCGAATCCGGCGGCGGCGCCCACGACGAGACCTCCGGCCGTCAACCGCCCGAACATCAGTGCGGCTTCCGACCAGTCGAACACGCCGGTGAGCGCCGCAGCGGCCGCGACGCGGTAGAGCATCAGGCCAGAGGCGTCGTTCACGAGGCTTTCGCCTTCGAGAATGGTCACGAGCCGCGACGGAACGTTCAGCCGCCCCAGCACGGCTTTCGCCGCGACGGCGTCGGGCGGCGAGACGATGGCGCCAAGGCAGAATCCGGCCGCGACCGGCAGCTCCGGCAATAGCCATTGGACCGCGAGGCCGACAATCGCGGTGGTGAAGGTCACCGCGCCGACGGCGAGCATCAGGATTGGCCGGAGATTCGCCCTGAAGTCCCGCCAAACGGTGAAATAGGCGCTGGATTGCAGCAAAGGCGGCAGGAACAGAACCAGGATGAATTCCGGATCGATCTCGAAGGGCAGCCGCTGCGGCGCGAAGGAGAGCGCCATTCCGCCAAGGACATAGGCGGCCGCGGGCGGCATGTTGAGCCGCTTGGCGAGAATCGAGAGAATGAGCGCCGCGGCGAGCAACGCAAGCAGGATGACGAAAGGGGCGTGCGCGATCATTTCTACTTCGGGAGGCGGAAAAGACGCACCGACCCTAGAGCAGTTGCGGCGCCAGTTGAATGACTTAAATGGCGACCGAGCCGGCCTGCGCCGCCGCCTCGCGCAAGGCGGCGACATTCGCCTGATATTGGGACGGTCCGCCGCGAAAGGCGGCCGAGCCCGCGACGAGCGCGTCGGCGCCCGCTTCAACGATGGCCGTCGCCGTCTGAGGCGTCACGCCGCCGTCGACCTCGAGGCGTATGTCGCGCCGCCCGATCATCTCCCGGATCGCACGGATCTTGTCGAGCTGCGCGGGGATGAAGCTCTGCCCGCCGAAGCCCGGATTGACGCTCATGACGAGGATGAGGTCGATGTCGTCCAGCACATATTGCAGGCAGCTCTCATGCGTCGCCGGGTTGAGCGACACGCCCGACTTCTTGCCCTTCGCGCGAATGGCCTGCAGCGAGCGATGGAGATGCGGGCCGCCCTCGGCATGGACGGTGATGATGTCGGCGCCAGCGTCCGCGAAGGCGCCGATATAGGGGTCGATGGGCGAGATCATCAGATGGACGTCGAGCGGCAGTTTGGTGTGCGGGCGCAGCGCCGCGACGATTCCGGGGCCGAAGGTGATGTTGGGCACGAAATGCCCGTCCATCACGTCGAGGTGAATCCAGTCGGCGCCGGCGGCCGCCATCGCGCGCGTTTCCTCGCCGAGCTTGGCGAAATCGGCGGAGAGGATGGAGGGGGCGATGAGGATGTCGGGCATGGGGGCTGCTTGATTTGAGTTCGCCGATCATTAGCATGGCGCGGCGGCGGGGCGCGACGAAAATGCCTGTGGTCTTTCGGCATGACGGTTACAAATTCTTTTTCTACTCGAACGAGGGCGACCCGCGCGAGCCGGTCCATATTCATGTACGTAAAGGCGAAGCCGTCGCAAAATTCTGGATTGGGCCCGTCAATCTCGCCGCAAGCGATGGCTTCGACGCAAAGACCTTGCGTTTACTGGCGCGCCTCATCGAAGAGAGATCCGTCTTGATCGAAAGGACATGGCATGACTATTTCGGCTAAATCCTTGCGTTTCGACGACGACAGCATGTGGGTCGAACTGTCCGACGGGCGCGTCCTGGGCGTCCCCCTCGCCTGGTTTCCGCGCCTCCTCCACGCGACGCCCCGGCAGCGTCTCGCTTTCGAAATCAGCCGCGGCGGTCTGCATTGGGAGGAACTGGACGAGGATATTTCGATCGCCGGCCTTCTGGCCGGGAAGGGCGATCAAACACAGAGGCGCGAGGCGGCGGCTTGAGGGGAGCGGCATTTGGCGCTGGACTTTTGCATCAAAAAGGTCCTTATTTCTCAATAATTAAGTTTTGATGCGAAAGTCTTGCAGACCAAGTGAAAAGTCTCCAGCGGTCAATTTGGGAAACGGCTGAGATGCTCGTGAATGATTTCCCATTGGCCACTTTTGTTTCTGAGAACCGTCGTCCCGCGGCCCGTCCCTTCGAATGTTTGACCGTCTATCCCTGCTTTCCAGCAGAAGCGATACGTGCAGCTTGCCACAGCGTCACTCATACCGATCCATTCGAGGTCTTCTAGCCAATAAATCTCATTTCGAAGCGTTGTCCATGTCCGCTCGAACGCGGCTCTTATTTCCGCGATCCCGCGATGTGTGCCGTCAGTAAACCAAAAGACGGCTTGGGAAGATATGAGCGGTTCGACTTCATCGAACCGATGGAGATTGATCTTCTCTTCATACAATTTCATGTGCTTGTCAGCGCTCATGTTTCCTGTCCGGTCCGTTAAGTGGGAGATCGTCGGTTGGAGGATTTTGATAGAATTTGCTATGGCGCATCTATCAGGAACAGACCGCTCGCAGACATTGCTTTTGCCTGAGGCCATTGACGATCACGTCGCCTCGGACGATCCTGTCCCACCGCGCCTTCGGCGGAAAACCTCAGCGTTACCTGACAATCTTCGCTTCAGAGGAGTTTTCACACGGTATGTCTGAGTTTTGCACATTTCAATATCTGCGGTTTGCAAGCTCGGCTGCTGTTGCTTCCGCTGTGAAGAGGGGCAGCGCTGCTCCTTCTTCGTCGCCATCATTCAAAAACCATGCGGCGGAGAGACCTGCGTAGGCAAGAATCCATTGCAGCAACCGCGCCCGCGCCAGCCCGGATGCTTCGGCGATTATAGAGGCTTGGCGCGCCAAGCGTCCCGGTGCTGTCGCTACCTCTCGATCGGGATTGCAGAAAATATTTGCATAATCGAAAGCTCGTTCGCCTAAGAGCCCTTTCGGATCGACTGCAAGCCAACCACGGGCGCCAAAATCAAGAATATTGCCATGATGAATGTCGCCGTGCAGCACCACCGAGTCTTGTGGCGTGGAAAGCAAATCGCGAGCGGCGTCGGCGGATTTTAGCAATATGCCGCCATATCGCGCAGCGGCGGGTTCAAGTTCTCGAAACCACTGGGGAAGCGCGCGGAGTCCCTCGGGCGGGGAGCTTTTCACGGAATGCAGCTTAGCGACGACGCTGCAAATGATGCGGCTCGCTTCATCATCTCTTCCGTTTCTGGATAATTCGGCGAGCGATCCACCGCCTTCAGCTCGTTCCAGCAAAATTGCGCCGCCGTCCCTTGCCAGGACGCGGGCGGCGCCTTCACCGTTCCACCACGACATCAGGGCGCCGCCGGTCTTTTCTTCTTCCGACAAAGTTATTTTCAGCATTGCGGGGACGCCGCCTTGCCTCACTGGCAAAAGCTTGCCGGTGCGGGTGATGATTGGTTCGCCGTCAGGCGTCAGCTTCCATTGATTTAAGTAATTTGCAAACATGTGCAAAAGCCGCCGCGATGACGAAGACTGTCGAAATGGGGATTTCTTCCAATAAGTTATGATTTTTGAGCGCTCAAAGTCGGATTGCTTTTCCTAAAAGGATTGACGCCCCGGCCGCATTCACCGCGAGCCGGAGACGCCATTTCAAAACTCCCTAAGCTCTCACTCCGCCGCCTTCTTCGCCGCGAACAGTGGATCAAGCGCGCCGGACGCATAGCGCTTCGCCATCTCAGCCATCGGGATCGGCTTGATCTTGCTGGCCTGACCGGCCGTGCCGAATTCCTCGTAGCGCTGCCGGCACACCTTCACCATCGCTTCCTGCGCGGGCTTTAAGTATTTGCGCGGGTCGAACTCGCCCTTGTTCTTGCCGAGTGTCGCGCGGATCGCCGCCGTCATGGCGATGCGGCAGTCCGTGTCGATGTTGATCTTGCGCACGCCGAACTTGATGCCGTGCTGAATCTCCGCCACCGGCACGCCCCAGGTCTGGGGCATTTCGCCGCCCGCCGCGTTGAAGGCGTCCTGCAGCTCTTGCGGCACGGAGGACGAGCCGTGCATCACGAGATGGGTGTTGGGTAGGCGGCGGTTGATCTCCTCGATGACATGCATCGCGAGAATGGCGCCGTCCGGCTTGCGCGAGAATTTATAGGCGCCGTGCGAGGTGCCCATGGCGATGGCGAGCGCGTCGACCTTCGTCGCCGCGACGAAATCCACCGCCTGCGCCGGATCGGTCAGAAGCTGGTCATGCGAGAGCTTGCCCTCGGCCCCGTGGCCGTCCTCCTTCTCGCCTTCGCCCGTCTCCAGCGAGCCGAGCACGCCCAGTTCGCCCTCGACCGAGGCGCCGACCCAATGGGCGAGATCGACGACGCGGCGCGTCACGTCGACATTGTACTGGTAATCGGCGGGCGTCTTGCCGTCGGCTTTGAGCGAGCCGTCCATCATGACGGAGGAGAAGCCGAAGCGAATGGCGCTGGCGCAGGTCGCTTCGCTGTTGCCGTGGTCCTGATGCATCACGATGGGGATGTCGGGATACATGGCGATCAGCGCCTCGATCATCTTGGCGAGCATGATGTCGTTGGCGTAGCTGCGCGCGCCGCGCGAGGCCTGGATGATGACCGGCGCGTCGACCGAGGAGGCCGCCTCGAGCACGGCGAGGCCCTGCTCCATATTGTTGATGTTGAAGGCGGGCACGCCGTAATCGTGCTCGGCGGCGTGATCGAGAAGCTGTCGCAGGGTGATGAGGGCCATGGGGACGATTCTCCCTTTCAGAGGCGGGCGCCGATTGAATAGCGGGAAGTTACGCTGTTATCTACAGCGTACCGGGAATGAGGGCCAGTCGGGGCTGAGAGCCTAATCTGCGCCGAAAGCCGGGCGCGCGGGCAAGGCGGCCGCGCCAACGCCGCCGAGGCCCGTCAGTGACTCTCGGTCGGCAGGCCGACATGGTGCTCGAGGCGGCGCAGGCGCTCCTCGAATTCGTTCAGCAGGACGCCACGCCCACCGCCGAGGAGTGATATTCCACCACCGCGCGGCGCAGTCCCACGATCTGGTCGCCAAGGCGCTTTTCGAGGTTCAGCATGTCGGATGCGACATCTGCGCGAAGGGACCGCATATCCGAACGAAGCTCGGTCCCTAGAGCATCGACTTTCGCGTCGACGGCGTCCACTTTCTTGTCGATCTTGCGCAGCAGCGCCAATGTGAGGTTTTCGGGTTCGTCGCTCAATGCAGCGTCCATCGTCATAATGCGCCTCACCCGGGTAATCCCGGCCGAGGCATTCTAGCACATTCTCATTCGCCGCGTCGCTTATTGTAAAGTTCTCGTCTAGACGGCCCGAACCAGCGCGATGGCCGCGTCGGCCACGGCCTCGGCGGTTATCCCGAAGTGCCTATAGAGCTCCGCCGCCGGCGCGCTCGCGCCGAAGCTGGTCATGCCGATGAAGACGCTGTTCTCGCCGAGCCAGCGGTCCCAGCCGAACCGCGCCGCCGCCTCGACGCCGATGCGCGGGCTCGTGCCCAGCACTTTCGCGCGGTAATCGGCCGGCTGCGCTTCGAACAGCTCCCAGCACGGCATGGAGACGACGGCGGCCTTGATTCCCTTCGCCGCCAGCGCGTCAGCGCCGGCGAGCGCGATCTCCACCTCGGAGCCCGTCGCGAGGATCGTGACGTCGCGTTCGCCTGCGGGCTCGCGCAGGACATAGGCGCCCCTGGCCGAAAGATTCTCGGAGACGGGGCGCTCCAGCGTCGGCAGGTTCTGGCGCGAGAGGCTGAGGATGGAGGGCGTCGCCTTCTGCGCAATGGCGAGCTCCCAGCATTCCGCCGTCTCGATCGCGTCCGCCGGGCGGAAGACGAGAAGGTTCGGCATGGCGCGCAGCGACGCCAGATGTTCGATCGGCTGATGCGTCGGGCCGTCCTCGCCGAGGCCGATGGAATCGTGGGTCAGCACATAGATCACGCGCAGGCCCATGAGCGCCGAGAGGCGGATTCCGCCGCGCGCATAATCGGAAAAGACCAGGAAGGTGCCGCCATAGGGCACGAAGCCGCCATGCAGGGCGATGCCGTTCATCGCCGCCGCCATGCCGAATTCGCGCACGCCGTAATGGATGTAGCGGCCTGAGAAATCGCCGGGTTTCACCGAGCCCATGCCCTTGGTGAGGGTGAAGTTTGAATGCGTCAAGTCCGCCGAGCCGCCGATCGTCGCGCCCGTCGCCGCATTGATGACGCCAAGCGTCATCTCCGAGGATTTGCGCGTCGCGACCTTGGGCTTCTCGGCGGCGAGCGTCGCGCGGAACTCCGAGAGCGGGCCGGCGATCTCCTTCGCCACGTCGTTTGCAAGAAAGGTCTCGAAAGCTCGGCCCTTGGGCGAGGCGGCAAGCCGCCGGTCCCAGGCTTCTCGCGCCGCGGCCCCGCGGCTTCCGGCGGCGCGCCACGCCGATAGGACGCCCTCCGGCACCTCGAAGGGAATGTGCGGCCACTCCAGCGACGCGCGGGCCGCCTCGATCTCGGCGGCGCCGAGCGGCGCGCCATGCACGGACTCCTTGCCCTGCTTGCCGGGCGCGCCGTAGCCGATCACCGTGCGGCAGGCGATCATGGAGGGGCGCGGATCGGCCTTGGCGGCCTTGATCGCCTTGGCGACGGCGTCCATGTCGTGGCCGTCGACGCGCTGCGTATGCCAGCCGGCGGCGGCGAAGCGCGCGCATTGATCCATGGAGGTCGAGAGGTCGGTCGGGCCGTCGATCGAGATCGAATTATCGTCCCACAGGACGATCATGCGCGAGAGCTTGAGATGACCCGCGAGGTCGATCGCCTCGTGCGAAAGCCCCTCCATCAGGCAGCCGTCGCCCGCGATCACATAGGTGTTGTGATCCACGAGGTCGTCGCCGAAACGCGCGGCGGCGAGACGTTCGGCGATCGCCATGCCGACGGCGGTCGCGAGTCCCTGGCCGAGCGGCCCCGTCGTCGTCTCGACGCCGGGGGCGTGGCCATATTCGGGATGTCCGGCGGTCGGCGCGCCGAACTGGCGGAAATTTTCGAGATCGGCCTTCGTCATACCCGGATAGCCCAGGAGATAATGCAGGGCGTAGAGCAGCATGGAGCCGTGGCCGGCGGAGAGCACGAAACGGTCGCGGTCGGGCCAGTCCGGCCGGCTCGCGTCGAATTTCATGAAGCGCTGGAAGAGCACGGTCGCCACGTCGGCCATGCCCATCGGCATTCCGGGATGTCCGGACTTGGCCTTTTCGACGGCGTCCATGGCGAGCGCGCGAATGGCGTTGGCGCAAAGGCGCGCATCGACGGAAGAGGCGGGTGCGAGTGCTTCGGACATTGTCTTTCTTTCAGGTCGCGCTCTTGCGGCGCTTCACGAGTTCCAGAATCCTCGGCGTGAGGATGAGCTGCATGGCGAGATCGAGCTTGTTGCCCGGAATGACGATGGAGTTGGCCCGCGACATCCAGCTGCCGGCGATCATCGCGACGAGATAGGGAAAATCGACTCCGCGCGGCTCGCGGAAGCGTATGACGACGATCGACTCGTCGGGCGTCGGGATCGAGCGCGCGACGAAAGGGTTGGAGGTGTCGACCGTCGCGGCCCGCTGGAAGTTGATGTCCGTCTCGGAAAATTGCGGGCAGATATAATGCACGTAATCATGCATGCGGCGCAAAATCGTCTCGGTGACGGCCTCGGTCGTATAGCCGCGCGAATGGCGGTCGCGATGAAGCTTCTGGGTCCATTCGAGATTGATCACCGGCACGACGCCGATCTTGAGGTCCGCGTAACGCGCGACATTGACCTCGTCGGTGACGACCGCCCCGTGAAGACCTTCGTAGAAAAGAATATCGGTGTTGGCGGGGAGCTCATGCCAGTCGGTGAACTGGCCCGGCGGCACGCCCAGGAGAGCGGCTTCGTTCTCGTCATGGGCGTAGTGCCGGTAACGGCCCGACCCGGTCTCCCCATATTCACGGAAGAGATTTTCGAGCTCGGAGAGGAGATTGGCGTCCGGGCCGAAATGGCTGAAATGGTGATTGCCGCTGGCCTGCGCCTCGGCCATTCTGGCCTTCATGACCTCGCGGTCGTAGCGGTGGAAACTGTCGCCTTCGACATAGGCGACCTCGATGCGCTCGCGTCGGAAAATCTGCTCGAAAGTCGCCTTTACCGAACTCGTGCCGGCGCCCGAGGAGCCGGTGATCGAGATGATGGGGTGTTTGACCGACATGGGCGCGCTACCCACCGATTTCCTTCACGAGCTGGCGGCGGCCGCGCCCTCGGACGCGCCGCGCTCGGCTTGTCGCATGGCCGCCCAGCAAAGGAAAGGCTTTTGAGAGCCGGCCGCCGCCAAAAGGAGGGGGACGAAAGGGCTGGCGGTGCGCGTTTCGGGGGATTTCCACCCTTTGCGACAGCCGCTTGACTTGTCGCGCGGCCGCGACCTATATCGCTCCCGTCCAAAACGGCCGCATCAAGACGGCTGCGGGGCGGAGTAGCTCAGTTGGCCAGAGCAGGGGAATCATAATCCCTGTGTCGGGGGTTCGAATCCCTCCTCCGCTACCACCGATCCCCCCGACGCCGCGATCCGCATGTTGGGGTAGACGTTGGGCGCGCCCATCAACAAAGCTAGGCGGCCCTGAAGCTCGATCTTGAGCCCTTCCTCGGAAGGTCTGACGATCACCTTCGCCACCAGCTCGCGGATTTTTTCCGCCGTCTCCTCATTGTCGGGGGTCACGCCTTGGCCGAAAACGCCGCCTAACCGCCCGACCAGCTCCTCATAGTGCCGTAGCGCCGCCGGATGCAGGCTTACGATCTTTTCCGGCTCCGGCTGCGTCTCGAGTTCGGCGATCAGCGCCAGCTTTTGCGCCTGAGCCTCCTTCATCCGGGGTCCCAGGACGTCGACGGGGACGCGCTCCGCCTCATAGTCCGACCACATCCTGTCGAGAGAACGCTGAACTTCAGCCAGCCGGTTTTCGAGCTTGCCGCGCTGCCGGACCTTCTCCGCCGCCAGCCGCTCCCGCTCTCCCTGGTATGTTCGCACAAACTCTTTCAGGAGCTTCGGCGCCTTGAGATGCTGTTGCAGACCAGCCAGGACGGCTTTCTCGATTTCGTCGAAAATCTTCCGGTTCGAGCAGGTTCCGGCCTCCCGCATTGTCGAACAATGGACCCTGACCCGGCCGTGATCGCGATCCTTCATCGATAGCCCGCCGCCACAGCAGCCGCATTTCAGAAGTCCGGAAAGCAGGAACTTCGCTTTTCGCTGTTTTTGAGGCGCATCGAATGTGCGCTCGGCCTTCCGTTGTTGCGCCGCCTCGAACAAATCCTTGGCGACGATCGTCAAATGCGGCGCCTCCGCCCGCTTCCACTCTTCGGGTGGATTCGATCGTGAAACGCGCCGCCCTGTGTCCGGGTCTTTGATCATTCGGACGCGGTTCCACACGACGACGCCTGCATAAAGCTCGTTGAGAATGATCCCGTGATGCCGCTTCTTGTTGCCGTTGATCGTCGAAGGCGTCCAATTGACGCCGCGAGGCGGTCTCACGCCTTCCTTGTTCAGCGCATGGGCAATTTCCCGCGGCGTCTTGCCGCCGACATAGTCGTGAAAGATACGACGAACGATCGCAGCTTCAGGCTCGACAATCTCCAATTCGCCCGGCTTGCCGGCCACAGGTCGATAGCCATAGGCCCGTCCGCCGGCGTGACGCCCGTCTCTCACGACGCCCTGCATTCCGCGTCGAACTTTGTGAGCCAGGTCTGTCAGGAAGAGCGAGCCGAGAAGTCCCCGCACGCCGATCTGAATTTGATCCGCCGTGCCTTCATGCACGGCCCGTAGTTCGACTCCCAGGAAATTGAGCCGCTTCCATATGCCGGCGAGATCTTCCTGATCACGGGACAGTCGATCCAACGCTTCGATCAGGATGACTTCAAAGGCGCCATCGCGAGCAGCGTCGAGAAGGCGCAACAGTCCGTCGCGGCCATACATCGAAGCGCCCGAACGCGCTCGATCGTCGTAGACGCCGCCGATTTCAAGATCGTTGCGTTCGGCGTAATTTCGGCACACCGCCACTTGGTCTTCGATCGAACGTTCGTGCTGTAGCTCCGTTGAAAAACGGGCGTAGATCGCTGCGCGTTTCATCTTCGGTCCGCCTCCGCAAGGATGTCGCTTCGACCTCTCGGGCTTCGCGATGATCCTCCCGCGCGGCGCTTCGCGCAAGCGCTCGAATGATTTCGACCAGAGAAAATTGAATATCCGAATCGATTTCCATGATTCCAGCAGACGGACTGGAACCTCTTCCTGCCTTCGAGGCAACCTTTCGGATCTTCGATTGCGACATAGCGAGCGATCATCGCAACGAAGATTTTCTGGAGGAAATAGCCAAAGCCCATGATCGCAAAATCGGCGTTGTCGTCGCGCAATTGGGATAGGTCTTTACGAATTCGAGAGAACCCACCGCGATTGCCGCGTCCCTCAAGCCGCGCCTTCTGAGGAAGGGACGCGCGGAGCTTTTCGACAGCGGGTCGACGGCCTCGAGATAGGCTCATATCGGCTATCGCCGATTGGCGACGAACATGTTCGACCGACCACCAATAGGCAATACGTGCCTATTGGTGGTCATATTTGGAGCGCCGAAATGAAGGAGCTTCAGCTCAAGGACGCGGAGGCCACGCTTTCCGCGCGCTCGATCGCGCCGTGGCGGGCGAGCCCACCATGATCACCCGGCAAGGCTGTCAGGAAGCCGTGCTCGTCTCGTCTGAGGAATGGGAGAGACTCGCCAAGGCGCCGAGCTTCGCCGACCTGCTGCTGGCCTTCCCCGGCGGATCGGGAGACGTCCCCGTGCGCCGCCGCAAGCCCGCGCGCGCCTTGCATGACGCTGCGCTTTGACCTTTGTATTTGCTCGACGCCAACATCGTGTCGGCGGATGCGCCTGCCAAGCGCCGGGTCAGCCCAGAGGCGTGCGCGGTTTGGGTGATCCCCGCTTCGAGGACATCGCGATCGCCGCCACGGCCACCGTGCGCGGCTTCACCGTCCTCAGGCCAACGAATGCCATCTCGCGCCACTCGGCGTCCCGTTCGGCAATCGCCTCGCTGATCGACCGGCGCTGCCTCGGAGCCCAAGGCGTCGAACCTGAGGTTCCCACCGTAAACATAGAGCGCGGCGCTTTCGGGGGCGCCGATCAACGCTTCCCAAACCGGCGCCTCCCAGAAGTGGTCTTGCTTTTGTTATTTGCCACTTTTCTCATGGGCGATCTCGTCATAGGCTATTCTTTCGGATGGGCTGGATATCGTGCGTTTTTTGCGACCTACATTATGGTGGGTCTGATTGTCCGGCTGATCTTTGATTATCGTCGACCTCGACACACCGCGGCGAGGATTGTTTTAGGGTAGCTAAGTCATCATGACAGAGCTGCGCCGTTCGATAACTAAGGGTCAAAGATGTAATTAATTCGTCACTAAGCCGATCCGGAATGACAGGTGTTTGACGTTTTTGCCTTATCTGGAGGCGACAAAGATGGGCATTCTGGATCGCGAGACCCAATGGACGCAGCTTTCGGTTTCCAGGATCGAGGATTTGAGCGACGCCATTCATGGCGCAGGCTTGGACGCCATGCAGATGTCGCGCGCCCCTGTTACGGGAAGTCTGGCTTTCGCGACTTGCGATGACGTCACCTGCAACACGGGATATGTTGGCGGCTATGTCTCTATCAAAGGATCGCTTTCCAAGAATATGGTGACGCTTGGCTTGGGCGTCGTGCTGCCGCCGGGCTCAAGCCAATGGCTTAACGAAACGTTGAGCGGGGATATCGGCGTTTTCCTGCCGGGCGACGTTCAGGATGCGCTTTACGCGCCAGGCTCGATGTATGCGGCCGCTACGCTCAGTTTTGAGCGCCTGGAAGAGATGGCCGCGAAGATCGGCGTAGCGCTCGATCGAAAGATCCTCTCAGGCAGCGGCGTGGTAAAGGGGCAAACGTCCGGAGCAGCCCTTGCTAAACTGCGATCCGAATTTTGGCGGGTGCATTCGGCGGAAGACCAAGGCTGCAAGCCGAGCCCCGCAGCGCTGAGCCGGCAGTTGCTGGATATATTCATAGGCGAGTTGGGGCGAGAACCGCGTCCTCATCTCTCTCTTATCAATTCGCAAAAATATGCTCGCATTGTCGCTCGGGCGCGAGAATTCATTTACGAAAATCTCGAGCATCCCCTGTCGATCGATATGATCGCGACAGCGGCCTCGACAACGCGCCGGACGCTGCACCGGGCTTTTGTGACGGTGCTGAATGAAACGCCCTACAGTTATGTCTTGAAGCTACGGCTCCACCGTATCCGCTGCGAACTTGTCTCCGATGCCGAGAGGCGCTGCACGATAACAAGCGTTGCAAATCGCTGGGGCATTACCGAACTCGGCCGTTTTTCGCATTGGTATCGCGAGCATTTTGGAGAGCTGCCGTCTCAGACCCTGGCCGGATAGCGACCCGAGTTTCCGCCAATGAACTGGATTGGCACAATCCGCATAGCGCGCCTTCAGCGCTGCGCATAAAGTTCATCAAAATTGCCGCCGAAACCACGAACAGAATATCCATGACGCAATCGTCTATTGCAAGGCGTATCAGGACACTAAGGGTCATCGAGGTGATCGATGTGGTCCTCAAGCCCAACGGCGATAGATACTCTTTGCGCCAAGCCGGCAAGTTCATTCGGACTTAGAGAACCAACGCGCACGGGAAAGCAACAGGAGGCGTCAATGGCAGAAGCTGCGAGCAAGAAGCCGAACATCGTCCTCATCTTGTCGGATGATTTCGGATACGGAGACGCGGGCGTTTATGGCGGCGGCGAGAACCGCGGCATGCCGACCCCGAACCTTGACCGGATGGCGGCCGAGGGCATGCAGTTTCTTTCCTTCTACGGACAGCCAAGCTGCACCCCCGGTCGCGCGGCGATGCTGACCGGTCGCATCCCGAACCGCAGCGGCATGACGACGGTCGCGTTCCAGGGACAGGGCGGCGGCCTGCCGGCGGCGGAGTGGACGCTCGCGTCAGTTCTCAAGACGGCCGGTTACAACACGTTCTATTCGGGCAAGTGGCACTTGGGCGAGTCCGATTACGCGCTGCCTATCGCGCATGGCTACGATGAAATGCGATATGTCGGCCTTTATCACCTCAACGCATATACCTACGCTGATGAGACCTGGTTCCCGGATATGGACGCGGATTTGCGGACGATGTTCGAGCAGGTGACCCAGGGCGCTTTGTCGGGCAAGGCGGGAGAAAAGGCCAAGGAGGATTTCAAGGTCAACGGACAATATGTCAACACGCCGGAAAAGGGCGTCGTTGGCATTCCGTTCTACGACGAATATGTCGAGAAGGCTTCGCTTGAATATCTCGACAGGAATGGAAAGTCGGGGCAACCGTTCTTCTTGACCGTCTCCTTCATGAAAGTGCATCAACCGAACCTGCCGCACCCGGACTTCAAGGGTAAGTCGCTGTCGAAGAGCAAATTTGCGGATTCGATCGTCGAGGCAGACACCCGGATCGGCCGCATCATGGACAAGCTTCGTTCGCTCGGCTTGGACAAGAATACCTATGTGTTCTGGACGACGGACAACGGCGCCTGGCAGGACGTCTATCCGGACGCCGGATATACGCCCTATCGCGGCACCAAGGGGACATGTCGTGAGGGCGGCAATCGCGTTCCTTCGATCGCTTGGGGGCCTGGGATCAAGGCGGGGTCAAGAAACTCTGACATCGTCGGCGGCCTGGATTACATGGCGACTTTCGCGTCACTCGCAGGCGCGAAGCTGCCGGAAAAGGATCGTGAAGGTCAGCCCATCATCTTCGACAGCTACGACATGTCGCCGCTGCTGTTCGGCGAAGGAAAGTGGGAGCGCAAGAGCTGGTTCTACTTCACCGAGAATGAGCTGACGCCCGGCGCTGCGCGAGTCGGCAACTACAAGGCCGTCTTCAACCTGCGAGGCGACGATGGCGCACGCACGGGTGGTCTCTCGGTCGACTCCAATCTTGGCTGGAAAGGACCGAACTCTTACGTCGCGACCGTTCCTCAGGTTTTCGATCTCTGGCAGGACCCCCAGGAGCGCTATGACATCTTCATGAACAATTACACCGAGCACACCTGGACGCTGGTCACGATCAACGCCGCGATCAAGGAGCTGATGCAGACTTATTTGAAGCACCCGCCCCGCAAGCTTCAAAGCGAAGGTTACTCCGGCCCGATCACCATCACGCAATTCCAGCGGTTCGATTATTTGCGCGAACAGCTTGCCAAGGAAGGCTTCCAGATCGGCCTGCCGGTAGGCAACTAGCGGTTCACCGCTAGATCACGCTGCGTCTAGGCGGACTCGCCTAAACGCAGACAAGGTGATCGATTCTTAGAGATTAGAGCGCGTTCTACGCTAAAATGGGTTCCCGCTTTCTCGCAACGCGCTCTAGCATCGGCGATCTGCCGCTATCGAAGAAGCATGGCCGGCCCGGCGCGGCCATGCCGCGCGGGGGCCGCACGAGCCGTAATTCGTGACTCTAAAACTCGGCCGCGACGGAGCGAAGCGGTGGCTCATATTTCGACTGGAGCAAAGTCGCCTTCCAAAACGCCGGCGAACGCCGGAATGGTTCTCATTCCTGGCGGAACTTTCCGCATGGGATCGGACAAGCATTATCCGGAAGAGGCGCCGTCGCACTGTGTGACGGTCGATAGCTTCTGGATCGATGCAACGCCGGTTACAAACCGTCAATTCAAGGAATTTGTGAAGGCGACCGGGCACGTCACCTTCGCCGAGATTCCACCCGACCCAAAAGATTATCCCGGCGCGCTGCCGCATATGCTCTATGCCGGGTCGCTGACGTTTTGGCCTCCCACGCATCCGGTGAATCTCGGCGATTGGAGCCAATGGTGGCAGTTTCTGAAGGGTGCGGAATGGCGTCATCCATATGGACCGAAAAGTAATATCAGCGGACTCGACAATCACCCGGTCGTGCACGTGGCCTATTCCGACGCGCTGGCCTATGCGCACTGGGTCGGCAAAGAACTGCCAAGCGAGGCGGAATGGGAATTTGCCGCACGCGGCGGCCTTGATGGAGCGGAATACGCCTGGGGCGATGAACTCACGCCAGGCGGCCAGCATATGGCCAACACCTGGCAGGGAAATTTTCCAAGCGAGAATCTGAATTCAGACGGATTCTCCCGCACGTCGCCAGTGAAGGTCTTTCCGCCAAATGGCTATGGCGTCTATGATATGATCGGCAATGTCTGGGAGTGGACGTCCGACTGGTATGCGCCGAAGCACGAAGCCGACGCCGGGAAAGCGTGCTGCATTCCGAAAAACCCGCGCGGCCCGCGCGAACAGGACAGCTACGATCCTTGCCAGCCTGAAATACGCATTCCCCGCAAGGTTCTGAAGGGCGGTTCGCATCTGTGCGCACCAAACTATTGCCGCCGTTATCGACCGGCGGCGCGCCATGCCGAACCGATTGACACGTCGACGAGCCATGTCGGCTTTCGATGCGTGGTCAGGCAGGGCGCGTCATCATGACCGCCGGCACGCCCTCGACGAAAGCGCGGCTCGTTGCCTGGGTTGCGGTTATAGCCCTATGCGTTTTCATCGTGCTCGGCGTGATGTGGTACGGGTTGTCTACCGAGGTACAGAGGCGCATCTGGCGGGACATTGTCGAGCGTCCCAGCGGCCCGATAATGTTTCGATTCATTTTGTAGCCGCTGATGGCGTCTATCGCCGCGCTTCATGATGGCGTCAAAGACGCCAAGCTTGATCGCGAGCCCTATTTCTGGACGGTGCTGAACGATTCCGAGCGACGATCGAGTCGGCTGAGAGAAAGCGTCTTGTCCACCGCGCGTATCATCCTGCTCGGGCTCGGGATGGACGTCATCTACCAGTACAAGGTGCTGGGCGCCTTCTATCCGGGAGAAGGCGCGCTGGTCGCGCTCCTCTTGGCCTTTATCCCGTATCTTCTCCTGCGCGGACCGATCGCGCGCGTTGCGCGGCGCTGGATCACGAGAAACCTGTCATCGACGACGCATGGATAGGATTATGGAACCCACCACTCGCCAATCCAACCCCGATCAGATTTCCGTCGAGCTGTCGTCGCGCCGCACTGGAATGTCATTTCAGCGCACGCGCATGAGCGCAGATCGCACATTGATGTCCGTCATCCGCACGTCGCTGTCGCTCATCGGATTCGGGTTCACCATCTTTCAGTTCTTCCAGAAACTTCGTGATCAAAACGTCGTCATGCATGCGGGCGCGGCGCGCAATTTCGGCATCGCGCTGGTCGGGCTCGGCATCGTCATGCTCATCGGCGGCATCATCTATCATATCCAGTTCATGTTGCATCTGCGGCATCAGCGCGATGCGATGATTGCTGATGGCCTCGTTCACGGAGAGAGTCAGTTTCCCGTTTCCCTCACGCTCCTCACCGCAATCATATTGCTTCTGATTGGCGTCACGGCGATCGTCAGCATGATCTTCAATATCGGTCCCTTCGGATAGATCGAAAGAGTGAGGACTTCCTATGCTGAAGGAGTGGCTTGTCGCCGCCACGCAGCAGGCGGTGGTGGTGATCAATCTGATGGTCCTTGTCATCATTCTGATCGGGACGGTCGAGGCCTTCATTCGGGGCGGCTGGGTGTTAATATCATCTCAGGCCGGCCATGAGCGGCGCGATGTCTGGCTGCGCTATGCTCGCTGGCTGGTGGCCGGCCTCACATTTCAACTCGCTGCAGACATCATCGAGACCTCGATCACTCCATCATGGGAGGAAATCGTGAAAGTCGGCGCAATAGCTTTGATCCGAACCTTCCTTAATTTCTTCTTGGAGCGAGACCTCGCTGAAATGCGGGAGCGGCAGAATGAAATGCGAAAATCCAAATGTGTCGACGCCCCGCCATAGCTGCTCTGTCGATGGGATGTCCGATCCCGGCGATGGCGGGTTGGCGTCGCTGGCGTAATAGAGGCAAAAACGCTGTTCGCCATTCAGCGGGCTGTTTTAAGCTGGAGCGCCAATGGCGATATCAGCCACACTCAGCGGGCGGAGGCGCGTTCTCGCGCCGTTTATGGCGCCAATTACCGTTCCCGCAGGCCGGCCGCGATGAATACGTTTCTAAGCTGAGCCGGATTGATTCCCATTCCGCTGAATGTCAGCGACGTCGCCACAGAACCTGGGGGAATCCCATAGGACTACCGACAGCTCAATTTCCCTCCACCGGTCAGGCGACCGACGTTTGCGCGGTCCGCCTGGGCGTCTCGCCTTTTTCGACCGCTGGGAAGGCCAGCTTGAGTATCGCGCCCCCGCCAGGCGTCTCCTCGACCCAGATGCGGCCGTGGAGTTTCATCATCAGCTCCCGGGCGCGATGGCAAGGCCGAGCCCCGTCCCTGGCGCCGCCTCGCTCTTTCGCCAGAATGGCTCGAAAATCATGTCGCGATGGGTCAGTTCCACGCCTTCCCCGTAATCGACGACTTCGACCTCGCCATTCGCCAAAACGCGGACGATCACCACTCCTCCAGCAGGTTCAGCGCGCGCGGCGTTTTCGATAAGGTTGGTCACGACGCTCTCCACAGCCCACTCATAGCCTCTTATGACGACGCGGCTCGGCGGCGCTTCGAACGCGATACGGCGGCCATGAGCAAGTGCAATCGGCGTATAGTCGGTCGCCACGGCAAGAACCGTCTCCCCGAGATCGAGTTCCGGGACGGTCGGGGCTAAGCTCTTCTCCTCGACTTGCGCCAGGACCAATCCCCTCGCCTTTGGATTGGGATCGCCCACGATATGAAATGTTGAGTTGCGCTCCAGGCGTCCAGGCCGCGGGCGCTTGCGACAAAGCGAAGACGGCTATGGAGGGTTGCCCTGGGGGAAATCCGGGGCGTAGTCTGGGCTGGGTGTCTCGCTGATTTTCGTCCTCGGATTCGAAGCGGCTACGCGCCGCTTTTTACCAGGGATCGCGCATTGGCTCGGGTTTGTCCCGCGCGCGGCGGCGACGTGAGCGAACGACGGGCGGGCGACAACGCTCGGCATAAACGAGCGCTGAGGCGCGCCGTCGCTTAAACTCGACAAGGCCAACAAGTTGCATCGCATCCCGGCGGCGGACCCAAGATTTGGATTGCGTTTCTTGAGGCTGCAGCCATTTGTCGACGCTGCTCGGCATTGCGGCCAGTTTACCGTAACGAACGCCGCACCTACCGATTATTTTGTCACACAATGCTCTCGACGCCTTAGAGTCCGTTTGAGAATTGATTTCAGTGCGCGATCCTGCGCAAGAGGAGTCCACCGAGAGCGACGTGGATCATGGCCTTGGAGACGTCGATGCGCTTTTCGTAATCGCGCACGAGGCGTCGCCAGCGGGTCATCCAGCCAAAGGTTCGCTCAACCACCCAGCATCGCGGCAGGACTTTGAAGCCTGGATCGGCGTCGATGCGCTTCACGATCTCGACGACGAAGTCCTTGAACGCCGCCTTATCCATGAGTTTCCTTCGATCATAGGCGCCGTCGGCGAATAGATGTTTGATCCACGGCCAGCGCTTACGAATGGCGTCGAGAACCTGCTGCGCGCCCGCGGAGTCGGAAATATCCGCCGTCGTCAGATTGACCATGAGCAGCCGTCCGTCCGTGTCCACGGCGATGTGGCGTTTGCGCCCGTTGATCTTCTTGCCGGCGTCGTAGCCTCGGGTTTTCGCGGCGGGCGCTTTCACCGACTGACTATCGATGACGCCTGCCGAAGGGCTCGCCGCGCGGCCCGCGCGCTCGCGGTCGATCATCAGAGCCACGTCATGGATCGTCTCGAAAAGAAAGCGGCGCATGAAGCGACGAAACCACCAGTAAACGGTCTGCCAAGGCGGAAAGTCCTTCGGCAGCATGCGCCAGCCGCAGCCGGCGCGAGCGATGTAGCGGATGGCGTTCAAAACCTCGCGCAACTCCACAGAGGGCTTTCGTCCTCGCCGCGCTGGCGACGGAAGAAACGCCTCGACGCGCGTCCACTCCTCGTCGGTCAAATCTGTCGGATACCGCTTGGTTTGCTTTTCAATGGCGGCCATCTTGGCGCGATTCGCTCGGGTCCACATCCCGTGCTTGAATCACGCCAGCGACAAGCCTTCAACCATTCTCAAACGGACTCTAAGAGTGGGAGAACGGGAGCGGGTCTCCTGCGATTTAGCGCGGTGCGTGTGATTGAATTGTTCTTATCTTCAAAGGCAGCCGTCGCCTCATACGCGGATGAAATCATATGCGGAGGGGCCGTCGGGCAGGGAGGATACAAAATGGTAACGTATAAGACCCTAGGACTCGCGATCGGCGCGGTGTCGCTTATTGGCTTTGGTTTCCCAGCACAGGCAGCAGCCTGTGGCTGCGTCGCGCAAGGTTGTCGAGATCTCCAAGTCGGACGGTTTCGTTGTTCAAGCTGCGCAGGACGAACGTAAAGAGCGCCAGGAGGGTCGTCAGGGTACCCGATCCGACCGACAGAGTGGTCGTCAAGGGAATCGATCGGAACGTCAGGAAAATCGACATTAATTTGCGAACGGGCGTTGGGGCGTCGGTGTCATGAGACGCTCTCGTGATTGTGAGTCCACAGTAAGAAGCCCGGGCACGTCAGACCGGGCTTCGTTGCGATCGGCCTCTGCCGTGACAGAATCGGGTTGCTCATATTGACCAGATTGGCAAAAGTTTAGTCGCCAAAAAGTAGCTCAAAGTGATTCGAGAAGGTTTGCCGCTCAGGCCAGTGAGTTTGACGTGCGCCGTAATGTTGACGCGCGCCCGCATAGCGAGCAGCGCGTGGCGGGGAACCCGCAATCGCGATACTGGCGCCTTTCTCTCGAACTAGTTTATAGAGCAGCGCGGCTTTTCCGGGAGCCAGCCGCACACAGCCATGCGACGCCGGGCTTCCCAATGCGCTCGTGGCGTAAGACCCATGAATTGCGTAGCCGCCGCGGAAAAAGATTGAATGTGGCATCGGCGACATGTCGTACTTTCGTGAGTAATGCATTCGCTGCATACTCCGCGCTGAGTAATTCCCTCGGGGAGTCACATATCCTGTGCGCGCGGTTGAAACCGGCCATGCATAATCACCGCGGGCGGATTGCACGTGCATCGTCTGAGTTGAAAGGTCGATGTGGATGTGGACGCGGGCGTCGGCAACCTCTGTAAGTCCAAGAGTTGCGACGAGAAAAGCTGGAAAAGCCCCCAAAGCAACGCATGCTTGCTTCCCGTTATCAGGAGCCGTCTCGAATTGAGAATATTCGAACTTTGCGCCGAAAAAGCCACCACTGATCACAAGCGACAGCTTGGCGAGATCAGCTGGGATGATGGGCCGTCGACCATGCTAACTCACCAAGGCGACGGTTGAGACCGAGCCGTATTAAGCGCACGATCGAATACTGTAGAGTATGTTTGGGCGTCGTGGGGAAAGACGGTAGCGCTCCTCCGCTACTACCGATCCCCTGTCCGGACCGAGGGCATAGGTGACAACCTCGGGCCGAACGGGTTGTCGAGGGGTTGCAAAGTCTTCTGCTCCAGATCGATGAAGCCGAGATCGTAGCTCATGAAGCTGAGGAGCCAAATGCCGTCGTCGACCTCTTGATTCCCAGGTGCTGACCGGCGAGCACGGTCGAGATGTTGACGCGCTTTCGATACATGCAGACGCGCCCGCAGGCGGTGACCAGCACGTCACAGTCGTGCAAGGGATAGGCGAGTTCCGGCAATTTCCCGTCATAGGGCTCGGCGGAAGGGCGATAGACATTGGCGGGGCGTTTCATGGCGAGCGCCTCATGCGGCCTTTCCTCGTTGAACTCCTTGATAAACTCGTCGAAGCGGGCTTGTTGCTGCAAGCTGTTCGCCCCCGGCGGTCGCGTCGCCTCCTTCTTCAAGGTCAGATGCATGCGCTCATGGCGGCCGTTCTGCTGGGGATGACCGGGTTTGATGCGCTCGATCTCGACGCCGAGCCGCAGCCACCAGACGGAGAGCTTGGAGAGGCCGAAGAGGCCGAAGAGGCCGTTGGGGCTGGCGAAGGGAACGCCATTGTCGGAGCGGATGGCGCAGGGGAGGCCGCGCTCGCGAAACAGCCGGTCGAAGGCGGTGATCGCCGGGTCTTCCCTGGTCGACTCCAGCGCTTCGCACAGCAGCAGAAAGCGCGAGGCGTGATCCGTGACGGTGAGCGGATAGCAGTAGCGTCCGGAGCCGAGCTTGAACTCGCCCTTGAAGTCCACGCACCAGAGATCGTTCGGAGCAAGTCCGGGCGAGAGCTTCGCGCCCTGTGCGCGCGGGCGGCGGCGTCCGAGCGCCTTGACGAGGCCGTGCCGGCATAGGACCGCATGGATCGTGCTGTTGGCGGGGGCGCGGAAATCGCCGTCGAGCTTGCGCAACAGCAACGCGCGGATCTTGCGCGCCCCCCAATGGGGCTTTTCGCGCTTGCAGCGCAGAATGAGGCTTTCGATCTGCTCAGGCAGCTGGTTGGCGTAACGCACCGGCCGCCGCGAGCGGTCGGAGAGCGCCTCGAAGCCGTTCTCCTTGTAGCGATCGAAGATCTTGTAACCCGTCTTGCGCGAGATGCCGAACTCCCGGCACACATCGCTCATCGCCTCGCCGTCGAGCAGGCGCGCGCGACGAACCGAAGACGCCTCCCGCCAGGCTGGCCTGATGGGAGGCGTCACCCATGTGTCCGGAACAAACTGTCACCCATGTCTCAGGTCAATCAACTAAAATTAGTATGTTATGTGGAACCTCCGACGGCGCTGGCAAAGTCTCGGGAAACCCGGCCGTATCTTTTTGAAGAAGTCTCCGCGTGCGGTTGAGGGCGTCTTTTCTGGGAAAATTCCGCGTCCGTCTGAAGTCGGCATAGGCCAAGTGCAGTTGCCAAGTTTTGGCGGGAATAGCCAGATTCTCTCCTGCGCGACGGCGTACCGGTGATGACTTTGGCGCGTGCTTTCACCTAACTGACCCTCCGCACGTCCGGGCGGAGGGTCGACATCATTTCAGAGCTCACGCCGCTCATTGCTTGTTGGATTGCGCATCACCACCCCTGTCGGTAAGGATGCGTCGGCCATCAGTTCATCGTCAGATTTTCTGATCGTATGCTTGGTGGCTCACGACTGGAAATTTCGACGGCGGACTGCCGAATACGTCAAACTTCTACTGCCGCCCCGGCAAAGCCCGGGGGAACTCCTTTACGGGTTAGTCACCGAACTGCTCGAATGCGAAGATGGACTTCATAGGGGTGTCGTGGCCGATCGTCTGTCGATGTTCGACTTCGGGCCAGCCTCATTCGTCACCTGCGGCGCCTGACCGTCCACGATGGCGAATAATCCGCCCTGGCGACAGCGCGCGGGATCGGCAAGAATTGACCCTGAGCGGAAAATCGTGCGAACGGGGCCATGGCGGTCGCCGCAAACGAAACAAGCTGAATGAACGCAACGGGGACGTCCTTGACGCGGATAGCACTCCTGCACCTGTCCCCGGAGCCGGGCGCCCTGGCGCAAAATCGGCGACTTGTCGACGCGGCGATACGAGCTGCGGCGGATGCGGGCGCCGAATGGATCCTGACGCCGGAACTTGCGACCACCGGATATGAATTCGTCGAACGCATTGGGTCCGACTGGATCGAAACCCAGCCGGATCCATGGGTTCAAGGCGTAGCCGAATTCGCGCGGCGGCGCCGTGTGACCGTCTTTCTTTCCGTCCCCGAGCGGGTCGAGGAGAGGCGCTACAATACGCTGCTCGCGATCGATCGGGTGGGACAGATCGCCGGGCGTCACCGGAAGATCAACGCGCTGCGCGTCGGCTCGGAAGCCTGGTCCACCCCGGGCCAGGAAATCAACGCCGTTCCGATTGACGGCTTTGGCCTGGTGGGCATGCTGATCTGCGCGGACGCCTACACGCCGAGCATCGCCGAAACCCTGGCGCGCCAGGGCGCGCGCGCATTGGTGTCGTCCGCGGCCTGGAGGCCGGGCCTGCATGGTCCGAACGGCGAATGGGAAGCGGTCACCGAGGCGACCTCCCTGCCGATTTTCGTTTGCAACCGCACCGGCCAGGAAAGGCGGATCGACTTCACCGCCGCGCAGAGCGTCGTCGCAAGCGCGGGCAAACGCCTGGTCAGTTTCGCTGCTCCTCGCAACGCCATTTTTCTGATCGACTGGAGCTTCGAAGAGAACCGGCTTGTCCGCCACTCTACGATAGCTCCCTTTCCTTAAGTCGCGAGGTTGCGACGAAAGCGGATCGACGCCGGATAACGCGCCGGTTCCCGTTATGATGCAAAAATGCAACGCTCAAGCATCCCCTCGAGCCGCCGAGGCCAATCCGCTTGACTCACGCCAATTGATCCGGCCTTTATAGGCGCGATGGTTCCCTTCGGGGATCAAAAGGGAACTCGGTGCGCGCATTCGCGCCATGCCGAGGCTGCCCCCGCAACTGTAAGCGGTGAGCCTTAGAGCCAAAAAGCCACTGGGGAAATGTCCCTGGGAAGGCGGCTCGAGGCGACGACCCGCGAGCCAGGAGACCTGCCATCATTCGTGGTCACGCGCGAGAGCGTCGGGCGGGGTGCACCGAGGCGGTCAAAACTGTCGTAACGCCATAGGCGTGAAGGACAGCCGAGACCTTTCGCAGTGACGGCCCACGTTGCTGCGAGTCCTGAACTCATGAATTCCCATATCCCGTCAGCCAAGAGGGGCGAACTGCGCCTCGCTCTGCGTTCCTGCGCGTCCATTCTGCCCTGCGTCCTCTCCGCGGCGCTTTCAACGCCGACTTTCGGCCAGCAAACGCTTCCGACCATCGACGTAACGACGCCAAAGCCGAGGATCGGAAGAGCCGCCGGACGACCGGCCGCGCCTTCCGCCAGCCAAACGGCGCCGACCGACGGCGGCGTGGGAGTCGTGGGGAATAACGGCACGGAAATCGGCCCCGGAAACAACGGGCAAATTTGCGCCAACGGAATCTGCAACGACCCGACGTCTTACGCCGCGCCGATCGGATCGCTCGGCGCGAAGGTCAATACGCCGGTCATGGATACGCCGGTCACGACCAAGATGGTCACGCGCCAGATGCTCGAGGACCAGCAGGCCATCACGCTCGATCAGGCGTTGAAGAATGTCAGCGGCGTCGCCTTCGCGGGCGGCGGCGACGCCGCGCTGGGGAACGCCTTCACGCAGATCATGCTGCGCGGCTTTCCGACGCAAAACTATTTCCGCGACGGCTTCAGGGTCGACAGCTTCGGCCTCAACTTCGCGGGATCCAGCGCCGTCGAAATGGCCAATGTCGAGAGCATCGAGGTTCTCAAGGGGCCGGCCGCCATTCTCTATGGCGCCGTGGAGCCCGGCGGCATCGTCAACCTCAACACGAAGCAGCCGCTGGACAAGCCGGCTTTTTCCATACAGCAGCAGGTCGGCAGCTACGCCGCTTTCCGCACGACGCTCGACTCCACCGGGCCGGTGACTCCAGACAAGGACGTGCTCTACCGCTTCGTCATGTCTTATGAGAATGACGGATCGTTCCGGGCATTGGGCTATAATCGCAACATCATGATCAACCCCGTGGTGAGATGGAACATTGATTCCAACACCTGGGTCCGGGCGTCCGCTCAATTCCAGCAGAATAATTTCAATCAGGACATGTACTGGACGCCGTATTTCGGCATGTATACGCCTCTTTGGCTCGGGCGCAGTTTCAACTGGGGACCGAAATCTCCCTACAACCAGCAACAGAATTTTACCGAGTTCACTTGGCATCACGATTTCAACAAGGACTGGTCGATTCAGCAGACTGCTTTCATGCAGTTGTTGCGGAACGATTGGGCGAACAATGGCGGATTCGGCTTTATCTCAGATTGCCTGACGCCCGGAAGCACATCCTGCTTCTCATTCCCTTCGTCCAACAACGTCACTCTGAACTGGGGCGCGTTTCCGTCGGACAACAGGCAGGCGGAATATGCGACGACCGTCAATCTCGTCGGTCATTTCAACACCAGTGAGCAGCTCAATCACACGCTGCTCTCCGGCGTGGATTATTACCGCTACAATTTCCGAGGCCAGAATCAACTCCCGCTGAATTACAGTTCTTCCGTGATCTTCGGCGCGCCGCAGCCTTCGACGCCGGTTTCGGGTCTTGTACCGTACAGCGCGACGGAGCAATACGCCGACAATCTGGGCGTCTATCTGCAAGACCAGATCAAGCTGCCATATGGCGTCACCGTGCTCGGCGGCGCGCGTTATCAATATATCAACAGCAGAACCGGAGCCACGGACAACGCTGCCTTCTGCGGCCCCTATTCGGATAACGCGTTTGCGGGGCTTTTGATTCCCTGCAACTTCGATACGATCACAAAGCGAGGGCAATCCATCAGTCAGCGCGTGACGCCGCGCGTCGGGCTTCTGTGGCGACCGCTCGACTGGGTGAGCTTCTATGGGAATTACGCGGAGTCCTACAGCCCGAACTATAACGGCAAACTGGTGTCGGGCACGAATGATCCGACGCCCCCGAGCGCCGGCGCGCAAATGGAAGGAGGCGTCAAGTTTTCCTGGTTCGATGGGAGAATTCAGGCGACCGCGGCCTACTACCATCTGGTGAAGACGAACATTCCGATCGGAATCCCCAACGACTTCACCCATGTGATGCTCATCGGCGAAGGCCGTTCGCAGGGTCCGGAACTCGACAGCCAGGGCGAGATCATCCCCGGTTGGAACGTGAACCTCGCCTACGCCAACACCGACGCAATCACCACCAAATCAAATCCATTTTATCTGGGGGTCCCCGCGGTTGGCGCGCCGATCCCCTTCGTTCCGCGCAACGTCGGCTCGCTGTCGTCGAGTTACGAGTTCAGGAATGGCGAGCTTAAAGGCCTGAGACTGGGCGCGCGATATGACTACACCGGATATCTTCCCTTCTATCATTACGCCAATGATGGAACCTATATCTATGGCCAGTCGACGCCGGGCTATGGCCTTGTCGGCATCTTTGGCGCCTACGAATTCAACGTCGACAAATTCAAGGTGACCGCGCAGCTCAATGTGAGCAATCTCTTTGACAAGACCTACTTCACCACCGGCGGATTGGGTCCGCAGGCCTTCGACGCCTCCCATCCCGGCGGCTACGCGGTGCCCTATACCAATCCGATGCAGGTGGGGTGGAACCTGCCCGGGTACAATTATAACGTGGTCGGCGCCCCGCGAATTCTTCGCGGATCGATCAAGGTGTCGTTCTGAGCCGGCTGGTCGGCGTCACGAAATGGCGGGAGCGTTTGAAGCGCTCCCGCTTCGTTGCAGATCGTTTTGTAAGATAGAGAGCGCATCGCCATGACAGTCATCGCCAACATAGCTCCCGCCCGCGTCCTCGAACCCGACGGAACGCCGCTCGATGTTTTTTCACTGCCGACGGATACGGCGAGCCTCGAAGAATTGTTGCGCGATCTCTTCCAGAACCATTGGCAGGAGATCACCTTCGGCCCATTGATTCAGGGCGCGGCGTGGGAAATGAAAGCCGACAAACCGCCGACGCGGATCGGCATGCTCGACGGCTATATCACCGTCGCTTTCGGCGTTCCCCATTTCCATATCTGCATCGGCGAAACGAGAGGCACGCGCGTGCAACCGACGCCGCCGGAGGTGGCGCGTCACCGGCGCACGTCGCGGGCGGAGATGTATCGCCGCATGTCGCGGTCCTGTTTGCCGATGTCATGGGGTCTGCGGCTGTTCAACGGGGAGAATGAGCAGCAAATCACCGTGCTGCTCCCGAACCCGTTTCTCGATCCGGAAACCGACCGGATTCGTAAAGATCCCGACTGGTCCCGTCTTGCCTTGTGGGACAAGCTGCGGGCGCGATGGCTCGGCCTGACAGACCCTGATCCGATCGACCGCTCCGCGAGCTTTGCGCGCGGCTCTACCCAATAATCACGCTTCTTGCGAGGCGCCTCGCCATTTTCGGCTGTAACAACCCAAGGAGAATGCAAATGACGCAACTTGCTATCGCCGCCTCCCGCCAGCCGACGCTGACCGGGATTTTTGCTCTGGGCGCCGCGAGCGTCCTCTTCACGCTCGGCTTCGCCTGCGCCGTTCCTCTCGCCGCCTTCGCGACGATCGCCGCCATGTCCTTCAGCCGTCGCGACGCGCTTGCCGCGACCGGCGCCGTGTGGCTCATCAACCAAATATGGGGATTTGGCGTTCTGCATTATCCAACGGATGGCGAGACTTTCGCCTGGGGCGCAGCGCTCGGGATCGTCGCGCTTCTGTCTTGCGAGGCCGCGGGACTCGCGAGGAGACAGTTTTCGGGCGTTACCGGCGCCTGCGCCGCATTTGCCGCGGCTTTTGTCGCTTATCAGGGTTTGCTTGTCGTGATCGATCTCGCCATCGGCCTGCCTTGCGAGGCTTTCGCGCCGGCAATCGTCACGAGGATCTTCCTTATCAACGCCTGCGCCTTTGGGGGCCTGTGGGCGTTGAAGACGGTCGTCGCGAACGCCGTGAAGCAATCGGCGTCGTTCGCGCCTCGCCACGTCTAAGAGCGGCTGACGGAGCGGCGGCTGAAGACCGCCGCTTCGTTTCGCCGGTCGCCGCATGACGCGCTTACCTTTCCAACTCGAACTGCGTCCGCCCTTTCTCATCGTCCGTTTCGACGCCGAACAACGGATATTGGGATGGTCGCTGACCAAGCCCGGATTCGCCATGGCGCGAGACGTCGTATGGCTCGAAGTCCGCGACGCGGACCTCGGACCGCATGTCGACCCTGTCGATTTCATGCGCGCGAAGCTGTCGGCGCAGGGGCTCGATGATGCGGCGGCCTTCATGACCGCTCGCGAGATCGCCCGTCATCACGTCGCACAGTCGCGAATTGGCCGCGCCGTCGTCACCTGCGTGACCACCGTCGGCCTGACCAATGGCGAGAGAGTGGGGGAGCGGCGCCAGTCACATGACTGCGTGGCGGGAACGATCAACACGCTCGTTCATATTTCCCATGCGCTCTCCCCCGGCGCCTTCGTCGAGTCCGTCTCCATCGCGACGCAAGCGCGCACGGCGGCCATCATGGACACGAACAAGCTGCGCGACACACTTGCCATCACCGGCACGGGCACGGATTGCATCATCGTGGCGGCCCCCGAAGTCGGACCTCCCGAGACCTGCGCGGGTCTCCACACCGAACTTGGAGAGGCTATCGGCGCCGCCGTCTATGACGCGACATATGCCGGCGCCGCGGCGTGGAGCGCGGAACTCAAGCAAAAAAGAGCCACTGTGAAACGTGAACTGCCGAGCAGCTCGCATTGAGCGCATCAGAGCGGATTCGCGGCGGAAATTCATGATCTCGATCTGCCGGTCACTGAGGTCGAAAATGGCGATAGATCGATAGAATTTGCAATTCGACCGCTGCATGTGCAGGTGAATGCGCGCTCACGAACCGACAAGCCAACGAAATGCGCGACGCAAAAAAGTTCGGCCATCGCTATTGATCGGCTCTCCATGCGCCATCAACACCTTCTCGACCGGCCACGAAAGAATGTGTTCGAGGGAACGGCGAGCGGCTCGGCGGTTGATCGTAGCGATGCGGAACTTTCGCGGGACTGATGGCTCGGCGGCCGCCATGAGATCCAATCGCGCTACGATCGCCCGCCAACCCGAGAACCAGCCGGGATGAAAATGTTGGATCAGATCGGTGAAGAGCGCGACGCGGCTCTTACGATGAAAGAATACGACTTCGGTCGTAATGAGATTTCCGAACATCGCGACCTGATCGATTTCGTCGGCCCATTCCGAGGCCGGGCCAACTGCGAGATCAGCGTCGAATCGGAGATCGCGGCGCTTCTCGCGCAATCCGGGCGGAGCATATAATTTCGCGTCGTCATAGGCGCATCGCCAATCGTCGAGAAACAGATGGTGCAGAGAGTTCGGCGCAACCAGGTGCCGGACCTTGCCAAGGGCGTCGACCTTCGTTCGAAGGTCGTCAGAAAGCGCGATCGGCGACCAAATGAAGAGATTGCCGTCGGACAATCGGATGATCGCCATCCGCGTCGGGTAATCAAATCCGGCGACCTCCACCGGAGGTCCGTCCGAAATCCAAATTTCGTCGCCGAAAGGCTTCAGCATGGTCGATCCCATCGCATCATCTCCCGAAAGACCGCGCTATTTCCGAACGGTCTCGACTCGAAACATCGGTTCGTAAGATGGCTCGGTCGTCGTGCGTCCGAGCGGCATGATGCTCTCCCATTACGCGTTTCGTGAGCGGGTTTTTATTGGGGCGCTTTTTTTCCTTGGACCGAAGCCTTCGATCATCAGTTGGATGAGACGGGGAATGGCGTCTTCTCTCAGCGGTCCTCCCGCCAGAGCGAAAAGCATTGTTTGCGCATATGCTCCGAGCAGAAGGAGCGCCATGGTGTTCGGATCGACATCTGTACGGACAGCTTTCTGATGCTGACCAAGTCGCATCAGATCGACGACAAGGGCGTGGAAGCTCGGTCTGTCAGCGGGTGGAACGCCAGTGGGCTTTTCGGGTCCGGCCAACGCCAGCCGCGCCAATGACGGGTTTGCCAGACACCATCGCGCGCTGCTTCCAAAAACCTCGGCCAGCAGGGAAATCACGCTTTCCCCGGCTTCGATACGCGGATGGTAGATCGCAACGCCCTGCGCTTCGACGCGAATGACGAGCTGATGCGCGATCTCCTCTTTCGAGGAAAAGAGGTTGTAAAGCGTCTTGCGGGTCAACCCTGCTCTTTGCGCAATTTCCTCCATCGACACATTCGGAATTCCAGTCTCTCTGAAAGCGGCGTCCGCCGCGTCCAAGATGAGCTTACGCGACCGTTCTGTGCGCTTCGGCGTTTGCATATAATACACATTAGTATATTTTTACACATATGTAAATAGTGTTCTCAGCGCGCGATTCAAATTGGGCGCGTCGCCACGACTTGTGGGCTCATTGACCTATCAGTTTAGAAAGACCCGAGCGGCTCGGTTGTGTGACGCGTCGCATCAAGGGGAACAACCGCTTCCAAGAAATTTCGCGTCAATCGAAAAGCCGGAACGTTTGCCGCCCGAGCTTATCTTGGATTGGGCGCGGTACCATGACTTGAAGTCGCCTGTGAAAAGGAGGCTCTCGACAACGCGTCTGTCGCCGGCGCCGCATTCGATCGTCACGATCGTCTGATCCCCCGCGCGCGTAACCGACGGTTCGGCGCAGTCCGCCGCCTGAGGTCCGATGATGCTGTCTCTTTCGGAGATGCAGACATCGTTGGATCGCATGCCGATCTCCGGAGAAAGCGTCGTGATGCGCCACAGGCCAGGGGTTCTTTTTGGCAGCGCTGACGGAGAAGTCTCCGCTAATGCCGATCCTCGCGCCAATGTCGCCGCGAAGAACGCAATTGCCGCCGCCAGCAGGCGAGTCGAGGAATGTCGGCTTTTCATGATCCTGCCCAAACGTTGCGCGTCATTTTCGAATTGCCGCCATAGCGATCTCGCCGCAGCAATGTAAAGGCGGTTTCCGATTTTTCCCTTCGCCGGGTGAAACTCTCCCATTGTGCAGGGCGCGCTTGCGGCTGATGATAAACGCCCTTCTCAGGCCGCCATCATCGAGAGGTCGGATGTCGTCTCGGCTCGGATTATCCGCCGCTCTTTGCTGCGTGATCCCTTTCGTGATCGGCCCGTGCCTCTCTTCCGAGCTGACGCGCGCCGAGATCGAGCGCCGCGTCGCGCAAAAGCAAGGCGGCGCGGCTGATCTCTCAAATCTCGATCTTTCCGGCGCCGATCTCTCCGGTCTCGATCTGCACGACGCAGATTTCTTTTCCTCGAAACTCGCCGGAGCCAGGTTGAAGGGCGCGCGCCTGGCGTCGGCCAATTTCACGCGCAGCGACCTCCAGAACGCGGATTTCTCCCAAGCGGATCTTCGCGGCGCGACGCTCTATGCGGCGCTGCTCGACGGCGCCGACTTCACGGGCGCCGATATGACGCATGCGCGCATCATTGGCGGCGGACGCGGCGTGAAATTCGTCAAGGCGAAGCTGGTCGACGCCAATCTTGGCGCCGACCCCGCCAACCAGGGAATGGTTCCCGTCCGGGCGGAGCTCGTCGAGGCGGATTTCGACGGCGCCGACCTCACGCGCGCCAATCTCACTCATGCGGTGCTGACCTCCGCGAACTTCACCGGCGCTGTCGTCACCGGCGCGCGTTTCGATTACGCCGTGCTCGACGGCTCCAATCTGACGTTGACGCCGCCTTGATTGCCACTCCTTCCCGAAGAAAGCAGGAAACTATGAAGCAGACGCCGCGTCGGCGCTCGATTAGGAATGCGGACGGCGACTTCGCCACGGGTTATCCGGTTCGACATGATCTATCGAGTTTTTGCCCTTGCGGCCATTTGCATGGGGGCGAGCGCCTTGACCGCTGGCGATTCCGCGGCGGCGGATCTGTCGCGCGGGCAATATCTCGTGGAGGCGCTGGCGGCTTGCGACAATTGCCACACGCCGCGTGGTCCCAATGGTTACGATCTTTCCGCGCGCTTTTCCGGCGGCTCGCAGACTTTCGCAGGTAAAGACTATGTCGCGCGCGGCTCCAATATCTCGCCCGACAAGGAGACGGGAGTGGGCGATTGGGGCGACGATGAGCTGAGCGCAGCCATCGTCGCCGGCGTCGGCCGCGACGGACAGCTTGCGCCCGCCATGCCTTCCGATTCCTACCGCGCGCTGACGAACGCCGATCGCAATGCGATGATCGCCTTCCTGCGCGCGTCGCCGCCCGTGAAGGCGCAGCCCGCGCCGCCGCAGCGCCACGGATCCTGGTCTCCCCATCCGGCGCCGGGCGCCGAAGCGACGTTCGACGAGGCGGCGCTCTCCGACAAGATCAAGCGCGGTCTCTATGTCGCGTCGATCGCCCGCTGCCTGGCCTGCCACAGCGCGGAGGTCGACGACGCGCCCGATCACGTGAACGGGCTCGGCGCCGGCGGCAAGATCTTCCGAACCCCGGCGGGAGTCGCTGTCGCGTCGAACATCACCACGCATCCCGGAAAGGGCGTCGGCGCCTGGTCCGATGACGAGATCAAGCGCGCGGTCACGCAAGGCCTCTCGCGCAAGGGCGAAGCGCTCAAGCCGCCCATGTCCACTCTCGCCAAGGCGCATTTCGCGAAGATGTCGCCGGACGACCTCGATGCGCTCGTCGCCTATCTGCGGACGCTCCCGGCGAAGGAATAGTCAGCGCGGCTTCTCGACTGCCTCCCAAATGGCTTTCGCCAAATCGCCTTCGAAGAGGATGGCGGAGCCGTAATGCGCTTCGATATCGAAGGGCCGCATCCGATTCATGTCGAGCGACGCGCTGTGCAGCGCGATCAGCCGTCCGTCCTCCGAAAAGAGGCCGGAACCCGAACCGCCATAGCCGTCATTGCAGTCGTGACGCGCACGCCGGACATGACTCTCCGTCGGCTCGTCGATCCGATGAATCGCGCACGCTTCAACCGTCGCGGGAAGACGCGTGTTGGAATGTCCCGCAGGCGACACCATCGTCACCGTCATGCCTGATCCCGTCGCAATATCGCTTGCGTCAGGGAGCGGCTGCGGTTTGACGCCCTCGGGCGTCGGTTGAATGAGGCGCAGCAGCGCCCAGTCGTCCGTTATGTGCAGGCCCTTGGACTCGACGGATGCGCCGATCCGCAGACTGTCTGCGTCGAAATAATAATCGCCGCCCGCGATGCGGAAGAAGCAGTCGCCTACGGCATGCGTTGGGATCAAGTTGCGATCGACGAAATTATGCGCGTTCAGAACCACGAGATCGTGCGAACCGATGAGCCATGCGGCCGCGCCGCGCTCCAGCGTTCCGTAATCGGAATAGCACATCAGCACGCCCGCGCCGGCGAAGCGCGCCGCATCGGCTTCGTTCATGAGACGGCGCCCATCCTGCGGATAGAGCGCGATATCGACGATTTGAGCGTTGAGGTTTTCGAAACTGGCGATGAGAAGCCACAGCAGAGATGCGCCGATCAAGCGGCGGACCATGGGATCGGTCATGTCTTTCTTCTGTTCGAAACGCCGTTCGACAGGAGGAGATACTGCAAGGGCGCACGCGTCAAGACGTTCGGGCGCGTGGGGGCGAGCGGAGCCTCGTCAGGAAATACCGGGAGGAGATATGCCGATCTTTCCCGCCGCACATTACCGATAAATCGTGAAGACAGGTCGCGCGCCGTAAATTTATATGCGGTCGGATCGTCTCTCCCATAAAGCGCGGCAAGCGCCCCCAAGGAAGCGACCTTCAACGAACCGGGACAGCTCCAATTACAAAAGAGTGGAGCGTCTATACGAGGCGACGCCATCCTTTCAAGAAGCCATGAGCGGCCTTGCAGGACGTCGCAGGAGGACTCGTCTATGAGGAAATTCCTGAATTCTGTTTCCCTTCTGTCGGTCCTGATCGCCGCGCCCGTGGCGATGGCGACGATGGCCCAGGCGGAAGACAAGCTCGAAGCTCTGACCAAGAGCGAAGACAACTGGGCGATGCAGGGCAAGAACTACAGCGCCAACCACTACAGCACGCTGACCCAGATCAACTCGGACAACGTCAAGAACCTCAAGGTTTCCTGGTCGTTCTCGACGGGCCTCCTCAGCGGCCACGAAGGCGCGCCGATCGTCGTCGACGGCAAGATGTATGTTCATACGTCCTTCCCCAACAACACTTTCGCGCTCGATCTCAGCGATCCGACCCGCATCCTCTGGCAGCACAAGCCCAAGCAGAACGCCGCCGCCCGCGCCGTCGCCTGCTGCGACATCGTTAATCGCGGCCTCGCTTATTGGCCGGGCGACGGCAAGACTCCGTCGCTGGTCGTCAAGACGCTGCTCGACGGCAACGTCGTCGCGCTCAACGCCGAGACGGGCCAGGAATACTGGAAAGTCGAAAATTCCGACTTCAAGGTCGGTTCGACCCTCACCGTCGCTCCGCACATCTACAAGGATGTCGTGCTCATCGGCTCCTCGGGCGCCGAGCTCGGCGTGCGCGGCTACATGACCGCTTATGACGTTCGCACCGGCGAGCAGAAGTGGCGCGCTTATGCGACGGGCCCGGACTCCGAGGTTCTGATCGGCGACGATTTCAACAAGGCGAATCCGCATTACGGTCAGAAGGGCCTCGGCACCTCGACCTGGGAAGGCGACGCCTGGAAGATCGGCGGCGGCACGAATTGGGGCTGGTTCGCTTATGATCCGGGCACCAACCTCGTTTATTACGGCTCGGGCAACCCGGCGCCGTGGAACGAGACGATGCGTCCGGGCGACAACAAGTGGACCATGACCATCTGGGGTCGCGACCTCGAGACCGGCCAGGCCAAGTTCGGCTATCAGAAGACGCCGCATGACGAATGGGATTATGCGGGCATCAACTTCATGATGCTTTCCGAGCAGAAGGACAAGGAAGGCAAGCTGCGCAAGCTGCTGACCCATCCCGACCGTAACGGCATCGTCTACACGCTCGATCGCACCGACGGCACGCTGGTCTCCGCCGACAAGATCGACGACACGGTCAACGTCTTCAAGAAGATCGATCTGAAGTCGGGCCTGCCGGTTCGCGATCCGGAATATGGCACGCGCATGGACCATCTTGCGAAGGACGTTTGTCCGTCGGCGATGGGCTATCACAATCAGGGCCTCGACTCCTACGATCCGACCAAGGAGCTGTTCTTCCTCGGCGTGAATCACATCTGCATGGATTGGGAGCCCTTCATGCTTCCCTACCGCGCGGGTCAGTTCTTCGTCGGCGCCACGCTGAACATGTATCCGGGTCCGAAGGGCGACCGGCAGAAGGCTGAGGGCCTCGGCCAGATCAAGGCCTACAACGCCATCACCGGCCAGTTCAAATGGGAGAAGATGGAGCGCTTCGCGGTTTGGGGCGGCACCGCCGCGACGGCCGGCAACGTCGTCTTCTACGGAACGCTCGACGGCTTCATCAAGGCCCGCAACAGCGACACCGGCGATCTGCTCTGGAAGTTCAAGCTGCCCTCCGGCGTCATCGGTCATCCGATCGTCTACCAGCACAAGGGCGTCGAATATGTCGCCATCCTGTACGGCGTCGGCGGTTGGCCGGGCGTCGGTCTGGTGTTCGACCTTCAGGATCCGACGGCCGGTCTCGGCGCGGTCGGCGCCTTCAAGCAGCTCGCCAACTACACCCAGATGGGCGGCGGCGTGATGGTGTTCTCGCTCAACGGCCAGGGCCCGTACGACGACCTGAACCTCGGCGAATACAAAGCGAACTGATCTCCTTTCCGCTTGAAAAAGGCGACTGTGAGACGATTGCTCGGATGCGCTCGCGCGCGTCCGGGCGACGCCCAATAAACAATAATAGCGAAAGAAAACCACGATGTTGCGTGTCCGCTCATCCGTCTGGTTCGGCGTAGCTGCTCTGGCGCTCCTCGGCGTCGTCAATGCGAGCGCCGCATCTCTTGGCGTTTCTGGCGACGCCGCCAACAGTTCAACTCCGGCCGCGGCGCCGGCTGGCGACCCGAATGCGTTGCGCATTTGCGCCGCAAAGAATCAGCCGCCCCTGTCGCTGGAAGATGGCTCCGGCCTCGAAAACAAGATCGGCGTCGTGCTCGCGGACGCCATGAAGCGCAAGGCGCAATTCGTCTGGTCCGAAAAGCCCGCGATCTATCTCGTGCGCGACTATCTCGACAAAAATCTCTGCGACGTGATCATTGGTCTCGATACCGGCGATCCGCGCGTCGCGACCTCGAAACCTTATTATCGCACCGGCTATGTCTTCGTCACCCGGGCGGATCGCGATCTCGACGTCAAGTCCTGGAACGACGCGCGGCTGAAGAAGCTCGGCCACATCGTCGTCGCTTTCGGCTCGCCCGGCGAAGTGCTGATGAAGGACATGGGCGTCTATGAAGACAACATGGCCTATCTCTACTCGCTGGTGAATTTCAAATCGGCGCGCAATCAGTATACGCAGATCGATCCCAACCGCATGGTCGGCGAGGTCGTAAACGGCGCGGCGGAGATCGCCGTCGGCTTCGCGCCGGATGTCGCGCGCTACGTGAAGGCCTCGGCCGTTCCTCTTCGGATGACGCTGATCGAAGACGACGCGGCGAAGAGCAACGGCGAGAAGGTGCCTCAGCGCTTCGATCAGTCGGTCGCCGTTCGCCGTGACGACAAGGCCTTGCTGGCCGCGGTGGACGCGGCGCTCGTCGCCGCCAGGCCGAAGATCGAGGAAATCCTCAAAACGGAGGGCGTTCCCCTTCTGCCCGTCACCCAATAGATGTGCGGCGATTACCGGATAGGAAGAAAAAAGTGTTGAACCAGAAGAAAAAGATGGCCCGTGTCATGGTCGCCGCGATTGGGGCTTTCGTGGCGGTTTCTGCGATCGCGCAGACGGCCATCACCTTTCGTAACACCATTACGGGCGAGGTCCTGAATTTCAACGACGCTCTGCCGGAAGGGAAAGACACGCCGGCCGTCAAGGAATTCATGACTACGGGCAAGAATCCCTACAATGAAGATATGAGCTGCCTGAAACAGGGCGAGCAGACGTTCCTGTCTGCCTGCTCGGGCTGTCACGGCCATCTCGGCGAAGGCAAGATCGGTCCGGGTCTCAACGACGCCTATTGGACCTATCCGCAAAATGAGACCGACGAAGGCCTGTTCTCGACGATCTATGGCGGCGCGCAGGCGTCGATGGGCCCGCAATATCAGAATCTTCAGCTCGACGAGATGCTGAAGGTGATGGCCTGGGTTCGTCATCTCTTCAAGGAAGCGCCGGAAAAGGCGACCTGGTTGACGGATGAGCAGCGCAAATCTTTCAAGCCTTACGCCGGACACGAGACTCTGCCGGATAACCCGCCCGGCAAGTGCCAGGCCAAGAAGTAAGGCCAAACAGAAGCGAGTTCCGCCCCCATCGGCCGGAGGCGCAAACAAAGAGGCGCAGGCCTCGCATAATTGGAGGAACCAGGGATGCGTAAGATGCATTTCGCCGTGGCGCTCGCCGTCGGCTTCATGTTTACCGCCGGCGGCGCTCTCGCCTATGACGGCACCAAGTGCAAGGCGCCCGGCAATTGCTGGGAGCCCAAGCCCGGCTTCCCGGATAAGGTCGAAGGCTCGAAATACGATCCCAAGCACGATCCCAAGGAGCTCGCCAAGCAGGGCGCGTCAGTCCAGGCGATGGAAGAGCGCAACAAGAAGCGGGTCGAGAATTTTAAGAAGACCGGCAAGTGGGAATATGACGTGAGCAAGATCGCTCAATAACGGCATTCGTCGCGTTCCGTCACGCGATGAATTGAAAGTGGCCGCGATCTGGATCCGATGTTATTCAACAACAGCGCATCGAGTCCGTTCCCGAGATCGCGGCCGCCTTTTTCCGATAGCGTAAGGTCGCGCCCCTTGAACGAGGTCTCCCTATCCGAGCCTAAGCTCGCCGAATGGCGCGAACGCGCGATCGCCTTCGAGCAGGAAATCCAAAAGGCGGTCATCGGCCAGGAACGCGTGATCCGCCTCGTCACGATCGGCGTGTTCGCGCGCGGCCATGTCATGATCGAAGGCGATGTCGGCGTCGGCAAAACGACCTTGCTGCGCGCCGCATCTCGCGCGCTGGGCGGCGATTTCGCCCGTGTCGAAGGCACGGTCGACATGATGCCGAGCGATATTCTTTATCATACCTATCTTGGCGACGACGGCCGTCCGCGCGTCGAGCCTTCCGAACTTTTGCGTCTCGCGGAGACGCTGCCGGTCTTCTTCTTCAACGAGATCAATCGCGCACGGCCGCAAGTCCATTCGCTGCTCCTGCGTCTGATGGCGGAAAGAAGCGTGACGGCGTTCAATCGACTGTATCGTTTCCCTTATCTTCAGGTCTTCGCCGATCGCAATATGGTGGAGCGCGAAGAGACCTTCGAACTCCCCGCCGCCGCGCGCGACCGGTTTTTCATGGAGATTTCCATGGGCGCGCCGACAGATCTGGAAGCGCGGCGCAAGCTGGTTTTCGATCCCGCCTTTCAGGATATGGACGCGCTCCTCGATCGCGTTGGATCAGGGACGGTGGATTATCGTGAAATTGGCGCCGTCGCACGCACGATCCAGGATACGGTGAAGGCGAGCGCGACGCTCGAAAACTATGTGTTGAACCTCTGGCAGGGCCTTACCAAACCCGCCTCCGTCGACATATCTCTCCCGGATGTCGACGTCTCGACGCTGGTCAAAGGCGGCGCCAGCCCGCGCGGGCTCGCGACGCTGGCGCGCGCCGCGCGCGTGCGCGCCTGGCTGGAAGGTCGGGATTATATGACCCCCGACGACGTAAAAGACGTTTTCTTCGAGGTTATGGGGCATCGCATCTTCGTCGACCCCATTCACGCTTTGCGCGGCGACGAGCCGGTCAGTCAGCTTTGCCAAGCCGTTTTCGATGCGACGCCAGTTCCATGAAGACGCCCTTCGACATATTGTATCAGCCGCGCGGACGATTCCAGTCCAATCACGCCGGCGCGCATGTGTCGAGCGAGGTCGGCGGTTTCGGCGTCTTTCGCGATCAGGCGCCCTTCCTGCGCTATCCGGACGCCAGACGCATAGACCTGCGCGCGACCTTGCGCGATCCCTTTGGCGAGACATATGTCCGTCGCTTCGAGCAGAGAAGCGCGATCGACGTCTATGCCCTCGTCGACCTTTCGGCGTCCATGGCGTTCGTCGGCGCCGCGGATCGCTTCGCCGTCGCCTGCGATCTCTGCGCCGCGCTCGCCTTTTCGGCGACGCGGATCGGCGATCGTTTCGGACTCATCGCCGGAGGCGTCGATTTGCGCGAGGATCTATTCCTTCCGGCGACACGTTCGAGAGCCGCAGCATTGCAGGCGGTCGAACGACTCGAATGCGTGCGCCCTATCGCCGCTCACGCCGAGAGCTTGACGGACGCCGCAATGCGTCTCGGCGCGACGCGAAAGCTCGTTCTGCTCATTTCCGATTTCCGCTGGGCGCGGCGCCTGACTCAAAGCGTTTTCGATTCGCTCGCACTCCATGATGTTTTGCCCGTCGCGCTTGTCGATTCCATTGAATTCGACCCGCCGCGCTGGGGTCTATTGGAGTTGCGAGACCCTGAAACCGCCCGTCGGCGTCTTATGGTCATGCGGCCGGCGTTGCGCGACAAATGGATTGCGGCGGAGACGAAGCGGAGGGAAGAACTCATCCGGTTTGCGGCCGGACGCGTTCGGGCGCCGATCTTCATCGAAGACCAATTCGATTCGCGATCGCTCAGTTCGCGTCTCATGGCGGCGTGAGTTGCGTCATGCGTGTCGGGCTTCTCATCATCTTTTCGCTTCTTTGGGCGCTGACCGCGAAGGCTGGCGAACCGGGCGTGACGATCCACTCCGCGCGGCCATTCGGCTATTTCGTCGGCGATCTCATCCGCGCGCGCGTCGAAGTCGTGGCCCCTGCGGATGCCGTTCTCGCCGCCGCTTCCCTCCCACGTCCGGGGCCGCTCAGCGTTTCGCTGGACCTCAAGGAGGTCGACGTTCAGACGACGACGATCGGCGCCGATAAGCGCTGGGACATCGATCTCATCTATCAGAATTTCTATGTCGCGCTCGACGTGCGCAATATCGAAATTCCGGGCTTCGATCTGCGCTTTGGCGACGAGATCATATCCGTTCCCGCTTGGAGCGTCGGCGTGGCGCCCTTGCGCGAGATCGCCCCGGCGAAGCAGGAGCGTCCCGAGGATTACTTGCGACCAGATGCGCCAATGGTTCTTGCCGAGGAGGCGCAGCCCAAGCGCCTGGCGCTCGCCTTCGCTGCGCTTTCTTTGCTGGTCCTTGGCGCCGTCGCGCGGGATCGCGCCTGGCCTCCGTTCAATAAGCGGCGCGCGCGCATGTTCAGCGCGCTCGCCCGCGAACTCGCCGCAATGGCGCGAGCCGGCGACGACGCCCTTCCAGAAGCCATGCGGAGCATGCATCGCACGATCGATCGCGCCAATGGCGGATCGCTTCTCGCCGAGGACGTCTCCGCCTTTTTGTCACGGCGACCGGAATTCACCTCTTTGAAGCCGTCCATCGATCGTTTCTTTTCCGCATCGCGCGACGCCTTTTTTTCGGACGTGGCGGGACGAGCCGGTTACAGCTTTACCGAGCTCCTCGACTTCGCAAAGGCGCTCGCTCGACTGGAGCGCGCGCAATGACGCCGCTCAGTTTCGATCATCCGGGCGCGTTCCTGCTTGCGCCGCTCGCCGTCGCGCCATTGCTGCGATCCACCTTGCGCGCGTCATCGATCCCATCGCTGCAATGCCTCCCGGCGGACAGCGTCTCCGACCTCGTCGACGCCGTGCTGAAATTAGTTGGCGTCACGGCGCTCCTTGCGAGCCTCATCGGAGCGGCCGGGCCATTTTTTCCGGAAGAAGAGATCGAACGCGTCGCCGAGGGCGCGCAGATCGTGATGCTGATCGATCGCAGCGGCAGCATGAATGAGACTTTCGCGGGTAGAAACCCGTCCGGCGGCGAGGAGTCCAAGGCGGCGGCGGCCAAGCGCATCCTGAAAGCCTTCGTAGACAGCCGCCGCCGCGATCTCGTCGGCGTCGCGGCTTTCTCGACGTCCCCCATGCTGGTCACGCCGCTTTCGGATCACCCCGACGCGACCAAGGCTGCGATCGACGCCATGGACCGTCCCGGCCTCGACTACACCAATATTGCGCGCGGTCTGGCGATGGCGCTGTCGATGTTTCGCGCGAGCGATTCAAATTTTTCGCGCGCCATCCTGCTGATCTCGGATGGCGCGGGCGTCATCGATCCGCGAATCCAGGACAATCTGCGCGCGGATTTCAGAAAGACCCGCGTCAATCTCTATTGGCTCTTCCTGCGCACCGAAGGAAGCCGGGGAATTTACGATTCGCCCGAAGGCGACGCAGAGTCGCCGCAGGCGGCGCCGGAACGGCATCTCGATCTCTATTTCAAGTCGCTCGGCGTTCCGTATCGCGCTTTTGAGGCGGAAGGGCCGGAAGCGACGGAAAACGCGCTGCAGCAGATCGACCGGCTTGAACGCAGGCCCATGCGCTATTTCGAAAAGCTGCCACGCCGCGATCTGGGCGGCGATTTTTTCGCCGTAGCGCTATGTGCGGCGATCCTGCTTCTCGTCGCGAAACTGTCGGAAGTCCGCCTCTCATCGTCGAGAGGCGCACGATGATCGAGCGTCTACGAAAGTCATTTCTGAGTTATTGTCGCAAGCGACGCTCCATATATCTCATCGCTCTGTTTCCCGGCTTCGTCTTCGCTACGTTTTTTGAAGGCTTGGAATGGCGGCGCGCGGTTGCGACGAATGATGTCATCGAGGCGCTTCGCGCCAGGCGCGATATTCCCGTCGACGTCGACGCGCGGCCGGAGGCGCTGCTGGCGCGTATCGCCTTTCTCACGAAGCAAGATCGACTCGAACAGGCGCACGGCCTCCTGGAGGCGCTGGATCGCAGCAAAGATGCGCAAACGCGTGCGCGCGCGCATTATCTCGTCGCGAACGCGCTGCTGCGCACGGCTCTGGAGCATATTGAAAGATCCGAGCTCGAAGTCGCCAGTCCCTTTGTCAATCTCTCGAAGCGTGAATATCGCCGGGCGCTTCAGCTCGACCCCGAATTCTGGGACGCGAAATTCAACATCGACGTGGCGGCGCGGCTCGTGCGCGATTTTCCGGAATTCGAAAAAAAGAGCGGGGACGAACTCACCGCCGATCCCAAGAAGCTTTGGACCGACATTCCCGGCAAGCCGAAAGGTCTGCCCTGATGCGTTGCGACCTCCGCGATCCCCGTTTGATCCTGCTGACGCTGACGGCCGCGCTCCTCCTTGCGACTTTCGTCGCGCCGCAGATTGACGTGAGGCGTCCCGGCTTCGACCTTCTCGCTGTCGTCGACATCACCGGCAGCATGAATGTTCGCGATTACGCCGCCGGCGGGAAGCCGATCAGCCGCCTCGAAAAGGTCAAGGCCGTCTTGCGCCAGTTGATCGCTCGTCTGCCTTGTCCGTCGCGCGTGGCGCTTGGCGTCTTCACAGAGCGGCGACCCTTCCTGCTCTTCGAGCCGATTGACGCCTGCGCGGATTTTTCTCCGCTGGAAGCCGCGATCGCAGCGATCGACTGGCGCATGGCGTGGGAAGGCGACAGCCGGATTTCTGCGGGACTGTTCCGCGCCGTCGATATGGCGCGTGAATTAAAGACTGATCTTTTGTTTTTCACGGATGGACAGGAGGCGCCGCCTTTGCCCGCTTCGGGCGGACCCGTCTTCGAGGCGAAGCCAGGCGAAACGCGCGGGCTGATCGTCGGGACCGGCGGTTACGACCTGTCGCCGATCCCCAAATTCGACGACAAAGGCCGCGAAACTGGCTTCGTCGCAATCGACGACGTGCCGCATGAAAGCCGTTTCGGCCTGCCGCCCAAAGGGGCCGAGCGACGCGAAGGCTTCAACGCGCGCAACGCGCCATTTGGCGCAACGGCCGTGGTCGGCGTGGAGCATTTGTCCTCGGTGAAGGAAGATTATCTCCGCACGCTCTCGGAAAAGACCGGCCTCGGCTATTTTCATCTCGACGACAAGGCGAGCCTGCTCGACGCCTATCGCGCGGCCGGGACGGAGCGGCCTCGCGCCGGCAAGCTCGACATGCGCCCCTATCTTGGCGGCTTGTCCGCCGCCTGCCTGTTCGCCGCCTTTTCCGTCGCCCCGCTTTTGGAGCGTCTTGCGCGTAATCGGCAAACGACGCGCTTCGCAAGGAAATAACAATGAGGGAGATCCACAATGAGAAGAACGGTGTCGCTGACGGCCTTCCTGTTCGCCGCGCCGGCCCTGGCGCATGGGCCGACGCCGATCAAGGTCGACGAAACGATCGTTATTTCCGCCGATCCTAAGGCCGTGTGGGCTGTCGCGGGTAAATTCGACGGGCTCGCCGCCTGGCACCCGGATGTCCAGTCCGTGAAAGCCGCCGGCGGCGACGCGGCCGGCGCCGAGCGTGAAGTGACGCTAAAAAAGGGCGGCGCGTTAAAGGAAGGCCTCGACGAATATGACGCCGCCGCGCACAAGCTCTCCTGGCGCATGTCCGATCCCAACCTCGATGCGTTGCCCGTGAGTTCTTACTCACTTTCCTTCTCTGTAGAGCCGGCCCCGGGCGGCGGCAGCCAGGTTAAGTGGTACGGACGTCTTTATCGCGGCGACACGAGCAATGAGCCGCCGGACAATCTGAATGACGACGCGGCGCGCACCGCGATGGCGGCCTACCTCCACAATGGGCTGGAGGGTCTGAAGAAAAAGGTCGAGGGCAAATAGCATGAGGGCCGCCTCGCGTCTCGAAAACGAGGTTCGCGCTCGCTGCGTCCCTCCTCTGCGCCGCTTGCGGCGGAGGGGAGGGCCAGAGGCGCGATAAAGCGAGGGTTCAGACCAGCTTCATCGCGACTTTGTTTTCGACGGCGATGCGAAGAAGATCGGCCTTCGACCGCGCGCCGAGTTTGCGCTTCAGCAGAATGCAGTTGTTCGCGACGGTCTTGTACGAAACTTTCAAAATATGCGCGATCTCCGTCATGTCCTTGCCATTGGCGAGGTTGCGCAGGATTTCGATTTCCCGGCTGTTGAGCGCATCGAGCGGATTCCTGGTGAGGCTCTGATCGGCGAAGGCGAGCTTGAGCGCCAGATTGCCGGATAAATAGCGTTCGCCCGCGCCGACAGATCGGATCGCCTTGATGAAGACCTTGGGGTCCTCGCTTTTCGCAAGATAGCCTCGCGCGCCGCGTTCGATCGCGCGGGCGGCGAAAACCGGATCGTCGTTCATGGTGAAAACGATGATCTTCGCATTGGGATTGCGTTTCAACAGCAGACGCAGCAATTCGAAACCGGAGACGCCGGGAAGGTTGATGTCGAGGACGATCACGTCCGGCGCAATCGACGCATATTTCTCCAGCGCTTCATCGGCGTTGTGGGCCTCGTGCACGTCGATGTCTTTTTGTCCGGAGAGCATGCCGCGGCAGCCCTCGATCACCATCGGATGGTCGTCGACGATTAAAACGCGCATGACGATTTTTCTTGTTGTGGACTTCGATCTTTTGTTGTGAAAACCGGACGCTGTGTCAATCATCTTGTGGCCTTTCAGGCCCATCTTTCCCAGGCGGCGGCTGATGGTTTCCCTAAGGGCAGGGCTGAGCTGGTTGATCGGCGTCGCGCTTCTCGCGACGCTTCTCATCAATCTCACGATACAGTTGATACATGCGGGTCCCCGCGTTCGCGCCGAGGCGGGAAGCAATCTCCGCCTCGCGCGGGAATTTGTCCTGACGACGATTGCAAATCTTCCCGATAACGACAATCCGGCGCCTATTTTGCGCAGACTTTACGCAAATCTTGGCAGCCTGCGCCATGTCGACATCAAGGTCCTTGAACGCGGGGAATCGCCGCCGCCGCGCTGGTCGGCGGCCGATCATCCCAATGACGCCGGTCCCCCCGCATGGTTCGTCAAACTGGTCGACGTTCCTCCGCCCCGAGTCATCCTTGCGCCCATCCGCGTCCGCGACAGCGATTTCGGAAGCGTGGCGATCATCTCCAATCCGCTGGACGAACTGGAGGAGATCTGGTCCGACATGACGTGGCTGGCGTCGATCAGCCTTGTCGTGACGCTCGCGATCATTGCCCTCGTCCTTCTACTCGTCCGCTTCTCCCTCACGCCGTTCGGCGCCTTGCAGGCCGGTCTCGCCGATCTGGAAGCCGGGAAGAGCGGCGTCCGGATCGCGCCCCGCGGCGCCTCGGAATTTCGACAAATCTCAAATGCGCTCAATTCTCTCGCCGCCACATTGGACCGCGTGCGTCAGGAAAACCGCGATCTCGTCAACGAGCTCATCGAAATTCAGGAAAGCGAGCGCAAGGAAATTGCGCGCGATCTGCATGACGAAGCAGGACCTTGTCTTTTTTCGATCCGCGCCGCCGCGGTCTCGCTGCAGGACGCGCTCGCTCATTCGCCGCCGAATCTGGAGCGCCTAAGACAGATCAGCGCGATCGTGGATCGCGCGAGCGAAGCGCTCCAGTCGCTGGTGAGAGGGCTTCTCGGGCGTCTGAGGCCAAAGGGGCTCTCCGAGCTTGGCCTCAAGACGGCTCTGGAAAGCCTTTTCGCCTCCTGGTCGCTCAGCCATCCGGAGGTCGACCTGCGGCTTCTGTCGCCGCATGATTTGTCGTCGCTCGACGAAACGACCGCCTTCGCCGCCTATCGACTCGTGCAGGAGAGCGTGACTAATATTTTCCGCCACGCCAAGGCGAGCTGGGCTCAGGTCTCGGTGACCTTCGGGTGGGACAAGGTCGACGAAACAGGAGAAGGCGAAGCGGAAGAGGCTCCGACATTGACCCTTGTCATCGAGGACAATGGGATCGGCATCGCGAAAGAGCGTCGCTCGGGCATGGGGCTGCTCGGCATGTTCGAGCGTGTGCAAGGACTGGGCGGCGCGATGAAAGTCGAGCGGCGAGATGGAGGCGGCACGCGGGTGATCGTCTCGCTCCCGATCCGCGACGAAGAAGAGCAGGATTGCGAGTAGAGCCGAATTCGCAGGGAATTTCTGACCGGCGCCGAAGGGCCTCCTGTCGCAGGGCTCTTGGTTCGACACTCGCGGAATGACGAAACTCGAGCATTTCGGCGTGCAAAACATTGGCATTGATACGCATTGTAGCAGAGGTTCCGCGTATCGCTTCCTGCCGCCTGAAAGAGCGGCGCCCGCATTCGGCGAAGCGCCGGACGCGAGCGCTGATCTGTTTAGGCGACTTTGTTCACGCCTGTGAGTCGGGACGCCCGCCAGGCTAGGCGGCCGGACTTAAAATCTCTCCTCCAACGGGTCTATTGCATGCGCAAAGCGATCCGGTTTGCAGGGCGTCGAGCACCCGCAGCGTATCTTGCGGCGCGCGACCGACGTCGAGATTCGTCGCGTAAATGTGCTGGACCACATTTTCGGGATCGACAATGAACGTCACGCGATACGCCACGCCTTCCGGCGATCGAACGCCCAGCGCATCGACGAGGCTTCCTTTCGGATCGGCGAATTGCCAGATCGGCAGCTTTGAAAGGTCGTTGTGGCTCCGTCGCCAGGCGAGCTTGACGAATTCATTGTCGGTCGAGCCGCCAAGAACGACTGCGTTCCGGGCGTCGAATTCTCCCGCGAGCCGCGCGAACTCGGCGATTTCAGTCGGACAGACGAATGTGAAGTCCTTTGGGTAGAAGAAAATGATCTTCCACTTCCCCGGGAAGCTTTCCTGCGATACGGGCTCGAACGCGCTGACGTCGCTCTCGACAATCTCATTGAAACCCGGCTTCACCCCGGTTACCTCGAAATCGGGCAACCTCTCTCCAATTCCCAGCATGTCGTCTGCTCCTTTTGCTAGATTGCGTCATTGGCGAACCAGGCCGCGCCGCGCGGTTCGAGATCTCGCGCAATTGCTCGAACGGCGCGGGCGAAGGCCCCTAGCTGCAGTCGGTAGCGCCGCGTAGGGAGCCCCATGATTTTCGCAGCAAGTCTTGACGACGTCGACTTCGTTGGGCGGCGCCTCATCCATTATCGGGCGTCTGACGCGCTTCGATTCCAGAGCGACTCGAAACGCGCCACCTGCTCCGGCAGGAGGTCGCGGCTTGAATTCCGCGCGACAAAGATCTTGAACATCGGCTCGCCGGCCTTGTTGAAGAATTGAACCGAACACGAGCGTCTTCCGTGAAATCGGCGATCCACGAGATATATGCCGCGACAATTGTCGATTTTGATGTGACCGTGGATCGGGCTCGAATGGCTCAGGTTGAAATATCCATAGCCATGAGAGCCCGCGGGAAGAGAGCCCCTGCATTCGAGGATGACGTCCGCTGTCTGAACAATGAACACGATATCTCCCCAATCGGAAATCTCGCGCCATACGTCGTCGAAGCGGTCCGCGGCGATCATTCTCCTCTCTTCCGCCGGCGTCGCCTCAAGGACCGACAATGTCGACACGCCGACATCTCTTGCGATCGCTTCGAGAACCCCGTCCGGCTTTGCCGCGAGCGCCTCGCGTATTCGCGCTTCGAGCGCATGGGCTTTCGGACCTTGCGTCGACGGCGCGCGCGTTACGATGTCCAGCATGTTCGAGCCTTATTCCGTTGTCTTGGGCGCGTAATTGGGGTTTTCCTCGACGAGCACGACATCGAAGCCTTCGAACTCGGGGCCGCCGAGATAAAGGTCGCGGTTCTGGCCGGCGTTCTTATGGGCCTCCCGAAAATGTTCCGAGTGAGTCCAATCGAGGAAATGTTGCTTCGTTTCCCAGAGGGCATGGGAGGAGTAGAGCGTATAATCTTCTCTTTCGGGACCCTTGAGGAGATGGAAGACGATAAAACCGGGCCTCTCGCTGAGACGCGACTGGCGCGACCTCCAGACGCTTTCGAAATCGGACTCTCTTCCCTTGACGATTTTGAAGCGGTTCATCGCGATAAACATATTTGATCTCCTGTCGGCAGCGCCGGACGGCTCCTGCCAGCGTTTGCGTTTTTCCGGGGCTCCGAATTGGATCAGGTTCCGATCGATATCCAGAAAGCCGCCTTGACGCATCCCCCAAGGCTTATCGCCGAAGGGCAAAAGCCTTGCGACTTGTTCGCTGGCCGGAAAGGCTCCTCGGAGAGCCCGCTCGGTCGCGTCCGCATCGACGACACGTATGAAGGCGCCCGCGTCATTCTGCTCGGGATCGAGATGCGGACTCGCGAAGAAATGCAGTTCGACCCAATCCAGGCGCGCGATAACATAGCCGTCGCCTTCAGCGATCTCAACGACATCGAATCCCATGCTTCGATAAAATGCGGCCGTCGCCGCGAGATTCCGCGCCGGTAAGACGGGCGCCACGCATGTGCGGCTTGCGTCCCGCACATAGGGTCCGAACATGAGGTTGGCGCCGGCGCTGTCGGTTGTCATTGCGGATTGGTTCGTGGGATCATCGAGTCGAACTCCTCCATTCGCGTGCGGTCCGGCCCAACGGGACCGACCCAGGATTCGAGCCCGATCAGCCCGAATTTCCAGGCCAAAAAGCTCTCTTCATTCACCCAGACAGTTAAAGACAGATAGACGACGCCGTCATCGTTCTCCCGGCCTTTGGCGAAGCGGCAGGAGAGATAGCCCGGCGCCGATTGAAAGCTCAGTTGCTTCATGGCCCAGCGCTTTTCAAAGGCCGGTTCGTGACCTTTGAGAATTTTGATTTGCTCGGACGCCATGAACATGTCTGCACTCCTTTTCAAAGCTGCGGCCGCCGCATCTCCTGGATCATGCGCCTTTAATTGACAGCGAATTTTCCTCCGAGCGAGAACCGTATCGTCAATCCCGGGCTCGGCGCGGCGTTACGATACTGCGTGTAATTCCGATTCGTCGCGTTGGAGATCAGCACATTGGTGAAGATTCTGTCATTCCAGTCGTAATTCGCGAACAGATCCACCAGATCATATGGCTTGCCGGCGTAGGCGATATTGACGGGAAGCGACGAAATCAACGTCTGGCACTGATTGTTGGCGTCCGCATAGGCGTAATAATCGCAGTTGCGGCCTCCGACCGCGGTGTAGCGTATGCCGGCGGTCAAAGCGTTGTTCTGAAGGCCCCGAAAGGCCAGCGTGCCGCTGATGCGACTCGGCGCAACCGTCGCGAGAGGGGCGTTTGTTGTAAGATTTCTGCCGTCATTGATGAAGCCGGAGACGGAAAAGAAGCCTCCGCCCCAGTCATAGGCGCCTTCCCCCTCGATACCGCTGATTTGCGCCTTGGCGACGTTCTGATACTGATAATCCCGAATGCCGAAGCAGAGAAACGGACGGGTCGCGCATGTCGAAACGGGATAGCCGGGGATAAACGGCACCAGATGCGCCGCTCCGGTCTCTTCAATGTCAATATAGTTTTCGACCTGGTTCACGAAGCCGCCAAATTTTCCGCGAAGCTTGTCGCCCGGCGTGACGATGTCATTGAAAGAGACATTGACGCCGCCTTCGACATTTCGGGCGATTTCCGGTCGCAGCGTCGGATTCGGCAAGATATTGAAGGCCGGGAAGGGGTGTGTGCCGCTGATGAGCGTCTCGGTGACCGAAGGCGCGCGGTAGCCTTCCGCGTAGCCGCCATAGACCTCGACCCCTTCCAATGGCGACAGGCCTACCGTGATCTTAGGGTTCAGTCGCTGTCCGCCGGAGGAGTAGGCTCCCCCCTGAAGCGAATACTGATCGTATCGCAGCGCCCCGAGCACACGCAACCATCCGCCATACCGAAGCTCGTCTTGAATGAAGGCTCCACTCAGATCGCGACGCCCGGACGGCGTCAGCGCCGTCAAGCTGCCGCCGGTCGCGTATTCCTGAGTCACGACCTGATCAAACGCGCCATCGCCGCCGATCGTCACGGCGTGATCGAAAGTCAGCAGCATGAATCGGGACGTATTGTTGACGTCGAAGCCCCAGGTTCCGATGTGGTTCGATCTTTGTCCATCCACTCTCCCGCCTGTCGCGTAAGTCGTCTGCGTAGGCGCGAGGAGCGTCTGATCCTGAAGCGTCTCCGTGTAGTAGCCCTTCGCGCTGAAATCGATCAGCGGATATTCGGGCCGCGCGAAACGATAACCGAGCGTGAAAGTGCGCGCATCAAGGCCCGTCGCGAAGCGGGTTGATTGATTGTCCGTTCCACTATTGGCGTAGTCGAAGTGCTGAACCAGCGCCGAGGCCGTCACCCTATGCCCCTCGAGAGGCGTAAAAGTCGCCTTGGCCAAGCCGCCGATCACCTCGTTGCCCGTGTCGGGAACGATCTTTCCCGCACCGTCATAGTAGGCGGTTCGATTGCGATAGACGAATTGACCAAACACGCCGCCCATGCCGCCGAGCCGCGCGGCGAGCGCGGAATTGCTCATGAAGCCCCATCGATTCGATGAGAGCTGAACTTTCTGCGTCGCTCCGTAGCGCTCTTCCGGCTTCAGAATATCGTCGACGTCGCGCGTGCGGAACGACACCACGCCGCCAATGGCGCCGGACCCGTAAATATTTGACGTGGGCCCCCGTGTGACGTCAGCCTGCGCGAGAAACTCCGGCTCGAGAAAAAACGTGCCGTTTGCGCTATGACCGCTCGTTTGAAAATTTTGCCGCGCGCCGTCGACCAGCACATTGACGCGACCGAAATCCTGCAGACCGCGAATATTGACCGCTTGACCCGGGTCGTTAGCTTGCTCCTGAACCGTGACGCTCGGCACTTCGCGCAGCACGTCCGAGATCGTCGTCGTCTGGAACCGCTCCATATAGCTGCGATTGACCACGCTGGTGGCGGCGAGCGCCTGGACGGCCTTCTCCGGCGTTCTCTTCGTGGTGACGGCGGGCGTCTCGAAGCGCTCGACTCCACTATTGTGGAACTTCCGCGCGGCCGTTGCGCGGCCAATGTCGATCGTTGGAAGGGATTGTTGCGCAGCCGCCGGCGAAGTCATCGCGGCAAAGGCGGCGATGGAAACAGCATGGAGCGACGCGACCCGCCCCGATTGACAAACATGACGCATGAAAGAAAGCCCTCCAGCCAGGAAGTTCCGTTGATCTGGCTGGCTGGCTTGGCGCGCGGCCTTGCTGGCTGGCTGTCGCCTTGCAGCGGCGATGTCGAGGAAAGCCTATCGATAGCGATTACGCGTATCAATGCACAATCAGCTTCGCAATTTTATAAGACTTCCAACTAAAGCGTCCCGCGCGCGAAGCCTGGAAGCTTTGTAACAAACAAAGGTGCAACGCTTCCAATCAACAATTTGCCGTATTGACCTCAAATTGAAAGAACGAAATTTTGGCGTGATGACGGATGATGAAAATCGATCGCGGATGTCGCGCCGACGAAAGCCGAACGCTTACGGAGAAGCGCTGGCGGAAAGCCGTGCGTCCGAACATGCTGTCGCTCGCTTGAATGCAATCACGCGTGACGGGGCAGCTCCGGATTCGCTTCTTTCCGCCCAGCCGCCCCGCGAGATCGATGCGCTCAATTTACTCGGGAGCGGACGCGAAGTCGTGATTTTCCATTCCGGCTGCCGATACAGGCTGCGCATCACATCCACAAACAAGCTTATTTTGACGAAGTGAGGCGGTCATGCGCGAGACCAGGACAATAAGCGGACGGATGAAGGCTTTCCGTCTTGCAAGCCTTATCAGTCTATGTGCATGGGCGTTCGCCGCTGACGCCCAAGCGAACGAACGCATCGTCTCTATCGGCGGCTCCGTAACGGAGATCCTTTATGCGCTGGGTCTGCAGGACAGCGTCGCCGCCGTGGATACGACGAGTCTGTTTCCGCCGGAAGCGCTCAAGAAGAAGCCAAACGTCGGTTATATGCGTGCGCTTTCGGCGGAAGGAGTCCTCGCGCTCAAGCCCTCAATGGTTCTGACGGCTGAAGGCGCGGGTCCGCCGGCGGCATTGGCGAGCTTGCGTGAATCCGGCGTGCGCTTGCTCATGATCCCGGACGAGCCGTCCGCGGCCGGCGTTCAGCGCAAGATCCTCGCGGTCGGCGAGGCGACCGGCTCGAGAGAGCCGGCGCAGCGACTCGTCAAGCGCGTGGCCGCTCGATTTGACGCTCTCGCGCTTCTTCGCGAAAAAATCGGCGCGGCCAAGCGGGTTCTTTTCGTCCTCTCGAATTCGGGTGGACGAACGGTGGTTGGCGGAAAAAGCACGTCGGCGGACGCCATGATCGCTCTCGCCGGCGCCACAAACGCGGCCGCATCTATCGACGGTTTCAAGCCGATGAGCGGCGAAGCGATCGTCGCCGCCGCGCCCGATATTATATTGACGATGCGACGGGACGGCGTCTCCGGCCAGGAAATCGCCACAACCCCGGCCTTCGCCATGACGCCGGCCGTCAAGACGGGCGCCATCGTCGAGATGGACGGGAATTATCTCCTGGGCTTCGGCCCGCGTGCGCCCGACGCCGCGCGCGACCTCATGGCGGCGTTCTACCCGGATCAGACTTTTCCTGCTCTGCAAGGCGGGAAAGGCGATGACGGCGGCGAGCGATGAGCTTGACGACCGGCGTCAGGGCGGGCGCGCCGCAACTGTCGGCGTCGCGGCGCCATGCGAGCCTGGCGCTATTGTTATTGGTCGGCTTGAGCGTCGTGTCGCTTTTTGTGGGCGTCGCGACGGGGGCGGCGCCGATTGCGCCGGCGCGCGTGCTGGAAATTCTTCTGGACGGCGGAGCGCCGGAGGAAATGGGACGGCCGGCCTATGACGCCAATCTGATCTTGAACATTCGTCTTCCACGGGTTGTCCTCGGTTTCGAGGTCGGCGCCGCCCTTGCAGTTAGCGGCGCGCTCATGCAGGGGCTGTTTCGTAACCCGCTCGCAGATCCGGCTTTGATTGGCGTATCGAGCGGAGCCGGCCTCGCCGCCGCCGCGTCGATCGTGCTCGGCGGCAAATGGATGAGCAATCTCTTTTGGAATTCCGCCGCGTTACCGGTTAGCGCCTTTCTTGGCGGCCTCGCCTCGACCTCTTTCATTTATGCAGTTTCGACTCGGGAGGGCCGAACGTCCGTCGCGACAATGCTTCTCGCAGGCGTGGGATTTGGCGCCTTTTGCGGCGCGCTCACGGGTCTCCTCGCTTATTGGTCCAATGATCAGCAGCTCCGAGACCTGACTTTCTGGTCGCTCGGCAGTCTCAATGGCGCCACCTGGTCAAAGGCGACCACAATCACGCCTGGGATTCTCCCGCTGGCCGTTTTGACACCTCTTCTCGGCAAGAGCCTGAACGCTTTGGCGCTAGGTGAATCCGAAGCGTTTCATCTCGGCGTGCGCGTTCAACTCGTCAAGACGCTCGTCATCGCGCTCGTGGCGCTGGCCGTTGGTCTCAGCGTGGCGACAGCGGGTGTGATCGGCTTTGTCGGCATCGTCGCGCCGCATACGATCCGCTTGCTGTTCGGTCCCGACAACAGGCTGTTGTTGCCGGCGGCCGCGCTGCTCGGAGGCGCGGCGCTGGTCGGCGCCGACTCGCTCGCGCGGACGCTCGTCGCGCCCGCCGAACTCCCGATCGGCGTCATCACGTCGGCGATCGGCGCTCCTTTCTTTCTCTGGCTTCTCCTGAGCCGGTCGCGAGGAATGTTCTGATGAAGCCTTTCGTCGAGGCGCGGGCGCTGCATTATGCTGTTCGAGGCGTGCATATCGTCGCGGACGCGACGCTGTCGCTTTTTCCCGGACGCCTCGTCGTCATTGTCGGTCCAAACGGGGCCGGCAAGTCGACGCTTCTGAAGCTGCTTTCGGGCGAGCTGCATGCGAGCTCGGGCGAGGTCTCCTGTTGCGGGGAGCCTTTGCGGCGAATTCCGGCATGGCTCCTCGCGCGACGCCGGGCGGTCATGGCGCAGGCGACGCAGCTCGCATTTCCATTCACCGTCGAAGAGGTTGTCCGGATCGGGCTCGACACGCTGGGCGTCGATGCGAGAGGCGAAGCGGCGGACGAGATCATCGCTCGAGCGCTTCGGCGGGCCGACATCTCGAATTTGGCCCGCCGCAAATACGACACGCTGTCGGGCGGCGAGCAGCAGCGGACGCATTTCGCCCGAGTCTTGTGTCAGCTCGCCGCGGGGCGACGTAGCGAAAGCTGTCAGGCGCTTTTTCTGGACGAACCGGCGGCCAGCCTCGACATCCGGCATCAATTGACCCTGATGGACGCCGCGCGAGAGATCGCCGATAGCGGCGTCGCCGTCCTGGCGATCCTTCACGATCTAAATCTCGCGGCCGCCTATGCCGATCAACTCGTCGTCATGCGGGCGGGAAAGCTCGTCGCATCAGGCGATCCCGCCAAAGTTCTGGCCGGCGGACTCCTCTCCGAGGTCTTCGGGGTTCATCTCCGCCTTTGCGCCGCGCCGCCCAAAGCGGCTTTCATTTTGCCGCACGGCCACGCGCGCCGCATCGCATGGAGTCAACCCGCGCAGACGGCCCTCCGGCGGGGTCCCTTAGACAATCTCGTTTGCGAGCAAGGGAGCGAGCCGTGCGCGACCTTGCTCAAGAACGAAAACGCATCGACGAGCTTCTCTTTCTGGCCTTGAAAGGCGCTGCGACGAACGGTCGGCGGCGGCCGCGGGCGCTGCTTTCGGGCCGGGTTGTTACTTCTTCATGCACTCGGCTTCGGCCTTCTTGAAGGCCTCGGGCGCGGCTTCCTTCTTTTCCGGGCGGCCCGGCTGGACGGCGCCGGTGGAGAGGGCGCGCAGATACACATAGAGGTCGTCAATATAGCAGACGGCGTTCTTATTGTCGGCGAAGGCCGGCATGACGCTGTTGCCGTTCTGACGGCCGCCGATGACGATGCCGGCGAATTCGGCGTAGTTGAAGCGCTTCACCGACTCTTTGAGGGCCGGCGCATAGGTCGAGCCGCCGCCATTCGGACCGTGGCAGACATGGCATTCGGCGTGATAGCGGCGATAGCCGGAGAAGGCGTACCAATCGACCGCGCCGTCGGCGCCGATATTGTAGGTGGGATCGCCTTTCGCGTCGAAATATTTGCCGTTCTCGGATTTGACGGCCTTGGGGTCTCCGGGCGCCTCGGCCAATGCCGGGGAGGCCGCCAAAAGGGCGCCGATCGCGAAGAAGACGGGAAGCGGGCGTTTCATTTCAAACTCCGGACAAAACATGTTCAAGCGCAAGAAAAGCCGGCATTGGCGGCGCCGGCTTCTCCTTTGTGGTCAGTTCGGCAATGAGAAGACGGTCAGCACGCCGCCAAGGGCGGTGTAGTTGGCGAGGGAGGCGTAGTTGCCGACGGCGCCGAGGCCTTCGTTCGACTTCGACAATCCGGCCGCAAGGCCGATGCCCGCCCAGCCGCCGACGCCCGACAGCACGGCGACATATTGCTTGCCGGAAGTTTCATAGCTGATGACGTTGCCGATGACGCCGGAAGGCGTTTTGTGCTTGAAAAGCTCTTTGCCCGTCTTCGTATCGACCGCCTTCAGATAGCCTTCGAGCGTGCCGTAAAAGGTCACGCCGCCATCGGTCGACAAGGCGCCCGACCAGACCGAAAAAGCCTCCTTGTTCGACCAGACGATCTTCCCCGCTTTCGCATCCCAGGCGATGAAGGCGCCCGTATGCATGTCGCCTTTGTCGCGGTCGGCGGGAAACATCTCCAGCGTCGCGCCGACATAAGGCTGCCCGGCGGTGTAAGACAGGCGGAACGGTTCGTAATCCATGCAGACATGGTTCGTCGGCACCAGGAAGAGATCGGTGGCGGCGTCATAGGAGGCAGGCTGTTGATCCTTGACGCCGAGCGCCGCGGGGCAAACGCCTTCCGTATTGACGTCCTCGCCATTGTGCTGCGTCGAATATTTGTCGACCACCAGCGGACGCCCATAGGTCTTGGAGTTCTTGTCCATGTCGACCTTCGCCGCCCAGTTCACCGCGGGGTCGAACTTTTCTGCGACCAGAAGTTCGCCGCTCACGCGGTCGAGCGTATAGGCGAAGCCGTTGCGGTCGAAATGCACGAGCGCCTTGCGCTTCACGCCGCCGATCGTCTGATCCGCCAGGATCATCTCGTTGACGCCGTCATAGTCCCATTCGTCATGAGGCGTCATCTGATAGACCCACTTCACCTTGCCGGTGTCGAGGTCGCGCGCCCAGATCGTCATCGACCAGCGATTGTCGCCGGGACGCTGGCTGGGGTTCCAGGTTGAGGGATTGCCGGAGCCGTAATAAACGAGATTCAGCTCCGGATCGTAGCTGTACCAGCCCCAGGTGGTTCCGCCGCCGGTCCGCCACTGTTCGCCTTCCCAGGTGTTGATTCCCGAATCCTTTCCGACCGGCTTGCCGAGATGCGTCGTCTTTTCGGGGTCGATCAGCGTCTCTGCGTCCGGACCCGTCGAATAGCCGCGCCAAAGCAGCTTTCCGGTCTTGACGTCATAGGCCGTGATATGGCCGCGCACGCCGAACTCGCCGCCGGCGATGCCGACGAGCACCTTGTCCTTGAACACATGCGGCGCGGCGGTCGAAGTGTGACCCTTGGACGGATCGCCGTTCTTCACCGACCATAAAGGCTCGTTGCGTTTCGGGCCGCCGATCGCGCCCGCTCCTGCGTCGAAGGCGACCAGCGTCGTATCGGCCTGCGCCAGGAAAATCTTGCCGTCGCCATAGGCGAGGCCGCGGTTGACCGAGTCGCAGCACATGATGGCCACGACCTGGGCGTCCTGCTCGGGCTGATATTTCCAGATGATCTTGTGGTCGGGGTCTTTGAGGTCGAGCGCATAGACCGTATTGGGGAAGGGCGTGTGCAGATACATCACGTCGGTCGTAAAGGCCTTGCGCGTAACGAAGCTCTTGCCGTTCTTGTCCGTCGCGGTTTGCTCGGGGATCTGCACATTATGGATGACGAGCGGCGCGCCTTCATGGCCGCGCAGCACGCCTGTCGAGAATTGCCAGTCGATGACGAGCTTGCCGACATTTTCGGTCGTGATCTGCTTCAACGCCGAATGACGCAGATTGGCGTCGTCGCCGGTGGGCGAGACCCATTGTTTGGGGTCTTTCAGCCTGATCGAAAGGTCGTCCGCCTGCGCGCCGGCGCATGCGGCGAGAATGGCGGTCGAGGCCGTCATCAATAGCCGGTTCATGAGCGTTCCCTCTGATATTTTCTTATGCGGCGCTCCGTTGCTCGTCGGGGAAAAGCGGCAGGAGGGACCGCCCATCCCCGCAGCTTCGGAGGCGCCAGGAGAAAATCGTAAGGGGACGACTTGGACGCGTCTTTAGGCTTTTTGGAACCAGAAATCCGGGAAAAATCGGAAAAGGCGCGACCGAATTATCATGGCCCGCGCAAGCGGATTATGGGCGGATCAGAGGATATGTTTGGCGGCCTTCGCTTCCACCGCGATGCGCACAAGATCGACGCGCGAGCGCGCGCCGAGCTTCCTGTTGAGCAGCGCGCAGCTATTTGCGACGCTCTTGTAGCAAATGCCCATGTCATGCGCGATTTCCGCCATCCCCTTGCCGTCGGCGAGGAGCCGCAAGGTCTCCTTCTCGCGCGGCGTGAGGTCGAGAAACGGGTTGGTCTGCTTCTTCTGATTAAAGAAAGCGAGCTTGTGCGCCATGTCGTCGGAAACGTAACGTTGTCCCCCGCCGACAAGGCGCACGGCCTTGACGAAAAGCGCGGGATCTTCATTCTTCGACATGTAGCCGAGCGCGCCGAGTTCGATCGCGCGCGAGGCGTGAACGGGGTCGGCGTTCATCGTGTAAACGAGGATTCGCGCCTTTGGCCTTCGTTTCAGCATTCGGCGCAAAAGATCATAGCCGGACATGTCGGGCAGATTGACGTCGAGCACCACGATGTCGGGCGCCTCGCGCGCGAAAACGTCGAAGGCGCGCTCCGCGTCCTGGGCTTCCAGCGCCTCCATATCCGCTTCGCCCGCGAGCATGCCGCGGCACCCGGCTATCACCATGGGGTGGTCGTCGACGATGAGAATGCGCATGTTATTATTGCCGTCCGTTCATCGCGGCGACTATGTCGGGCCGGGCGCGGGGCTGTCAATCGCGACGCCTCGGACGGCTTCGGCGAAGATCAGGAACGAACCAACATGCGGCCGCTGTCGCTCGCCACGAAATTCAATCTTCTGATCGCTGCGGCTTTTTCGACGATCTTCGTCTTCAACATCGTCACCATCGCCAATCGCGTTCATGCGGGCTTCGACGCGGAGCTCAAAAGCAATTTCAAGCTCGCCAAGGAGCTGGCGATCATGGAGACCGTCGCCGGGCGCGATCCGGTCGTCCGCCTTCGACAGGTCTTCGAAAATCCCGATTACCGGCAGCGCGTCGACATCAGGGTGATCTGGAGCGGCCCGCCAGGGAGAGAGGCGATGGAGGCGGCTCCGGCTGCTGAAGAGACGCTGGCGAGCCCATACTGGTTCTCCGCCCTCGTTTCGCCCGAACCCCGCACGCTTCGCATCCCCGTCACCGTGAACGGGATGATGAAATTCGGACAGATCGAGCTGGTTTTCTATCCCGATCTCGAAGCGGAGAAGGCTTGGTCGAACCTCACGCGGCTCGCCTTCGGCAATCTCGTCGCGCTCGGCTTGATCTGCGCGGTCGTCCTCGCCTTGATGAATCGCTGGCTTCAGCCCTTCAAGGCGATTGGCGACGGGCTTTTGCGGCTCGAACGCGGCTTTAGAAGCGTTCGCCTCGCGCCGGAAGGCGCGACGGAATTCGTCGATACGGCGGTGCGGCTCAATGCGCTCGCCCAGACGCTGGATCGAGTCGAGGGAGAAAACCGCACCCTGCTCGAGCGCCTCGTGAAGATGCAGGATGACGAGCGCGCCACGATCGCGCGCGATCTCCATGACGAGGTCGCCCCCTGCCTCTTTGCGATCCGCACCGGCGTCCTGGCGCTTTCGGCAAGCGAGGCGGCGACCGGACAGAGCGGCGGGCGCGTTCCCCAAATATGCGGTGAAATCAGCTCGGCGGGAAACGCGCTGCAGGACGTGGTGCATCGCATGCTCGACGAATTGCGGCCGCCGGGACTTTACGAACTTGGGCTCGAACCCGCGCTGCGCGGGCTGATCGCCAATCGGCGGGCCATGCGGCCCGATATTGCGGTGACGCTGGAGGCGCCGCACGATTTGCGCGGCATGGGCGAGGCCGTGGAATTGACCGCCTATCGCGTCGTGCAGGAGGCGCTGACCAATATTTTTCGCCACTCTTCCGCGCGAAACGCGAAAGTGGCGCTGCGTTTCGAGCATCCCGCTTCGCTTGAGGAAGAATCGCTCATCCTGCGCATCACGGTATCGGATGACGGGGTCGGAATCGGCGCGCATCAAAGGAGAGGGCGCGGCCTTGTCGGCATGTCCGAGCGCGTGCGGGCGCTGAACGGCGCGCTCGAAATCAGCGCGGCCCCCTCCGGCGGCGCCATCGTCGACGTGACGCTGCCTTTGCCGATCGTAGAACCGGTCGAGGAAAACATGCCGTTTGTGGGGGCGTGACGCCCGATCGCGTCAGTTCGGGCGGACAAGTCGATATGCGCTGCGCGCGATCTCCAACTCCTCATTGGTCGGGATCACGAAGACGGCGACCGAGGATTGCGGAGCGGAGATTTTTGTCTGCGCCGCGCGATTGGCCGTGTCATCGAGTTCGACGCCGAGCCAGGCGCAACCCGCCGCGACCTCCGCGCGCGTCGCCGCGTCGTTTTCGCCGATGCCGGCGGTGAAGACGAGCGCGTCGAGACCGCCGAGCGCCGCTGCGAGCGAGCCGATCTCCCGCCGGATGCGATAGACGAAAAGCGCGATCGCCTCTTTGGCCTGCGCCGCCGCCGAGGCGCGCAGCGCGCGCATGTCCGCTGAGAGGCCCGAGACGCCGAGCAGGCCGGATTGGCGATAGATCAGATCTTCCACCTCGCGCGGACCGAGCCCGTAATGGTCCATCAGATGCAGCAGCGCCCCCGGGTCGAGCGCGCCGCAGCGCGTCCCCATCATCAGCCCGTCGACGGTGGTGAAGCCCATCGTGCTCGCGACGCTCCCGCCGTCGATCATCCCGCAAAGGCTCGCGCCATTGCCGAGATGAGCGACGATGACGCGGCGAGACGCGAGGTCGGGCGCAACCTCTTTCAGCCTGCCGGCGACATATTGATAGGAAATGCCGTGGAATCCGTAACGGCGCAAACCGGCCTGCGAATATTTCCGCGGTAAGGCGAAAGCTTGCGCGATTGGCGGCTGCGTCGCGTGGAACGCCGTGTCGAAGCAAGCGACCTGCGGCAGTTGCGGATGTTCCGCCAGCATGGCCCGGATGACGGCGAGATTGTGCGGCTGATGCAAAGGGGCGAGGGGGATGAAGCGCGCAAGCGCCTCCATGTCGGCTTCGGTTATCCGCAAGGGCGCGGAAAAGACGCCGCCGCCGTGCACGACGCGGTGGCCGACCGCCGATATGTCCGCGCCGTCGAGCCAGGGCGCGGCGATGCGCATCATGGTCCGCGTCGCGGCGGCGTGATCGAAATTCTCCGGCGCAAGCGCTTCGTCGAGCAGCGTGGCGCCGTCCGCGCGGGAAAGCCTTGCGCGCGGCGTCGCGCCAATGCCGTCGATCGCGCCCTTGAGCCGCAGGACCGGCGTCTCCGCCGCGTCGAAGACCGCGAATTTGAGGCTCGACGAGCCGGCGTTGACGACTGCGATGCTGGACATGGTCATTCATCTCCGTCGCCGCGGGCGACAGGCCTGCGACGACGCGAAATGAGTGCTGTCTTGCAAGCGCTTTGTCCAGTCGAACGCGGCCTTGGCTATTGGAGCCGGCTTGGACGACTCTGGCGGAACCGGGCGGCGTCATGCGCGTTAAGCTGGAATGGCGCCATTGGCCGCGCCGCGCTCGGCGCGTGGGCCTTCAGAGCGTTTTAGACCCCTACTCCCATGACGGCGATCGAAGAGGCTGCTTCCGTGAACATTCCTGTTGAAGATGTCGAGTCGCCCGAGTCGACGCCGCGTCCGCGGCCGAAACGCCAGCAACGCGCTTTGGACATTCTTGTGATCGAGGACGAGTCGATCATCGCGAAGGATATCGAATTCATGGTGAACGATCTGGGCCACCGCGTCGTCGGCCCGGCTCGGACCCATAAGGAAGCGCTCTCGCTCGCCTTGAAGGCGCGGCCGGCCGTGATCGTCGCCGACGTCAGGCTGGCGGATGGCAGTTCGGGGATCGTCGCGGTCGACGAAATGCTGAAAAGCATCGACGCATCGGTGATTTTCGTCACCGCGGCGCCGCAATGGCTGCAAACCGGCGAGCTGGAGCCGGTGCTGGTGATCCCGAAGCCTTATTCGGTCAGCGACGTGAAAGCCGCGATCGCCAAGGCGACAACGCGGCGGGCGCAGTCGATGGAAACCATCATGGCGACCAAATCCGCCGTCAGCCGGCTCACGCGCAAGCAATAGCGAGCCGCATGGTCCAAGCCATGCGGCGATCATTCGCATTCGCGCCCCTCGCGGGATGGCCGCGGATCCCCTATCTTTGCCTTCATTGAACGAGAAACTTCGAGGGAGGCGGACTTGTACAAGAAAATTCTCGTCCCGGTGGACCTGGGCGAATCCGACATGGCGAAACTCGCCATCGACGCCGCCCTGGCGCTGGCGAAGAGCGCCCCGGAGGCGCAGATGCGGCTCATCAACGTGCAGCCGCTCGTGCCGATGGCCTTCGTCGACTACATCCCTCCGAATTTCGACGAAGAGTTGCGCGAGGCGGCGGAGAAGGACATCGCCGAACGCGCGCAGAAGGTCGATCTGCCGCAGGAGCGCGTCTCCTCGACCGTGCGTTTCGGCGCCGTTTATCCCGAGGTGCTCGCCGAGGCCGAGGATTGGAGCGCGGACCTCATCGTCGTCGGCTCGCACCGTCCCACGATGGCGACCTATCTTCTCGGCTCCAACGCCAAGACGATCGTCCGGCACGCCAAATGTTCGGTTCTGGTGGTGCGGCAATAGGCGCGGCTGGCGGCGGAAGGGGCGGGGGCTAGACTGTCGCACATGGTTCGATTCGCGCCCCTCGCTTTCGTTATGTCGATCGCCTTTGCCGCTCCGGCCATGGCCGCGGAGAGCGATGCTCTGAAGCTCGGCGCAGGCATTGCGAAAGCGAATTGCGGGAGTTGCCACGCGGTCGGCCGCACCGGCGCGAGCCCGAACCCGAAATCCCCGCCTTTCCGCTATCTCGCCCGCAAATATCCGCTCTCCAATCTGGAGGAGGCGCTGGGCGAGGGCATCGTCGTCGGCCATGAGGGGCTGGAGATGCCGCAATTCCGCTTCGACGCGAAGGAAGTCGAGGCGCTGCTGGCTTATCTCGGGTCGATCCAGAAGCGCTGATCCCTTAAGTTCCCGCCGCCAGCGCCTCGCGCGGCCACAAGCCGCCTTTGCGCTCGCGGGGCGGCTGGTCTAAAACGCCTCGAAAGCAGCCGAGGAAATAATGTCCGCCATCCCCGATTTCACCAAGATCCCCTTCGCCGCCGCCTCCGTCGCGCAGGACGCGCCCGTCCGCAGCTGGCTGACGCCCGAGGGGATCGAGGTGAAGAGCGCCTATGGGCCGTCGGATGTCGAGGGCCTGTCCTTCATCGACGGCTATCCCGGCGTCGCGCCCTTCGTGCGCGGGCCCTATTCGACCATGTATGTCGCCCAGCCCTGGACGATCCGCCAATATGCGGGCTTCTCCACGGCCGAGGACTCCAACGCCTTCTACCGCCGCAATCTCGCCGCCGGCCAGAAGGGCCTCTCGGTCGCCTTCGACCTCGCGACCCATCGCGGCTATGATTCCGACCATCCCCGCGTCATGGGCGATGTCGGCATGGCGGGCGTCGCGATCGATTCGATCTACGACATGCGCACGCTGTTCGACGGCATTCCGCTCGATCAGATGTCCGTGTCGATGACCATGAACGGGGCCGTGCTGCCCGTTCTGGCGCTCTTCATCGTGGCGGCGGAAGAGCAGGGCGTTTCGGCCGACAAGCTCACCGGCACGATCCAGAACGACATTCTCAAAGAATTCATGGTGCGTAACACCTATATCTATCCGCCGGAGCCCTCCATGCGGATTGTGTCGGACATTTTTGCGTACACGTCCCAGCATATGCCGAAGTTCAACTCGATCTCGATCTCCGGCTATCACATGCAGGAGGCCGGCGCCTCGGCCGATCTCGAACTTGGCTACACCTTGGCCGACGGCGTGGAATATGTGCGCGCCGGCGTCGCGGCGGGCCTCGACATCGACGCCTTCGCGCCGCGTCTCTCCTTCTTCTTCGCCATCGGCATGAATTTCTTCATGGAGGTCGCGAAGCTGCGCGCCGCGCGCCTGCTCTGGGCGCGTCTGATGAAGGATATCGGCGCCAAGTCGGAAAAGAGCCTGACCCTGCGCACCCACTGCCAGACCTCCGGCTGGTCGCTCACCGCGCAGGACGTTTACGTCAACTCCATCCGCACCTGCGTCGAGGCCATGGCGGCGACGCAGGGCCATACCCAGTCGCTGCACACCAACGCGCTCGACGAGGCGCTCGCTTTGCCGACCGACTTTTCGGCCCGCATCGCCCGCAACACGCAGATCGTGTTGCAGCAGGAGAGCGGCACGACGCGCGTGATCGATCCCTGGGGCGGCTCCTATTATGTCGAGCGTCTGACCGCCGAACTCGCCAAAAAGGCCTGGGCGCATATCGAGGAGATCGAGAAGCTCGGCGGTATGGCCAAGGCCATCGCGGCGGGCGTGCCCAAGCAGCGCATCGAGGAAGCCGCCGCCAAGACGCAGGCCCGTATCGACAGCGGGACACAGGTTGTCGTGGGCGTCAATAAATATCAGCCGGAGAACGACGCCAAGCCGAACGTTCTGAAGGTCGACAACGCCGCCGTGCGCGCCGCGCAACTGGCCAAGCTCGCCCGCCTGCGCGGCGAACGCAATGAAGCCGAATGCCAGGCGGCGCTGAACGCGCTGACGGAAGGCGCCACGTCCGGCGCCAATCTTCTCGACCTCGCCGTCAAGGCGGCGCGCGCCAAGGCCAGCGTCGGCGAAATCTCCTACGCGCTGGAGAAGGTCTTCACCCGCCACAAGCCCAAGGCGAATGTCATTTCCGGCGTCTATGCGAAGGAAGCCGGGAAGGACAGCCAGCAGGTCGGCCGCGTCGTCGGCATGACCCGCGACTTCGAGGAGAATACCGGCCGCAAGCCGCGCATTCTCGTCGCCAAAATGGGCCAGGACGGCCACGACCGCGGCCAGAAGGTCATCGCCTCCGCCTTCGCCGATATGGGTTTTGACGTGGTCATCGGCGACCTCTTCGCAACCCCCGACGAAGTGGCGCAGAAGGCGAAGGAGGCCGACGTGCACATTGTCGGCGTCTCGACCATGACCGCCGGCCATCTGACGCTGACCCCCGAACTGCGCGACGCGCTGGCCCGCGTCGGCCGCGAGGACATTATGATGGTCGTCGGCGGCGTTATCCCGCCGGATGATTTCCAGGCGCTCCTCGATTTCGGCGCCGCGGCGATCTTCCCGCCCGGCACCAACATCCCGCTCGCGGCCGAGAAGCTGCTGCACGAGCTGAACATCCGGCTGGGCTTCGCGCAGCGGGCGCCGGCGAAGGGGTAATTGGCGCGCGAGGCGGCATTCGAGCCGCCCTTGCATCGGCCCCGTTTCAGCGCCATCTGCAGGGCGGCCGCCGCGCGGGCGGCTGTTAGAGGCCGCTCATGACCTTCATGTTCGACGCCGCGCTGGCGGCGCTGCGCGAGATCCTTTCCCCGCCTTTCCGCAATGTGCTGATCAAGAGCATCGGCATGACGCTGCTCTTCCTGGCGCTCGCCTGGGTGGGCCTCGACAAGCTCGCTCTGTCCTATATCGCCGTGAACCACCCATGGCTTCAGATCGCCTTGACCTATGCGACGGGCGTCGGCCTCTTCCTGTTCCTCGCCTTTTTCCTCGGCCCGATCTCGGTCCTGGTCGCGGGCCTTTTCCTCGACGATCTCGCCGACGTCGTGGAGGCCGACCTCTATCCGGCGGGTGAGCGCGGGCGGGCGATCCCCGCCGCGCAGGCGATCATGATGGGCGTCCGTTTCGCCGCGGTGTCGGCCGGGGTCAATTTATTGGCCTTGTTCCTGCTGCTCGTCCCCGGGATCAACGCCATCGCCTTCCTGCTGGCCAACGCCTATCTGCTCGGGCGCGAATATTTCCTCTTCGCCGCCACCCGCTTTCGTTCGCTGGAGGAGGCGACAGAGCTGCGCCGCCGCTATGCGCCCCAGCTTTTTCTGGCGGGCCTGTTCATCGCCGCCTTCGTCATGACCCCCGGCCTCAATGTGCTGACCCCGCTTTTCGGCGTCGCCTTCATGTCGCGTATCCATAAAATGCTGTCGCTGGAGCGGGAGGCGCGCTGGGCGGGCCGCTGAGGGGCGAAGGCCTGGCGCGACCTCTAAGGGAGGGAGATTTCCCCTTGGCGTTCCAGCCGGGACCCGCTATAAGGCTCGTTAACGTGGCGCGTGGCCGGAAGGTCCCGCGCCGCGACTGTTTTGCGGCGGACGTCTCTTTTGCAGCGCCAAAGGAACCCGCCAAGAGGAAACCGGGCAAGCGAAATGGTCAACCCGTTCACATTCCTGCAGGAAGTTCGCGCCGAGGCGGGCAAGGTCACCTGGCCCACGCGCCGCGAGACCATGATCACGACCGGCCTCGTGATCCTCATGGTTCTTTTTGCGAGCCTTTTCTTCGTCCTCGTCGACTCGGCCCTTCGCTTCGGCGTCGGCCTGCTGTTGCGCGTCGGACAGTGATTTTCAGGAGCTGAGCGCGCCCCATGGCCATGCGCTGGTATATCGTCCACGCTTATTCGAACTTCGAGAAGAAGGTCGCGGAATCGATCCGCGAGGGCGCCGCGCAGCGGGGCCTGACCGACGCTTTCGAGGAAATCCTCGTGCCGACCGAGCAGGTCGTCGAGGTGCGCCGCGGCCGCAAGGTCTCGACCGAGCGCAAATTCTTTCCCGGCTATGTGCTGGTCAAGTGCAACCTCACCGACAATGTGTTCTCGCTGATCAAGAACACGCCGAAGGTGACGGGCTTCCTGGGCGCCGACAACAAGCCGATGCCGATCTCCGAAGAGGAGGCGATGCGCATCAAGGGTCAGGTCGCCGAGGGCGTCGAGCGTCCCAAGCCCACGATCAGCTTCGAGGTGGGCGAGACGGTGCGCGTCGCCGACGGCCCCTTCGCGTCGTTCAACGGCCTCGTCGAGGAAGTGGACGAAGCCCGCTCACGCCTCAAGGTCGCCGTCTCGATCTTCGGCCGCCCGACGCCGGTGGAACTGGAATTCGGGCAGGTGGAGAAGGTTTGATCGCCCACTTTCTCTAAGGGAATGGAAGCTCGCGCCGCTCCGGGCGTGAGGACGCCGCCGGCGTAAAAAAAATTGCGAACGCCCTTACGCATTTGTGGCCGTCGCATCCCGATCCGCGCGCCTTTCGATCGCGGGATAGGTAGAGAATCGCGCGGTTTCGTGTAAGCTTTCCGGGTTGTATGCCTGCGCTTTTTGCGGCGGCGATGGAAGCTACGATGAGCGACGAAGCCGAGAACTTCACCCTGGCCCTGCTGCGCAAGATCGACGTGAAGGTGGATACTCTTCGCGACGAGATCGCCGATGTCCGTTCGGAGGTCCATTCGCTGCGCGCGGATGTGGCCTCTGACCTGGTGAACATGGAAAAACGCATTGGCGAACAGGGGAAGCGTCTGAGCGATCAGATCGTCGGGCTGCGTCGCTCGGTGATGGAATACCACTCCTCCGCGATTGGCCATGGCGTGCTGTTGACAGAACTCGAAGAGCGCGTGCGTCGGCTCGAACAGCATGTGGGCCTTTCGCCCGAAGGGCATTGAGGTCGGCTATCGTTGAATGTCGATGATGTGGCGATGCGAACGCCCCAGAGGCAGGTTCCATCGGTCAGTTATGCGAACTCCCCGCCATCAGCGAAGAGTCGCCGACAACGGAGCTGTTTTACATCATGGAATTGGGCCGTCTCTTTCTTCGACAAGCCTCTGAGTGCGACGTTCCTGCGCTCATCCGGCTCCTTCACCGCTCATGGTTGGTAGCTTGGGCTCCTGAATTGCCCTTCGAGGCGGTTCAGGCGTTCGCGGCCGCCGATCCGGCTCGCACCCACGCCGAAACCATGTGGCTCCACTTTTACGTGGCCGTCGTCGATGACGAACTCGTTGGCGTCATTCATGTCGCTGAGGACCGCATCATCGATTTGCACGTTGATCCGCAAATATGGCGCGAGGGTATCGGATCGAAGCTGATGGATTTCGCGGAACAACAAATCGGGCGGTCTTACCCTGTTGCTCGTCTAGAAGTTCGAGCCTTCAACAAACGTGCTCGGGCCTTCTATGAAAGTCGGGGGTGGAGCGAGACGAGAAGGTATCCGGGAATAGAATGTGGAAGCCCGGTCGAGAACCTCGAAATGCAGAAGCTGCTTTAAAGCCGCCAAAAGCTGGGAGTGGCTTTTGGCGCAAAACTCAAAAATTATGCATCGCTCCGAAACGCCTGTGTTATAAGAAGAAATAGCCGCTTTCTAACCCTCAGCGTTATGCATGAAGGAAAGAGCGATGGCTGATGCGCCGCCGCCGCTGCTGGTCGAAGTGACGATCGAGCCGAAGTCCAAAGCCGATTGGCAAAAGTTTTCCGCTGCCTTAGTGCAACTCGCTGCTGATGATCTGTTCCTCAAGGTCGATGTCGATCAGGAGACCGGCCGTGCGCTTCTCAGGGGCGCGAGCGAAAGCCATCTTGGATTGGCGATAGATCGTCTGACCGGCGTCGACTCCTCGGTGCTGGCCTTCGAAATCGCCTCGCGCGCCGCTTTCCGCGAAGCACTGCAAAAGGGCCAGTCCGTTCTGCTCGAACCGATCATGAAGGTCGAGGTGGTGACGCCGGAAGAATATACCGGCACTGTCATCGGCGATCTGAACTCGCGTCGCGGCCAGATCCAGGGTCAGGACCTGCGCACCAACGCCGTAGTCATCAACGCTATGGTGCCGCTCGTGAATATGTTCGGCTATGTCAACAATCTGCGTTCCGGCACGCAGGGCCGCGCGAACTACGCGATGCAATTTAGCCATTATGCGCCATTGCCGCCGCCTGACGACGACAAGCCGTTTCGTCCCGCTATGGCGATGCGCGCATAACAACCAAAGACATGATTGGGATTTCTACTGCTACACGGCGCTGTCTCGACGCAGCGCGGCGGCCAAGTGCAAAAATAAAGATTTTTGCACGTCTCGCGACCAATTAATTTTGCAGAGGAATTTCGTTGCATAAAACAGGCGCGAAATTCTATTTGCTTTCGACCCACCCCGTTGGCGCGATCGCGAACATCCCCTTTCGCTGCGACAAGACCGCCGCGCGCCCCTCCCTTGCGCTTTCCCCCGCCTTCCTCTAAAAGCCGCTTTTCCTCGGGCGCTCCCCGCGCCGCGAGGAAATCATACGTGGCGGGTCCGCCCTGATCGCCATCGGGGAGAACGGACCGGACCACGACCTGCAACCGGCGCCGGTTGGGCTTTGCGGCCCCGCCGGGCGTCATTCGTTGGAGAAAGTAAATGGCGAAGAAAATTGCCGGCTACATAAAGCTGCAAGTGCCGGCCGGCGCGGCGAATCCCTCGCCGCCGATCGGCCCCGCGCTCGGTCAGCGCGGCCTCAACATCATGGAGTTCTGCAAGGCGTTCAACGCCAAGACGGCGCAGATGGAGAAGGGGACGCCCATCCCCGTCATCATCACCGCCTATCAGGACCGCTCCTTCACCTTCGAGATGAAGCAGCCGCCGGTCTCCTTCTTCCTGAAGAAGGCCGTTGGCCTCAAGATCGGCAAGAAGCCGGCTTCGGGCTCGAAGACTCCTGGCCGTAACGTCGTCGGCAAGGTGACCAAGGCGCAGATTCGCGAGATCGCCGAGAAGAAGATCGTCGATCTGAACTGCGCCTCGATCGAATCCGCAATGTCGATGATCGAAGGCTCGGCCCGCGCGATGGGCCTCCAGGTGGTGGAGTAAGACCATGGCGCATATTGGAAAGAGAATCGCCAAGGCCCGCGAGGGCGTCGAGCGCACCAAGCTCTACGGGATCGACGAGGCCGTGAAAATGGTGCGCGAACGCGCCAAGGCCAAGTTCGACGAGTCGGTCGAGATCGCCATGAATCTCGGCGTCGACCCCAAGCACGCCGACCAGATGGTCCGCGGCGTCGTCAATCTGCCGAACGGCACGGGCCGCGTTCTGCGCGTCGGCGTTTTCGCGCGCGGCGCCAAGGCGGACGAGGCGAAGGCCGCGGGCGCCGACGTCGTGGGCGCAGAGGACCTGGTCACTATCGTCCAGGGCGGCACGATCGAGTTCGATCGCTGCATCGCCACGCCCGACATGATGCCGCTCGTCGGCCGTCTCGGCAAGGTGCTCGGCCCGCGCGGCATGATGCCGAACCCCAAGGTCGGCACGGTGACCATGGACGTCGCCGGCGCGGTGAAGGCCTCCAAGGGCGGCGCGGTCGAGTTCCGCGTCGAGAAGGCGGGCATCGTGCAGGGCACGGTCGGCAAGGCTTCCTTCGACGAAGGCAAGCTCATCGAGAACATCAAGGCCTTTGTCGACGCCGTCGCCAAGGCCAAGCCCACGGGCGCCAAGGGCACCTATATTCAGCGCGTGGCCATCAGCTCGACCCAGGGTCCGGGCGTGAAGGTCGAGGTGTCGAGCCTCGGCGCGACCACGGCGTAAAGGCCTAGAAGAAGGCCAGTTTTCGGAGCCGGCGGGGAGACCCGCCGGCTTTCTGTTTGAAAAAAATGCCCGTAGCTCAGAGCAATTCGCGCCACTGCCGGGCGCCATGCAGAATGCGCACGATTTCCACGTCAAGGCCGGCTTCCCGGTAGGCAATGAGATAATTTCCGACAGGAAAGGTCCGCAGATCAGGCCGGATTTCCGGGCGCGCCACGCCCATTTTCGGCATTTCGGCCAGACGCTCGCAGGCGCGGCGCATGCTTTCGAACCACTGTCGAGCAGCGGCGGGGCTGTCCGCGGCGATGTAGGAGACGATTTCCTCGATGTCCTGCTCCGCCCGCGGCTTGAGCTTGAAACTCATTTTTCAGAGAATTTGGGCGCGAGTCGCGCGCTCAGACGGGCGAACGCCTCGTTCCCGTCAGTCGCTGGGCCGCTGTCGACCCCCTCATCCCAAAGGCGTCGCAACTCGTCGACCGCCTGTTCCCGTTGCCGGCGGCGCAGCCTCCAGTCCCGCAGCGCCTCGCGCATGACTTCGCTTGCGGAAGCATATTCGCCCGTCTCGACGACCTCGCGCATCATCGCCGCCATTTCGGACGTTATGGCGACGCTGATTTTTTCGACTCTTGGCACCGCAGCGTCTCTCCCTCGGCGCAAAGGTAGGCATATTTCCTACCGCTTGCAATGATCGGCCTTTCCCGCCTCCAATTTGATCGCGTCCCCTTGCCGCATGCGTATCTTCCGGGCGCTTTCCGCCTTGTAAGCGGGCGCTCGTACCAATAGTTTGGCGGCGCGAAATCTGCGGCGTGAGACCGGCTCTCTCAAACGGGAGCCGGACGCTCGCGCTTTCCCCGCGCCGCCCGTTCTCTTTAGGAATAGCTGCATGTCCGTCCTGATCGACAAGAACACCAAAGTCATCACGCAAGGGTTCACCGGCAAGACCGCCACTTTCCATTCGGAGCAGGCGATCGCCTATGGAACCAAGATGGTCGGCGGCGTTTCCCCGGGCAAAGGCGGCTCCGCGCATCTTGGCCTTCCCGTTTTCGACACCGTGGCGGAAGCTCGTGAAAAGACCGGGGCCGACGCCTCGGTCGTCTATGTCCCGCCGCCGGGCGCCGCCGACGCCATCTGCGAGGCGATCGACGCGGAAATCCCGCTGATCGTCTGCATCACCGAGGGCGTGCCGGTGCAGGACATGATCCGCGTCAAGCGCGCGCTCACGGGCTCCAAATCCCGCCTCATCGGCCCCAACTGCCCGGGCGTCGTCACGGCGGGCGAGAGCAAGATCGGCATCATGCCGGGCAATATTTTTTCGCGCGGCTCCGTGGGCGTCGTGTCGCGCTCCGGCACGCTGACCTATGAGGCGGTTTTCCAGACGACCCGCGAGGGCCTCGGCCAGACCTCGGCGGTCGGCATTGGCGGCGATCCCGTCAAGGGCACGGACTTCATCGAAGTGCTGGAATTGTTTTTGGCCGACGACGCGACCAAGTCGATCATCATGATCGGCGAGATCGGCGGCTCGGCGGAAGAGGAAGCGGCCCAATTCTTGAAAGACGAGGCCAGGCGCGGCCGCAAGAAGCCCATGGTGGGCTTCATCGCCGGCCGTACGGCCCCTCCCGGCCGTCGCATGGGCCATGCCGGCGCGATCATCTCCGGCGGCAAGGGCGATGCGGAGAGCAAGATCGCGGCGATGGAGTCGGCGGGCGTCCGCGTGTCGCCTTCGCCGGCGCGGCTGGGCAAGACATTGGTCGAGGTGCTCAAAGGTTAGGCGCTGCTGCGCCCTTCTTTGCCGCCTTCGAGAACTTAGATGAGGGGCGTCGCCGTTTTTGAGCGGCGCTCCACAACAAGCCTTCGGCGGCGGGCGACTGGCTCCCGGGCGCGCCGCTGTCGGCTTCAAGAGAAGCGAGACTTATGGCGCGTCTTGAAACTGATGGCGTGACCGGACCGGCGGCTCCCGGCGGTCCGCGTTCTGCGCAAAATCACGGCTTCGCAGCCACGTCATTTCTCCAGGGCGCGAACGCCGCCTATATTGAGGGGCTTCTAGACGCCTATGAGGCCGACGCCTCTTCGGTAAGTCCCGAATGGGCGAAATTTTTCTTTGAGATGGGCGCCGTTCCGGGCGCCGCGCCGGCCAATGGCCCGTCCTGGGCGCGTCCCGACTGGCCGCTGACCGCCAATGGCGAATGGGTGAGCGCGCTCACGGGCGACTATCCCGCGCCGGCCCCCAAGGCCGCGCAAAAAGGCGCGCCGGTTCCGCCGCCGACGGCCGCGACCGCCGACGAGATTCAGCGCGCCACGCGCGATTCCGTGCGCGCCCTCATGATGATCCGCGCCTATCGCATGCGCGGCCATCTCCACGCCAATCTCGATCCGCTGGGTCTGGAGCAGCGCCACGATCATGGCGAGCTGCATCCGGAAACATACGGCTTCAAGGACGAGGATTACGACCGCAAGATCTTCATCGACGGCGTTCTTGGCCTGCAATACGCCAGCGTCTTCGAGATGGTGACGATCCTGCGCCGCACCTATTGCGGCTCGATCGGCTTCGAATTCATGCACATCTCCAATCCCGAGGAGAAAGCCTGGCTGCAGGCGCGCATCGAAGGCCCCAAGAAGGAGATCGTCTTCACCGATCAGGGCAAGCGCGCGATCTACAACAAGCTCGTCGAGGCCGAGGGCTTCGAGAAGTTTCTCGACGTGAAATATACGGGCACGAAGCGCTTCGGCCTCGACGGCGCCGAGGCGATCGTGCCGGCGCTGGAGCAGATCATCAAGCGCGGCGGCGCGCTCGGCGTGAAGGAGATCGTGCTCGGCATGGCCCATCGCGGCCGCCTCAACGTTCTCTGTCAGGTGATGGCGAAACCCCACCGCGCGCTCTTCCACGAATTCAAGGGCGGCTCCTTCCTGCCCGACGAGGTGGAAGGTTCGGGCGACGTGAAATATCACCTCGGCGCCTCGTCGGATCGCGAATTCGACGGCAACAAGGTGCATCTCTCGCTCACCGCCAATCCGTCGCATCTCGAAATCGTCGATCCCGTCGTGCTCGGCAAGGTCCGCGCCAAGCAGGACCAGCATGGCGGCGACCGCCGCGTCGTGCTGCCGCTGCTCATCCATGGCGACGCGGCTTTTGCGGGTCAGGGCGTCGTGGCGGAATGCTTCGGCCTTTCCGGCCTCAAGGGCCATCGCACGGGCGGCTCGGTGCATTTCATCATCAATAATCAGATCGGCTTCACCACCTATCCGCGCTTCTCGCGTTCCTCGCCCTATCCGTCGGACGTCGCGAAGATGGTCGAGGCGCCGATCTTCCATGTGAATGGCGACGATCCCGAGGCTGTCGTCTTCGCCGCGCGCGTCGCGACGGAATTCCGCCAGCAGTTCCAGAAGCCGGTCGTCATCGACATGTGGTGCTACCGCCGCTTCGGCCATAATGAGGGCGACGAGCCGGGCTTCACCCAGCCGCTGATGTACAAGAAGATCCGGTCGCATCGCACGACGCTCGATCTCTACGCCGAGAAGCTCGCAAGCGAAGGCCAGCTTTCCAGGGCCGACGCCGACAGGATGAAGGAGGATTGGCGCGCGCGGCTCGAAAGCGAGTTCGAGGCGAGCCAGTCCTATAAGCCGAACAAGGCCGATTGGCTCGACGGCCGCTGGGCGGGCCTCAAGCCGGGCTATCAGGCGACGGAGGACGAGCGCAAGGGCAAGACCGGCGCGCCGCTGGAATCCTTGCGCGACATCGGCGCGAAGCTCACGACGGTTCCCGCGGATTTCCACCTGCACCGCACCATCCAGCGCTTCCTCGACAATCGCCGCGCCGCCATCGAGGAGGGAACGGCGATCGATTGGGCGACGGCGGAGGCGCTCGCCTTCGGCACGCTGCTCACCGAGGGCTACAAGGTGCGCCTCTCCGGCCAGGACAGCGAGCGGGGCACCTTCTCGCAGCGACACAGCGTGCTGATCGATCAGGAGACGGAAGCGCGCTACATCCCTCTCGATCATCTTTCGCCCGACCAGGGCAGGTTCGAGGTCATCAATTCGATGCTGTCCGAAGAGGCCGTGCTCGGCTTCGAATATGGCTATTCGCTCGCCGAACCGGGCGCGCTGGTTCTGTGGGAAGCGCAGTTCGGCGACTTCGCCAATGGCGCTCAGGTGATCTTCGATCAGTTCCTGTCGGCGGGCGAGCGCAAATGGCTGCGCATGTCGGGCCTCGTCTGCCTGCTGCCGCATGGTTATGAAGGGCAGGGGCCGGAGCACTCTTCCGCGCGTCTGGAGCGCTATCTCCAGCTCTGCGCCGAAGACAATATGCAGGTCGCGAACGTTTCGACGCCGGCGAATTATTTCCACATTCTGCGCCGGCAGCTTCACCGCAACATGCGCAAGCCGCTCATTCTCATGGCGCCCAAATCGCTGCTGCGCCACAAGCGCTGCGTCTCGCGGCTGGGCGAAATGGGCGTGGCGTCGAGCTTCCAGAGAATTTTGCTCGACGATGGCGAGACGCATGAAAAGGCGACGCTGCGGCCCGACGAGGAGATCCGCCGCGTCGTGCTCTGCTCGGGCAAGGTCTATTACGATCTGCTCGAAGATCGCGAGAAGCGCGGCGTCGACGACGTCTATCTGCTGCGCGTCGAACAGCTTTATCCTTTCCCGCTGAAGAGTCTCGTCACCGCCATGTCGCGCTTCAAGAGCGCTGATGTGGTCTGGTGCCAGGAGGAGCCCAAGAATATGGGCGCCTGGTTCTTCGTCGAACCCTATCTCGAATGGGTGCTCGGGCAGGTGAACGGCAAAACGAAACGCGCGCGCTATGTCGGGCGTCCGGCGTCGGCCTCAACGGCGGCGGGCACCATGTCCAAGCATCTCGCGCAACTGAAGGCTTTCCAGGACGACGCCTTCGGGACCTGATTCCCTCTCCCCGCATATGCGGGGAGAGGGTTAGGGCGAGGGCAGGCCGCTTTCGCCCGCCGAAACAGTTGTGGCGCGTATCCTACGAAACGATTTTTAGCTTGCTTGCCCCTCACCCCAGCCCTCTCCCCGCGAGCGGGGAAAGGGAGCCGCGAAGGAAGAGGCTTATGACTGAAATTCGCGTTCCGACGCTCGGCGAATCCGTCACCGAGGCGACGATCGGCCGTTGGTTCAAGAAGGCGGGCGACGTGGTGCGCGCCGACGAGACCTTGGCCGAGCTGGAAACCGACAAGGTGACGCTGGAGGTCAATGCGCCGGCGGCCGGCGTGCTTGCGGAGATCGTCGCCAAGGAAGGCGAGACGGTGACGCCGGGCGCGCTTCTTGGCCAGATCATGCCTGGCGGCGCCGCGGCCGCGCCTGCGTCCGCCGCGAAACCCGCTCCCGCGCCTGTCGCGCCCGTCGCGGCGCCGGTCGCCGCCGCCCAGGCGACGACAATGCCGCCGTCCCCGGCCGCCGCCAAGATCGCGGTTGAAAGGGGCGTCGACGTCTCGCAGGTTGCGGGCTCGGGGAAGCGCGGACAGGCGTTGAAGTCCGACGTGATCGACTTCGCCGCCCGCGCCCCGGCGACGGCGCAGGCTGTCGCGCCAGCCCCGGTCGTCGAGGCTCCGCCGCCGCCATTGCCGCGCGCGCCCGTTCCGCAGGAGGACGCCGCGCGCGAGGAGCGCGTGAAGATGACGCGTCTGCGCCAGACGATTGCGCGGCGCCTGAAGGAAGCGCAGAGCGTCGCGGCGATGCTCACGACCTTCAATGAGGTCGATATGTCGGCGCTGATCGCGCAGCGCAACAAATACAAGGAGCTCTTCGAGAAGAAACACGGCGTGAAGCTCGGCTTCATGGGCTATTTCGTGAGAGCCTGTTGCCAGGCGCTCGAAGAGATTCCCGCCGTCAACGCCGAGATCGACGGAACCGACATCATCTACAAGCGCTTCTGCCATATCGGCGTGGCGGTCGGAACCGAGAAAGGCCTCGTCGTGCCGGTCGTGCGCGACGCGGATCGCATGTCGCTCGCCGAGATCGAGAAGTCGATCGCGGCGCTCGGCAAGAAGGCGCGCGAGGGCGCGCTCGACATTTCGGACCTGCAGGGCGGCACCTTCACCATCTCGAATGGCGGCGTTTATGGCTCGCTGATGTCGACGCCGATCCTCAACGCGCCGCAATCCGGCATTCTCGGCATGCACAAGATTCAGGAGCGCCCGGTCGCCGTCGAGGGCAAGATCGAGATCCGCCCGATGATGTATCTTGCGCTCTCCTATGACCATCGCATCGTCGACGGGAAGGAGGCCGTGACCTTCCTCGTGCGCGTCAAGGAAACGCTGGAGGACCCCGGCCGCCTGGCGCTGGCGCTGTAAAGCCCGGCTGAGGCGCGGCTTCACAATTGGCCGCGCCGGCCTCTTTAAAACTCCTCGAAAGCGCCACATCTCTAGCAGGAAGACGCGCTGCAGGGCAGGCGTCGATGGGCGGGTCGAACTGAACGCCGAGGAGGAGGCAATGGAAGCTAAGTTGACGATCGAACGAAAGGCGCCTCTGCTGACGCCCGAGCAGTTCGCCAATCTGGGCGACGGCATGATCGCCTATGTGAAAGAGATGCGCTCCGAGGACGTGAACCGCCTCTATCCGCAGGCGCCTCAGATCCAGCCGGGGCTCACCATCTTCGCGCTTATCGGCGCCGACGGCGCGCCCATCGTGCTCGCCGACTCTGAAGAAGGCGCCATCGGCAACGCCCGCGAAAATGATCTGACCATGGTCAGCCTGCATTGATCCAGAGCGCCTCCCCGGCTTCGAGGGGCCGGGGCGCTTCCTCTCGGCGAGATAATTCCATTAGAGGCAGGGATTTTGCTTCCATGGCGCAAAGGTCCGCCATGGAGCCGGTCATGTCGACAAACGAACTCTATGCAGTCTGCCACGTCAACGACGTCGCCAAGCGCGGCGCGGTGGGCTTCGTCCTCGCGCGGCGGGAGGGGGACAAGACCGTCGCTTTTCCGATCTTCGTCGTAAGGCAGGGAAAGAATTTCCACGCTTATCTCAACCGCTGCCCGCATCAGGGCGCGCGCATCGATTTCCAGCCCGGTCACTTTCTGGATCAGGGCCATCGCGCCATCGTTTGCGGCAAGCATGGCGCGATGTTCGAATTGACCACCGGCAAATGCTATGACGGTCCTTGTGCAGGAGCGTCGCTGGAAAAGATCGAATGCGTGGTCGATGGCGAGGATGTTTGCATCACGGGCGTCGAACTCGCGGAAGAGGACGGACTCGACCGCGAGGAGCATGACGAGTTCCCGCCGGTTATGATCACGTCTGATTGAGGGCCCTCGGGGCTGCGGGTGAACGGCAATCTTGAACCATTCGCCCGGCCAATACTTCCGTAAAGGGGAAGTATTGCTCGCGCCCGGCGTTGCCTTCTTGGAGCGGGACGCGACTCACCCGCCCCCGAAAAGCTGCTCGATAATATTCTTCTCCCGCGTCGCCGGGCGGCGGCCGCGCGGGGTTGGCGGCGGGCCGGCGTCGGGGATGTCCTCCGGGGGCGTCAGGTCGTCGGGCTCGCGCGCCGCGCGGCGTCCGCGGGGCGACTGTGGCGGGGCGATCGTCGCGGTCTCGTCGCGCGACTCGGGCGACGGCTGCTCCTGCGCATGGCTTTCCGGCGGCGGCGTGGCGGCGCGCTTCTGCGGCCTCGCCTGCGGCGCGGGCTTGTCCTGCCCGGTGAAGATGCCGATGAGATCGTCCAGCGGCTTGGCGACGATTTCCTCCGCCTCCGAACGCCATGACCCCGTCGGCAGGCCCGCGACGGGCGCGCCCTTCAGGGCGATGGACATATAGCGGCTCCATATCTCGACCGGGAGATTGCCGCCAGAAGCCTTTCTGGTCGGAGAAGAATCGTCATTGCCGAGCCAGACGCCGGTGACGAGTCGGCTCGTATAGCCGATGAACCAGGCGTCGCGGAAATCCTGGCTGGTGCCGGTCTTGCCCGCCGCCTGCCAGCCCGGCAGCTCCGCCTTGCGGGCCGTGCCGGTGAGCAGCGTCTCCTGCATCATCGTATTCATCATCGCCACATATTGCGGCTCGATCACGCGGCCGAAGGTGGAGCCCTTGCGCTGATAGAGCGTCTTCCCCGCGGCGGTTCTGACGCGCGTGATGATATGCGGCTGCACGCCGACGCCGCCATTGGCGAAAGGGGCGAAAGCGGTGACGAGTTCGAGCGGCGTGACTTCCGACGTGCCGAGCGCGATGGAGGCGTTGGGCTGCAAATCCGACTGAATGCCGAGTCGATGCGCGATCTTCGCGACGGTTTTCGGCCCGACCTCCATGCCGACGCGCACCGCCACCGTGTTCAGCGACAGCGCCAGCGCCTTGGTCAGCGTGACGGGACCGAAATATTCGTGGCTGTAATTTTCGGGCGTCCAGCCCTTGATGTTGAGCGGCCCGTCCTCGCGCACGGAATCGGGCGTCAGCCCGTGTTCGAGGCCGGCGAGATAGACGAAGGGTTTGAAGGCCGAGCCCGGCTGCCGCCTGGCGGAGACGGCGCGGTTGAACTGGCTTTCGGAATAGTCGCGTCCCCCGACGAGCGCCCGAATGGCCCCGTTCGGATCGATCGAGACGACGGCGCCCTGCGAGACGTTGTATTTGGGGCCTTTTTTGTCGAGCTCTTCCTTCAGCGCGCCTTCCGCGATTGTCTGCAGTCGTCCGTCGATCGTCGTCGTGACGACAATGTCCTCGTCGATCGCGCCGATCGTGTCGTCGAGCATGTCCATGACGTAATCGGCCGCGTAATTGATTGAACCGCCCGCCTGCTCCTTCATGGCGCGCGCCGGATGGGCGAGGGCGGATTTGGCCATGGCTTCGCTGATATGGCCTTCCTGGGTCATGGCGGTGACGACCTGCGCGGCGCGTTCGGTCGCGCCTTCCGGATTGCGGTCGGGCGCGAGCTTCGACGGCGCTTTCATCAGCCCCGCGAGCACGGCGGATTCCGAGAGCGTCGCGGTTCTGGCGCTATGGCCGAAATAGCGCTGCGAGGCCGCTTCGACGCCATAGGCGCCCGAGCCGAAATAGACGCGGTTGAGATAGAGTTCGAGGATCTGGTCCTTCGAATATTTATGCTCGAGCCAGAGCGCGAGGATCGCTTCCTGAATCTTGCGCGACAAGGTCCGCTCCTGCGTCAGGAACAGATTCTTGGCGAGCTGCTGGGTGAGGGTCGAGCCGCCCTGCATGCCGCCGCGGCCCGAGACGTTGCGCAGCAAAGCTCGGCCGATGCCCTGCGGATCGACGCCCCAATGCGAATAGAAGCGCCGGTCCTCGATGGCGATGAAGGCTTTGGGCAGATATGGCGGAAGGTCCGAAATGCGGATCGCCGCGCCGCCGGTGTCGCCCCGATTGGCGAGCAATTCGCCATCCGCGCCCATGATCGCGATGTTCGGCGGCCGCTTCGGCACGGCGAGCTGGTCGATGGGCGGAAGCTGCGAGCCGTAATAGACCGCGAGCGCGCCGCCGCCGATCATGCCCCAGATGGAGAGGGTCAAGCCCCAGTAGAACAGCGCGCCGATCATCGATCCCGGCCGCCGTCTCGGCTTTGATTGAGCCGGTTCATCGGAATCGTCGTCCTCGAATTCGTCCGGCTCGTCGGTCTCCGGCGCGCGTCTGGCGCGGGCCGGGGGGCGTCTCTCGGCGCGCAGCGCGCCGTCATCCGCCTCCTCGTCGAACTTCGGTTCCCGACGTCTGCCGCCACGCGCCATGGTCTTCGCCTCGAGGCGCTCCGCCGCCGCCTCCTTGCGTCAAGAATTCAGCTTAACGAAGGCGCTTTAAGGGCCGGTTAAGAAATGCCGGCGCCGCGCCGCGTCTTGTGCGCTGCAGTACAAAAAGCCTGTGGAGGAAACGAAACCTTATTGCTCGTCGCGCATTCTAATCACGGCGCAATTTTCACGCCGGAGGCGCCAATGCTTGCCTTTTTAAGCTTCGCTACGCTCCTGGGGCTTCTCATCGTCGCCATTCCGGCGCTGGTGATCGAGGTCTCGAGGGAGCTCGACCATCGCAGGCGTTCGCGCTTCGGCCGCCGCGGCGCCGGCGGGCAACCTTCGGCCTGACCAGGCAAACCCGCCTTTGGCGCTCTTCTCCACAAGCCGGGCCTCGACGCCCCTTGCGATTCCGCGCCCGGCTTGTCAAAGTCACCGCCCCCGGGCGTTTGCGCCCCTTGATGCGGACGGTTTTTGAGGCGATGAAGGTCACGATCGAAAGAGCCGCGCTGTTGCGGGCGCTCGGCCATGTTCACCGTGTTGTTGAACGGCGCACCACGATCCCCATTCTCGCCAATGTCCTCATCGACGCGCGCGACGGCGCCCTGACGCTCAAGGCGACCGACCTCGACCTCGAAGTCACCGAGAAGACCGTCGCCGAAGCAGGGCAGGCGGGCGCGACGACGCTGCCGGCGCACACGCTTTACGACATCGTCCGCAAATTGCCCGAGGGCGCGCAGGTGTCTCTCGACGAGTCGGGCGACGGCCAGCTCACCTTGCGTTCGGGCCGCTCGCGCTTCAACCTCTCGACCCTGCCGGAAAGCGACTTCCCCGACGTCACCTCGGGCGAGTTCAGCCATAAATTCTCGCTTCCGCCCGCTGACCTCAAGCGGCTGATCGAGAAGACGCAATTCGCGATCTCGAATGAAGAGACCCGTTATTATCTCAATGGCATCTACATTCACGCCATGGAGGTCGACGGCCAGCTCATGCTGCGCGCCGTGGCGACCGACGGCCATCGCCTCGCGCGGCTCGAATTGCCGGCTCCCGAAGGCTGCGCCGGCATGCCCGGCGTCATCCTGCCGCGCAAGGCCGTGCAGGAGGTGCAAAAGCTCATCGAGGATGCGCAGGGCGACGTGCTGGTCGAACTCTCGACCAACAAGATGCGTTTCACTTTCGGCGACGCGCTGCTGACGACCAAGCTCATCGACGGCACTTTTCCCGATTACGCCCGCGTCATTCCCGCCAATAACGACAAGCGCCTCACCGTCGAGCGCGACGTCTTCGCCAAGGCGGTGGATCGCGTCTCGACAATTTCCTCCGAGCGCGGCCGCGCCGTGAAGCTGGCGCTCACCTCGGGCAAGCTCGTGCTCTCCGTCACCAATCCCGATCAGGGTTCGGCCGTCGAGGAGATCGAAGCCGATTATGACGGCGAGCCGCTCGATGTCGGCTTCAACGCCCGCTATCTGCTCGACATCACCCAGCAGCTCGACAGCGACACGGCGCTGTTCAAGCTCGCCGATCCGGGCTCGCCGACGCTGATCCAGGACCGCGACGGCGCGAGCGCTCTTTACGTGCTGATGCCGATGCGGGTGTGAAATCTTGCTTTCGACAGCCCTTGTCATTGGAGCTGTGTGAAAATTGCTCGCTAATAAATTTCTGCCCCGACAGGTTTGGGAAGCCAAGCTCCGTCGCTATGGTTGTAAACCTAGCGGGGCGATCCCGAAATTAGAGACTGCCGAATGGTGGATTGCTCCCGGGGAACGGCTGTTTGCGGTTCCAGTGGAACGCGACGGGAGTTGTGAATTCTGGGCGGTCCAAAAATTGGTGCAGCAGTTTTGCTGGGATGCAGGCGAAACAAAGCACTAACCGGTCGTCACCGCCAGATATGATTTTTCCATCCGATCAAGCTGCCTCGGCGTCATCTTGAAATTGAGGAATCCGGCGTGCTGCAATTCGTCTTTTAAATTCCCGATCAAAACCGCGCGAACTGGCTTACCGTGTACGTGGGACAAGATCCCTTCGAGCGCGGGCTGAACATCTCCAAGGAGAAGCGTCGGGTCGGCGTGGGATAGGACAAATCCGGGCACGTCGTTGCTATAAGCACGAAGACCGCCGTCCTCGCGTCGCTCAAAAATCACCGTTATTTCAATATTTTGCACGTTGTTTCCGGCGACCGAGGCAACATCTGGGCTATTATTATATGGGAACGTTGCTTGGAAGCAACGTTACGGCGACCTACAAGGAGTCGAGGGGACGACGCTGTCTGGGCCTTTCAGCGCGCCTTTGCGTTGACAAAGAGCCCGACGAACAGCCCGAAGCCGAAGCCCGAGAGATGCGCGGCGAGGCTGGACATGGGCAACAGGAAATCGGCGGCGATCTGAACCAGCATGGCGAGGCCGAGCGCCGTGGCGCGGAAGGCGTCGAGACTTGCGCGGTGACGCAGCCAATCTTTGATCCGCAGCGCGCCCACAACCCCGAAAAGCGCGAAAATGGCGCCCGATGCGCCGACATAGAGGCCATAGCCGACGAGCCCGCTCGCCATCAGCGCCAGAATGAAGGCAGACGAAAACAGCGCGCCGCCGAGATAGATGAAGAATGTCTTGAGCGACCCGGCCTCATGTTCGAGCTCGCGGCCGATCAGGGCCAGCATCAACATATTGAGTCCGAAATGCAGCGGGCCGTAATGCAGCAGGGTCGAGGTCAGCACGCGCCAGCTTTCGCCGTGCAAAGCAAGCGGCGCCCATAGCGCGCCGAGCGTGATGAGCGTCTCGGCGTCCTGCGAGCCGCCAAGCGCCAGCTCCGCGACGAACATCGCGGAATTGGCGAAGATGAGCAGCAGCGTCGCCGGCGGCAGGCGCCAGCCGCGCGCCTGCCGGGCGCTTTCCGCGGCGACGCGCGACGCGACGCCCTCGACGATCTCCCGGGCGCGCGGCGAAAGATGCGGCGGCGGGGCGGAGGACTTAGCCAGTTGGCGGCGCGCCGCGATCGCCGCCGGCGTCTCCTTGCGGCTCATGGCGAGGCCTTCAAATTCGGCCCGCGCATGCGCTTCGTCGCCCGCATGGCGTTTGGCGACGGCGATCCAATAATCGGCCGTATCGGCGTCGAGGCGCATCACGCGGAACGCCAGCTCCTCGACTTCGTGCGGCCGCCCCGCGAATGCGAGGACGAAAAGCCACGCAAAGACCGTCTGCTCCAGCGGGGTCGAATCCGCGGAGCGCGCAAAGTCGCGGATCATCTCCTCGATGCGGCCCGTCTCGCCGAGCGCGCGCAGGCGATAGCTTGCGAGCTGGCGGGCGTTTTCCGGGTTCTGGGCGAGGACGAGCGCCTTTTCCCAGTCGCCGCGATCCGCAAGAAGGCGCGTCTCGATGACGGCCGCCTGCTCCGCCGGCGCGCGGGCGGCGAGCGCGGCGAAGGCCTGAGCTTTTTCGCGCGGATCCTCTATCGCGGCGGCGCGGGCGAAGGCGGCCGAAAGCCGCATGGCCGAGGTCGGGTGAAAGAGGGCGATGAGATCCGCGCAGCGCGCCGCCGCATCGAGCCGGCCAACCCGCGCGTAACGGGCCTGAAGCGCGCCAAGCGCCATGGGCGCGCCGATGAGCGGGATGAAGACGAGGGAGACGAGACCGCCCGCCTCCTGCGGGAAGCTCCAAAGCGCAAGGCCGCCGACAATGAGGACGAGCGCGTTCGCCAGCGAGAAGGAGCGCAGCTCGCGCCGGCGCTGCAGGAGGGCGAGCAGTAGCGAAAGCGCGGAAACCGCCATCAGATTGACGGCGAGAATGCTTTGAAAATCCATCTGCGTCTCGAGGCGCTCGGCTTGTCCCGCGCGAGCATGTCCGACGCCGCGCGCCCAAGTCAAATGCTCCGGCGGAGCTTGCGATTAACCACATGGCGCCCCATTCTTGAAAACGCGGCCTTCGCCCGCGCAAAAGGGCGCCATGCTGGACTTCTACGCCTATCTTTGGCCTTGGCTCGCCGCCTGCTTCGTCGTGGGCGCGGCGACGGGGGCGCTCGTCGCCAAGAACCCGCTCCGTCTGCGGCCGGCGCGCTGGCTCGTCTGGATGAGCCTCGCCTGTCTCGCGGCCGCCGCGGCGCTCGCGTTAGGCGCGATGCGAGGCGCCGTTTCGATCTATATCGAAAGCGCGCTTGGCTGCTTTTTCGCCTTTATCGGCGGTTGCGCGGCCGCCGCTTACGGTTTCCGGCGCAGCTTCGCTTCCCATGAGCGATGGGCTCTGGGTCTCGCGCCCGCCGCGCTTCTATGGTTTGGAGCGACGCAATTCGCTCAGCCGGCTTATGAAGCGGTTCTCGAAAAGCGCGTGTCGGCGCTCGCTCAGGCGGCGGGCGTTGATCCGGCGGGCCTCGCTTTTTCCGGCCGCGACGTGACGGCGCCCGCCAGTCTCGGTGAGAGCAAGGAACTGATGGCGCGCATCGCCGCCGCGCCGGGCGTGCGCCGCATTGTCGCCGCTGAGATTCCGGAAGCCTCCGCCGAAGCGCCGCCCCCGCCCGCAGCGACGGACGCCAAGCCCGACGCGACCGCGACGATTGCGCCGCCCGCGCCGACGCCTTCCGTCGATCCAAAGGACATTCTCGCCTCGCTGCCGGCAGGCGATCTCGACGCGGCGACCTGCCAGCGCGCGCTCGACGCCGTTGCGGTCGCCGAGCCGGTTTCCTTCCGCGCGGCGCGCGCCACCGTCAATCGGCGCGTCGCGGCGGCGCTCGACAAGGCGGTGGAAATCATTCGCCGCTGTCCCGACGCGACAATCGAACTGCGTGGGCATGGCGACGAGGGGAGCCTCGAAGACTCGCTGTCGCGGCGTCGCGCCGCCGCGGCGGAACGTTATCTGCGCCGCGAAGGCGTCGCCGGCAGGCGGCTCGTCGCCGTCGGCTGTTGCGCGCGCGAAGGGCAGCGCGCCGGCGCGATCGACTATATACTGCGCTGATCGCGTTCTCTTTTGCGCAACCATGTTCGCATGTTGATCAAACTATCGGCGCCTTCGCCGTCTCCTGTTTACGTCCGCAACCCCGTTGTTTAATCTTTATTATGCGGCGGACCGCCAAGCTCCTGGCGTTGAAATGGATCGGCCCGGCCCCTTTGGATGCGCGCATCGCGCCATGACGCCGCGCTTCAGCGATCCCCGGACGGCTTGCAGCGAGAACCGACTTTGAACGCAATCGACACGACACATCACGCCCATGCCGCCAACGTCGCCGCGTTGCGGGACGAAGTGCTGAGCCGTCTCACCTATACGGTCGGCAAGGATAGCGCGACCGCGAGCCCGCGCGACTGGTTCGTCGCGACGGCGCTCGCGACGCGCGATCGCGTGGTCGAATCCTGGCTCGCCTCGACCAAGCGCAATTACCGCGAGGATCGCCGCCGCGTTTATTACCTCTCGCTCGAATTCCTGATCGGGCGCCTGCTCATCGACACGCTCGCCAATCTCGGCCTGACCGGCGCCATGCGCGACGCGCTCGGCGAACTCGGCGTCGATCTCGACAAGCTCCGCGAGGTCGAGCCCGACGCGGCGCTCGGCAATGGCGGTCTGGGACGCCTCGCCGCCTGCTTCATGGACAGCATGGCGACGCTCGAAATCGCGGCGGTGGGCTACGGCATCCGCTACGATCACGGCCTTTTCCGCCAGACGATCAAGGACGGCTGGCAGCACGAATATCCGGAGGACTGGCTGTCCTTCGGCAATAGCTGGCAATTCCCGCGACCGGAAATCACTTACGACGTCGGCTTTGGCGGCCATGTGGAAAGTGCGCGGCTCACCGACGGCATGCTCGCCCATGTCTGGCGCCCCGGCGAAACGATCGTCGCCGTCGCCTATGACACGCCGGTCGTCGGCTGGCGGGGCAAGCATGTGAACACGTTGCGCCTCTGGTCGGCGCGCGCGCTCGATCCGCTGCGGCTCGACGCCTTCAACCAGGGCGACCATGTCGGCGCGCTGACCGAGCAGGTGCGCGCCGAGGCCATCTCGAAAGTGCTTTATCCGAGCGACTCGACGCCGGCGGGCCAGGAGCTGCGCCTGCGTCAGGAATATTTCTTCGTCTCCGCGTCGCTGCAGGACCTCATCCGCCGTCATATGAAGCAGACCGGCGACATTGCGAAGCTCGCCGGGAAAAACGCGATCCAGCTCAACGACACGCATCCGGCGATCGGGGTCGCGGAGTTGATGCGTCTCCTCGTCGACGTCTACGGCGTCGACTGGAAGGAGGCGTGGAAGATCACGCAGGCCACCTTCTCCTACACCAATCACACGCTGCTGCCCGAGGCGCTGGAGACCTGGCCGGTTTGGCTGATGGAGAAGCTGCTGCCGCGCCACATGCAGATCATCTATCTCATCAACGCCATGCATCTCGACGGCCTGCGCGAGCAGGGCGTGAAGGACGCCGGCGTCCTTTCCTCCGTCTCGCTCATCGACGAGCATAATGGCCGCCATGTGCGCATGGGCCATCTCGCCTTTCTCGGCTCGCACAAGGTCAATGGCGTTTCGGCGCTGCACAGCGAGCTGGTGAAGGAGACGGTGTTCAAGGATTTTCACCGCCTTTATCCCGATCGCATCGTCAACAAGACAAATGGCGTCACTTTCCGGCGCTGGCTGCTCGAGGCCAATCCGGCATTGTCGCGCCTGCTCGCCGAGACCATCGGGGCGGCCGTCTTCGACGATCCCGAGCGGCTCGTCGACCTCGAAGCTTTCGCCGACGATCCGACCTTCCAGCAGCGCTACGCGGCCGCCAAACGCGAGAACAAGGAACGACTCGCCGCCAGGATTTTCGACAGCGTCGGCGTCCGCGTCGATCCGAATGCGCTGTTCGACGTTCAGATCAAGCGCATACACGAATATAAGCGCCAATTGCTGAACGTGCTGGAAGCGGTCGCGCTCTATCTCGACATCAAGTCGCAGCCGTCTCGCGACTTCGTGCCGCGCGTGAAGATTTTCGCCGGCAAGGCGGCGGCGAGCTATCACCAGGCGAAGCTGATCATCAAGCTCGCCAACGACGTCGCCCGGATCGTCAACGCCGATCCGGAAACGCGCGGCCTGCTGAAAGTGGTCTTTCTTCCGAACTACAATGTCAGCCTCGCCGAAACCATCATTCCGGCGGCGGATCTGTCCGAGCAGATTTCGACGGCCGGCATGGAGGCCTCGGGCACGGGCAATATGAAATTCGCGCTCAACGGCGCGCTCACGATCGGAACGCTGGACGGCGCCAATGTCGAGATCAGGGAGCGCGTGGGCGACGACAACATCTTCATCTTCGGCCTCACGGCGCAGGAAGTGGAAGAAAGCCGCGCCCGCGGCATCGACGCGCGCGAGACGATCGCGGCGAGTCCCCGCCTGACGGAAACGCTCGCCGCCATTTCGAGCGGGCTCTTTTCGCCCGACGATCGGCACCGCTACGCGCAGCTCGTCGATACGCTGACCTATTACGATCACTTCCTCGTCACGAAGGATTTCGACAGCTATTGCGAGGCGCAGCGCAAGGCCGACGCGCGCTGGCGCGATCAGAAGGCCTGGCGACGGTCCTGCATTCTCAATACGGCGCGCGTCGCCTGGTTCTCGTCAGACCGCACGATTCGGGAATATGCGGAAGAGATTTGGAAAGTGTGATCCGCCCGCGTCGCGCGGCCTCGCGGAAGCGAGCCTTAAAAAGAAATCAACCCACGGAGCGGCGCGGCGCGCGCAGATTGAGCTTCGTCAAGCGGCGCGGCTCGGGCAGCGCCGTGACGACGGCGGCGGGCGATTCATATTCCTCCTCGACAGCCGGCCCGACCTTGGCCGCCGTTTCGGATCTGGCCTCCCGGCGCGCGGCGCCCGCCATTTCCGCCACATTGGCGGAGCCGTTGAGAACCGCGCCGCGCGCGACCTCGATCGTCCCGCAATCCCATTTTCCCTCGATGCGGCCGGTGGCCCGCACGGTCAAAAGTTGTCCCGCAGCGATTTCCGCGTTGACGCTGCCGGCAATGTCGGCGTTCGCGACATTGACCTTTCCTTTGATCGTCCCCCCTTGCCCGACGACAAGATGGTTGCAGACAATCTCGCCGTCGAACGAACCGTCGACGACAACGCTGTCGCGCGCCCGGATGACGCCGGTCAGCTCCGCGCCCTCGCCAATATAGACGGAATTCGCCTCTTCGTTCCTGAACGTCGCCATTTCGCTTCCCCTTCCCGCGAATCGCGTCTGACGGCGAAGTTAAACTCTTTCTCGCATCCGCGCGGCAAATTCATGTCGCGGCGACCGCTTTTCGGATTGGAGGACGTTCATTTTCCACCGTCATTGCGAGCATTTTTTTCGAAGTCGGGTATACCCGACTTCGCGGAAGCGCAAAGCAATCCAGGGCCGTGATGAGGCTCTGGATTGCTTCGGCGGCTGCGCCGCCTCGCAATGACGGCGGAAAAAACATGAGCAAAAAGGCCGGCAACTCAGGTGACGGAAACCACTAGGCTGGCGTGTCCTTCTCAACGGCCCGAACGAGCTGGATGAAGGCGTCCGCGGCGGGGGAATGCGTTCGGTCTCGCTTCCAGACGAAGCCGTAGTTCAAGCGCATCCAGGGCAGGTCGATTGGCAGCAGGGCGCACAGGCCGTCCCTCAATTCCCGTTCGATCAAAGCAGGCAAAGTCACCGACAGACCGTCGCTGACGATGACGACGTCTTTCGCGGCCGAGACGGACCCGACGACGATCCGGGGTCGAAAGCGATTATTGACCTCGCTGAAAAAGCCGAACGGCCTTTCGGTCTGCGGCATCTCCATTCGCATGCGCGCAGGCGCCGTCGGACCGACCCATGGAAACGCCATCAAGTCGTCAAGGCAAAGCTTTCGCCGTCCGGCGAGCGGATGGCCGGTCCGGCAATAGAAATGGAGAGGGGAGGCGCGAATGAGCTCCGTTTCCAGTTCCGAATGCTCGGCGGCTTCGGAGATGTCGGCGAGTCCGAGGTCGGCGCGTCCCTGGGAGATGTCGTCGACGACCCGCGTCCAGTCTGTCGTCGAAAGCTCGATCTGAAGGCCGGGATGGCGCGCCGCGAGCATTCCCATCGCTTTCTGAGCCGAGATTTCAGCGGGAAAGGGGGCGACGGCGACCGTCAGCTCGCCAATATCCAGCCCCTTCGTCAAGGTGATCTCCCGCAGGAGTTCCGAATAGCCGCGGAGCAGCATCTCGCCTTTTTCGATTACGATCCGCCCGAAAAGAGTGGGCGTCACGCCGTCATGGCGTTCGAAAAGACGGACGCCGAGCGTATCCTCAAGATGTTTGAGACTCCGCGTCAAAGAAGGTTGGGACACGCCGAGCGCCTTGGCCGCGCGCCCGAAATGGCGGTGCTGGGCCAGGGCGCGAACCATTTCCAGATGACGCAATGATTGCAAGACCATGAAACAGCGTCCCGAAATAACGTCGATGTTATCGATCCATACCATTAGTGGTATTGGACGATTGAGAGTCCGGCTGTCATTGTCATGGCCCGGCCGGTGACTGACAAGCCGGCGTTTTAGACGAATTTTTGCGGGAGGAATGGACCATGACCTGGAGGCCGATCCACTGGCTCGCACTCTGCGCGGGCCTTGCGCTTGCGGCTGCGTTCCCGGCGAACGCCGCTCCCGAGCAAGGCAAAAAGCCAAATATTCTTGTCATCTGGGGCGACGACATCGGCATGTGGAACATCAGCGCCAATAGCCGCGGCATGATGGGCTACAAGACGCCGAATATCGATCGTATCGCCAAGGAAGGCCTGTCCTTCACCGATTATTACGGCCAGCAGAGCTGCACGGCGGGCCGCGCCGCTTTCATCGGCGGCAATGTGCCGGTGCGCACCGGCATGACCAAGGTCGGCCTGCCCGGCGCCAAGGAAGGCTGGCAGAAGACCGACGTCACCATCGCGACCGTGATGAAAAGCCTTGGCTATGCGACGGGCCAGTTCGGCAAGAACCATCAGGGCGATCGCGACGAGCACTTGCCGACGATGCACGGCTTCGACGAGTTCTTCGGCAATCTGTATCACCTGAACGCCGAGGAGGAGCCGGAGAATTTCGACTATCCGAAGAATCCCGAGTTCCGCAAGAAATTCGGTCCGCGCGGCGTCATCAAATCATTCGCCGACGGCAAGGGCGGCCAGACGATCGAGGATACTGGCCCTCTGACGCGGAAGCGCATGGAGACGATCGACGACGAGACCGTCGCCGCCGTCAAGGACTTCATCACGAGGCAGACGAAAGCCGGCAAGCCCTTCTTCGCCTGGTGGAACGGCACCCGCATGCATTTGCGCACCCATGTGAAGGCGGAGCATCGCGGAATTTCGGGCCAGGACGAATATAGCGACGGCATGGTCGAGCACGACATGCATGTCGGAGAGCTCTTGAAGCTCGTCGACGATCTCGGGATCGCCGACGATACGCTGGTCTTCTATTCGACGGATAACGGCCCGCATTACAATAGCTGGCCGGATGCGGGCACCACCATCTTCCGCAGCGAGAAGAATTCGAACTGGGAGGGCGCCTATCGGGTGCCGGCCTATGTTCGCTGGCCGAAGCATTTCCCCGCGGGGGAGACGCTGAACGGCATTGTGGCGCATGAGGACTGGCTGCCGACCTTCGCCGCGATCGCCGGCGACGACAAGATCAAAGACAAGCTCGCGGCGGGCGTGAAGCTCGAGGGCCGCAAATATCACAACAAGATCGACGGCTATGATCAGATCGACTATCTGTCGGGCAAGGCCAAGGATTCGCCGCGCCACGAGTTCATCTACGTCAATGATGACGGCCAGGTCGTCGCGCTCCGTTATGACGACTGGAAGGCGGTCTTCCTGGAAAATCGCGGCCAGGCGTTCGGCGTCTGGCGGGAGCCTTTCATTGAATTGCGCGTGCCGCTGCTGTTCAATCTGCGGCGCGATCCGCTGGAGCGCTCGCAGCACAATTCCAACACCTATAATGACTGGTTCCTCGACAGACCTTTCGTGATCGTGCCGCTACAGAAGATCGCGGGGGAATTCCTGATGTCGATGAAACAATATCCGCCGAGCCAGACGCCGGGCTCCTTCAATCTGGAAAAGATTCAGAAGGAGATCGAGGCAGCCGGGCGCGGGCATTGATCGAGCGATCGCTCCGGGCCGCCGCGTATATGCGCGGCGGCTTTTTTCGGGACCGAAGGTCGTTCATGCGCGTCAAGAAAATCTACCTGATCTTCGCCTTCGTCGTGGTGTCGATCATCGCCCTGCTTTACGGAGTCTCGCCCGGATGGTTCGCGGAGGCGCTTCTCGGCCTCGCCGGCCCGGACGCCAGCGCCGCCCATATGCTTCGGGCCATGATGGGCCTTTATCTCGCGCTCGGCTTGTTCTGGCTCTACGCCGCCTTTCACGACGCCTATCGCAACGCCGCGGTGCTGACGACCGTGATCTTTTGCGTCGGGCTCGTCTCGGGACGGCTGATCAGCCTTGTCATTGACGGGCGGCCGGCGCCGCTGCTGCTGCTTTACGTCTGCATGGAATTCGCGCTCGTTCCGATCGGCCTTTGGGTTTTCAGACTGGAGGACTGAATGCGACGCACGAAGAGAGGGTTTTGCATGCGCTTGCATCTCCTTGTCGTTCTGATTCTTTCCTTCGCGACGCCGCTCCGCGCCGAAGACGCGCTTTCTTCCTGGAATGAGGGGCAGGCGAAAAAGGCGATCGTCGCCTTCGTATCGCGAGTCACGCAGCCGGGCCCCGACTTTGTGAAGCCGGAGGATCGCATCGCGGTCTTCGACAATGACGGGACGCTCTGGACGGAATGGCCAGCCTATTCGCAGCTGCTTTTTGCGCTTGACCGCGTCAAGGCGCTCGCCCCGCAACATCCGGAATGGCGCGGAAGGCAGCCCTTCAAGGCGGCGCTTGCGGGAGACGTCAAGGCGCTCGCGGCGAGCGGCGAGAAGGGCGCCGTCGAGATTGTCGGCGCGACGCATGCCGGAAACACGCCGGAGGCGTTCCAGGCGATCGTTTCGCAATGGCTGGCGAGCGCCGAGCACCCCAGATTCAAGGCGCGATATGATCGGCTCGTCTATCAGCCAATGTTGGATCTCCTCGCTTATCTACGCGCAAACGGCTTCAAAACCTACATCGTCTCGGGCGGGGGCGCGGAATTCCTGCGCGCCTTTTCCGAGCGGGTTTACGGCGTTCCGCCGGAGCAGGTGGTGGGATCGACGATCGTCACGAAATATGAGGTTCTCGACGGCGCGCCCGTGCTGATGCGCGAGGCGAAGATCGATTTTATCGACGACAAGGCCGGCAAGCCCGTCGCGATCAACAAATATATCGGCAAGCGGCCCATCGCCGCCTTCGGCAATTCGGACGGCGACTTTCAGATGCTGGAATGGACGACCGCCGGTCCGGGTCCGCGTTTCGGCCTCATCGTGCATCATGACGACGAAGCGCGGGAAGCCGCCTATGACCGCAAATCCTCCGTCGGGCGCCTCGACCGCGCGCTGGATGAGGCCGGCAAGCGCGGCTGGACGCTGGTCAGCATGAAGAACGACTGGAAGAGAATTTTTCCCGCGCCGTGAGCGCGCCTATGCGCGCCGGGCGCAATCAGCGCTGACGCACATAGCTCCCGGGCGCGGGCGCCAGCGGCACGAAGCCCTTCTCCGGCGCGCCCATTGGCGGCGGCGCGACGCGATCGGGCGCGCTCAGGCGTTCGAGCCATGAGGCCCAGGCCGGCCACCAGGAGCCTTCGAGAAGCTTCGCGCGCTCGCGCCAGTGATCGGCGCCGATATAGCGATCGTTTGGCGCACGCACGGCGAGGTGGTAGCGCCGGCCCGGATGACCGGGCTCGGAGACGATGCCGGCGTTGTGCCCGCCATTCGTGAGCACGAAGGTCATTTCATTGTCGGTGAAGAGATGGACTTTGTAGACCGAGCGCCAGGGCGAAATATGGTCCGTTTCGGTCCCCACGACGAACATGGGGACGGAAATGTCCTTGAGGGCGATGACGTCGTCCTCGACCGCGTAGCGCCCCGCCGTCAGCCTGTTCTCAAGAAAGAGCCCGCGCAGATATTGCGCATGCATGCGATAGGGCATGCGCGTCTGATCGGCGCTCCAGGCCATGAGGTCGGTGGCCTGTTCCCGCTCGCCGAGCAAATATTCCTTGATGGCGCGCGCCCAGAAGAGCTCGTTGGAGCGCAGCGCCATGAAGACGCCCGACATCTGATAGGTGTCGAGAAAACCCTGGTCCCACATCATGTCTTCGAGAAACGCGACCTGCGCCGCATCGACGAAGAGCATGAGGTCGCCCGGTTCGCTGAAATCGGTCTGCGACGCGAGCAGCGTCACGGAAGCGAAACGCGCGTCGCCGTCGCGTGCCATCGTCGCGGCGGCGATGGAGAGCAGCGTGCCGCCGAGGCAGTAGCCCGCCCCATGCACGCGCCGGCCCGGCAGAATGGCGTTAACGACGTCGAGCGCCTCCATGACGCCGAGTTTGCGGTAATCGTCGAGGCTGACGTCGCGATCCTCGGCGATCGGATTTCGCCAGGAAATCATGAAGACCGTGAAGCCGCGTTCGACCAGATAGCGCACCAGCGAATGATGCGCGGCGAGATCGAGCACGTAATATTTCATGATCCAGGCGGGAACGATCAGGATCGGCTCGGCGGCGACCGTTTCGCTCGTCGGCTGATATTGAATGAGTTCGATCAGATGATTGCGATAGATTACCTCGCCCGGCGTCGCCGCGACGTCCTTGCCGATCTCATAACCGCTTTCGCCGTTCTGGGACTGAGTCGCCGCGTCGAAGAAATCCTCGACGAAATGCTCGAAGCCGCGCAGGAGATTGGCTCCGGCTTCGCGCCGCGTCTGCTCGATGACGACGGGATTGAGCCAGGGCAGGTTTGAAGGCGAGAAACTGTCGAGATATTTCGACGCGAGAAAGGAGACGCGCGCCGCATTGTTGGCGCGCATGCCGCGCACCTCGCGCGTCGCCTTCCGCCACCATTGCCGCTGGGCGAGGAAGGCCTGCTCGAAGAACAGGAAAGGGAACGAATTCCAGGCGTCGTCGTCGAAACGCCTGTCCGACGGTTCCGGCGCGAAGGGACGGGCGGCCTTGTCGCTGACGAGATTGTGGAGGCCGAAATGCGCGAGCCGGGCGGCGGAGCTGAAGGCGTCTATCGAGAGTTCGAGCTGACGGCCCGGCGATTGCGCGAGATGCGCCGCCCAATCGATCCAGGCGGACATTTGCGCATGCACGGATATGCCTTGCGTGAAACGGGCCGCGGTCGCCTGCGCCGCTCGGTCCAGCGTTTCAAAAGATGCGGCGTGCAGCAACGGCGAAAGCGGCGACGGCGCGCGTCGCTCCAAAGCGCGGGAGGCGGCGGGGATCAGTTTCTTCGTGTTCATCGCATCCCAACATGTCGCAAAAATGTAGCGATTGCGTGAAGCCGCGCTCAGGCCCCGTCTTCGAGCAATTGCGCGATCGACCCGCCTTCATGGAGGCGACGGATCGCCTCGGCGAAGAGGGGCGCAACCGAAACGATCGTCAGTCGCTCCTGCAAGGCGGCGACCGTCTCGTCCTTGGCGGAAAGCGGAACCGAATCGGTGACGAAGATGCGATCGACGGCCGCGTCCCGCAAGGTTGCGGCCGCCCCTTTCGCAAAGACAGCATGCGTCGCGGCGACAAGGACCGCCGTCGCGCCATGCGCGCGGCAGGCCGTCGCGGCGCGCGCGACCGTTCCCCCGCCGGCGACAAGGTCGTCGAGAATGATGGCGATGCGGCCACTGACGTCGCCGGCGAAAATGTCGCCCGTAACGCGCCCTTCGCTGCGCACCTTATCCAGAAAGGCCTTGGCGACGGGACGCTGGAGCGCGCGCTCCATGCGTTGACGGAACAGTTCCGCGCGTTTCTCGCCGCCAAGATCGGGCGAAACGACTGCGACCGGCGCTTCGCCGACAAGCGGCGCGAGGCGGCGCGCGAAGAGCGCATGGGCGTCAAGCGGAACCGTCTCGCAGCGGAAGGCGTTCTCGAAAGCCGCGATATTGTGCGCGTCTATGGCCATTACGCGGTCTGTGCGCATCGCCTCGAAAAGCTGCGCGATATATCGCGTTGAGATCGGATCGCGCGGCTTGGTGCGTCGGTCTTTGCGCGAAAAGCCGAGATATGGCGTCACGGCCGTCACGCGGGCCGCGCCCGAGTCCTTGAGCGCGCCGATGAACATCAGGAGCCTGAGAAGCTTGTCGGCGCCGCTCGCTTCCGCCGCGCCGTTGAGGGACGAAATCGCATAGACGTCGCCGCCGCGAACGCCCGCCAGAGGCCGAAGCTTAAATTCGCCGTCTTCGAAATCGCGCTCCTCCAGCGGCGAAAGAGCGACGCCGAGCGCGCCGGCCAGTTGCGCGCCGAAGCCGTGGCTGGACCCCAACGCGAAAAGAGCGATTTCAGGGGGCATCGACCGCTTCCTCCTTTCGCAAGAGCCATTGCGCGATGCGCGGCCATTCGTTTTCGATCGTGCGGCGCCCCATGAAGAGCGCGAGATGACCGCAAGGCGCGCGCGCCGCTTCGACAGCGCCGCGCACAAGGTTCTGAACGGCGAAAACCTGCGCAGGCGGCGCGATGACGTCTTCCGCGCCAGCCAGCAGAAAAAGGGGACAAGAAAAAGTTCTTGGATCGATGCGCTTGCCGAGCGCTGGAAATTTTCCCCCTGCGAGAAGATTTTCGCGGAACAGATGTTCCAGGACGTCGCGAAAATAGGGCGCCGGAAGGTCGAGCCGGCGCCGATCCCAGCGCTGGAAAGCGTCGATTGCATCCTGTGACGCAGGGGCGTCGCAAGACGATTGCAGAGCGTCGGCGAGACGCGTCGCTTCGCTCTTCTCTCGCGGCCAGAGCGGCGCCATGTCGTCGCCTCGGATGACGCCGCCGCCCATGTCGACCAGCCGGTCGATCGCGAAATCCGACGTCCTTTCGACGGGCTCCGCCAGAACCGAGCGCGCCGCGGCGATGTCGACCGGGGCGCCGGCAAGGACGAGACGACGAATTTTATCCCGAAAACGGACGGCGTAAGCCAGCGACAGCCATCCGCCCTGGCACAGTCCGATAAGGTCGGGGCGCCCTTCCAGCTCGTCCACCGCGACATTGAGCTCCGCAAGGAGATGATCGATGCCGTAAAACTGCGTCGCGGCGCCCGCTGAAACCCATTCGACGAGAAAAAGCCGTCTGCAGCCGCCGCGCAGCAATGCGTCGATCAGACTATGGCCGGGCGCGAGGTCGGCGATCTGCGCGTCGTGAAGCGCATAAGGCGAGACGATGAGCGCCGGCGTCTCGGCGTCGCCGGTCGAGAAATCCCAAAGGCGCAACAGGCCGAACTCGAGCGCCAGCCGCGCGGGCGTCGTCCATTGCGGCCCTTCTTTTTGGGGTTGACCGAGCGGAAGCTCGAGCGTGCGGCGCCAGAGATCCATTGTCGCGAGCGGCCACGCCCAGAGGCTTCGCGTCCAAATGTCCCACATCGGATGTCCCGTCGAGATCGAGAGGGGACTATCATATGTGGACTCGACGCGGGAATGCGACAGCCTTGATTGGGAACGAGCAATGACGATGGCCGCAGAAGCTGGACCGAGCGCGCCCCGGGCGACGCTTGCGGATAAGCTTTCGTTTCTCGGTCAGCCCGCCGCTTACGGACTTTCGGGCGCGACGGTGGAGGTCGTCGAGACCCACATGTCCTACGTCTTTCTCGCCGGTCCCCGCGCGTTCAAGCTCAAAAAGCCGGTGCGTTATCCTTTCCTGGACTTCTCGACGCTCGCCGACCGGGAGCGCAATTGCCGCGAGGAGCTGCGCCTCAACCGCCGGCTGACGACGGACGTCTATCTCGGCGTCGTTGCGTTGACGGCGGGCGAAGCCGGTCTTGCGCTCGGCGGCGGGGGCGTCGTCGTCGACTGGCTGGTCGAGATGCGCCGCCTGCCGCGCGAACGCATGCTCGACGCGCTGATCTGCGCGCATGCGGCGGATGGCGAGACGATCGGCTCGATTTGCGACGCGCTGGCGCGCTTCTATGAGGGCGCCGGACGGACGAGCATGAATCCCGCGGACTATGCGGCGCGCTTTCTGCGAGAGCAGGCGCTCAATCGAGACATTCTGACGCGCGCCGAGTTCGGTCTGGCGAAGGCGCGCCTGAGCGCGCTCGATCTCCTGGACGCGCGTCTCGCCGTGAATCTGAAACGTCTGAAGGCGCGGGTGGACGACGGATATGTTCTCGACGGCCATGGCGATCTGCGCCCGGAGCATATCTGCGTGGTTCGGCCGGTGGCGATCTTCGACTGCCTGGAGTTCAATGCGGCGCTGAGGCAGGTCGATCCTTTCGACGAGATCGCCCTGCTCGGCGTCGAATGCGCGCGGCTCGGCGCGCCGCGGCTTCTGCGCGGCTTCGCCGCTGAGCTCGCGACGCGGCTCGGCTGCGCGCCGCCTTGGGATTTGGTTGCTCTCTACGCCGGCTGGCGGGCGGCGTTGCGCGCGCGTCTCTGCCTCGCGCATCTCTTGGAGCCTTCGCCTCGCGATCCCGCAAAATGGCGCCCGCTCGCCGGTCTTTATCTCGACATTGCGGGCCGCGCGTTGTCCGGGTCCATTGAGGAGGGAGACGATCTTGCCTTTTCGTGATCGCGCGCAGGCGGGGGCGCGCCTCGCCAAGGCGCTCGCCGCATATAAAGGAAAGGACGCCGTGGTCTTCGCCTTGCCGCGCGGCGGCGTTCCCGTCGCGGCGCCGATCGCGGACGCCCTGCATGCCCCGCTCGACTTGTCGCTGGTGCGCAAGATCGGCGTTCCCGGTCAGCCCGAGCTTGCAATGGGCGCCATAGCGAATGGCGGCGCGCCCATTGTCGTGCGCAATGAGGATGTCATTGCGCTGGCTGGCGTCAGCGAATGTCAATTCGAACGCGCTTGCGCGGAGGCGAGCGCGGAGATCGCGCGCCGCCGACGTCTTTATTTCGGCGACAGGCCCCGGGCGTCGGCGGCCGGGCGGATCGCCATCGTCGCGGATGACGGCGTGGCCACGGGCGCGACGACGCGGGCGGCGCTGCGGGCGGTTCGCGCGCAGGAGCCCTCCAAACTCATTCTGGCCGTGCCCGTGGCGCCGGGCGAGACGCTCGACATGCTGGGTCGGGAAGCGGACGAGATCGTCTGTCTGGAAACGCACGATTATTTCATGGGCGTTGGGTGCTATTACGACGATTTCCGTCAGATCGAGGACGATGAGGTCGTCTCTCTTCTCGAGCGTTACGGCCCGCGGCGCCCGCGCGGCTAAATGTCTCACGCCGAGGTCGCGCCGATGCGGGATCGCCTGCTAAGCTTGATGGCGTATTGTCAGGTCGTCGACGGCGGGGCATGTGACATGGATCCGCGGCGTCACAGCGATGGTTCAAGCATGAGCGACACGATGAAGGCGAACAAGAATGCGCGCCCGGGCGAAGGGCGTTATGTCCGTTTCTTCTCACAGATCGGCATTGGCGACGTGCCGCTCGTCGGCGGAAAGAACGCTTCGCTCGGCGAAATGTATCGTGAGCTGACCGCAAAGGGCATTTCGATTCCAAACGGTTTCGCCGTCACCGCCGAGGCCTATCGGCATGCGCTCGACGAGGCGGGCGCATGGCCGGCTTTGAAAGAGTCTTTGGAGGGGCTGAACCCTGACGACGTCGATGATCTGGCGAGGCGCGCGGCGCGGGCGAGGGAGATCGTCTACGCCGTCGGGCTGCCCGCGAATGTCGAGGCGGATATTCGCGACGCGCTTGCTCGTTTGAGCGAGGAATACGGAGCCGAGCTGACGGTCGCGGTTCGCTCCTCGGCCACCGCCGAGGATCTGCCGAGCGCAAGTTTCGCCGGGCAGCACGACACCTATCTCAATATTCACGGCGCCGCCAATGTGCTGGACGCCGTGCGCCGCTGCTTCGCCAGCCTCTTCACCGACCGCGCCATCCGTTATCGCATCGACAATGGCTTCGACCATTTCAAGGTCTTCAATTCTGTGACGGTGATGAAGATGGTTCGCTCGGATCTCGCGGCGTCCGGCGTCATCTTCACGATCGACACGGAGACCGGCTTCGAGGACGTCGTCTTCATCACCGGCGCCTATGGGCTCGGCGAGAATGTCGTGCAGGGCGCGGTCGATCCGGATGAATTCTACGTTTTCAAGCCGACCTACGCGCAAGGCAGGCGCGCCGTGCTGAAGCGCGCGCTTGGTCCCAAGAAGATCAAGATGATCTTCTCCAATAGCGGACGCGCCACGACGCGCAATATTCCGACGGACCGCAAGGAGCGCGGGAAATTCTGCATCGGCGACGATGAGGCGCTGACGCTGGCGGGGCAGGCGATCGCGATCGAAGCGCATTACAGCGCCAAGGCCGGCGAGCATCGCCCGATGGATATAGAATGGGCGAAGGACGGCTTGGACGGCAAGCTCTACATCGTTCAGGCGCGGCCCGAGACGGTCGCCTCGCGCCGCAATCGCAACGTTGTCGAGGAATATAAGGTCAAGACGCATGGGTCGGTCATGGTCGAGGGCCGCGCGGTGGGCGCGAAGATCGCCTTCGGCAAGGCGCGGGTCATCGAACATATGAGCGAGCTGTCGAGCTTCGCGCCCGGCGAGATTCTCGTGGCCGACACCACGTCGCCCGATTGGGGAACGGTCATGAAATCGGCGGGCGGAATCGTGACCAATCGCGGCGGCCGCACCTGTCATGCCGCGATCGTCGCCCGTGAACTCGGCATCCCCGCGATCGTCGGCACGGATCGGGCGACGCATGTCATCAAGACGGGCGACCTCGTCGCCGTCTGCTGCGCCGAAGGGGATGTCGGCAAGGTCTATGAGGGCGAGATCGATTTCGACGTCGTCAAGACGGATCTCTCCAATCTGGAAAGGCCGGCGACCCATGTGATGATGAATGTCGGCAATCCGGACGTCGCCTTCGGCGTCTCCGCGCTGCCCAATGACGGTGTGGGCCTCGCCCGCATGGAGTTCATCATCGCCGAGTCGATCAAGGCGCATCCCATGGCGCTCGTGCATCCGGAGCGGCTCGACGCGAAAGAACGCGCCGAGATCGAAAAGCTCACGGTGCAATATGAGAGTCCGAGCGCCTTCTTCATCGAACGCCTTTCCGAGGGCGTCGCGACGATCGCGGCGGCGTTCTATCCCAAGCCCGTCATCGTGCGCATGTCCGATTTCAAAAGCAATGAATACGCCACGCTGCTCGGCGGCCGCGCCTTCGAGGGCGGCGAAGAGAACCCGATGATCGGCTTCCGCGGCGCCTCGCGATATGCGCATCCCGATTATCGCGAGGGCTTCGCGCTTGAATGCGCCGCGATGAAACGCGTGCGCGAGGATATGGGGCTGACGAATGTAAGGCTGATGATTCCGTTTTGCCGTCGTATCGACGAGGCCGCCAAAGTCATCGCCCTCATGAGCGAATTCGGCCTCGAACGGGGAAAGAACGGACTCGAAATCTATGTCATGTGCGAAATTCCGAACAATGTGATGCTGATTGACGAATTTTCGAAACATTTCGACGGATTTTCGATCGGCTCCAATGACCTGACCCAGCTCACGCTCGGCGTCGATCGCGATTCCCAAATCGTGGCTTTCGATTTCGACGAGCGCGATCCGGGCGTGAAGAAGATGATCGCCCTCGCCGTGGAGGGCGCGCGGCGCAATGGCCGCCACATCGGCATTTGCGGGCAGGCGCCGTCCGATTATCCGGAAATGGCGGAGTTCCTCGTGCGCCTCGGCATTGATTCGATCAGCCTGAATCCGGACACGGTTCTGCGCACGACGACGCGCATCGTCGCTCTGGAGAAGGAGTTGGGCCGCAGCCGAAAATAGCGGCCAGTCGCGCGAGGGCTTGAAAGAAAGGCGTAGCGCGACAGGTTCCGTCCATCGCGCATGCGCCGAACAGGCAGTGAGTCAAATTGCGCGTTTCTTGCCCTTTCCGCCGCTGAGCGTTTGAGTGAGCGGCGGCCTTGCAGAGAGGATGATCGTGATGAACGCTTCTGCAAAACTCGTCGTCTGCGCCGTCTTCGCTTGCGGCTTCTCCGCGCTCGCATCCAGTTCGGCGTCCGCCATGCCCGTCGCCGATATTGGTCTTGCGCCCGCGACCGAAGAAGCGCACGCCGTGCGCGTCTGCAATCGCTATCGCTGCTGGTGGACCTATGCGGGCCATTATCACGGCCGCTATGGATGGGGCCGTGGCTGGCGGCATGGCTGGCATCGCGGCTGGCGTCGCTGGTGACGGGGCGCCGCCGCTGCGCGCATCCATGAGCGCGTCCAATGCGAAAAACGACCCGTCGGTACATCCGCGCTCGGGCCGTTTTTCTCCGACGAATCCAGCTCCGTCGGCGCCTCAAAGAGTTAAGGCTCGATGGGGCGATTGCAAGGCGAGCAGTTGGCCGTTCGGCGCCCGCTTCTTTTTCGCCTCTGTTGCGTCCGCGTCATTGTGAGCCCGAGTGGAAGCGGTCAATCTGACCGCGTGCGATTCTGCTCGGGACGCGACCGTGAGGCGGCTATTCAAATTTTCCGGATTGACGCTCGCCTTCCTTCTCGCCGTTCATGGCGCGGCGGCGAAGGAGCGGCGCGAAGCCGCGAGGGCCGAGGAGTCGCTCTCGCTTCCTGTACAGAAATCCTTGGGCGATCTGCCGAATGGACCGAAGGCGGAACTGCGCCGCTTCGGGATCGACGCCGACATCTGGGTCACGCAATTCTTCCAGGGCGTCGCCGCCGGCGCGAATGACGGCGTGTCGCGCTATGGCGGCAAGCTCGACGCTTTCCTGAAGATCGACGCCGAGAAGCTCGGCCTCTGGCGGGGGCTGCGCGTCAATGCGCAATATGAGCATTATATCGGCCTGAACATCAATCAGAAGGATTACGCGCTCGTTCCCGTCAGCGCGGCGCAGGCTTTCGTCGCGCAGGACAATTATCACTCGGCGCTTTCGCTCGTCGTCACGCAGCAGATGAGCAATCAGCTTTCCGTAAGCGTCGGCAAGTTCAACACCATGACGCTCGCCGCCCAGACGCCGCTCATCGGCGGCGGCGGACTCGATACTTTCATGAACCGCGCCTTCGCGCTTCCTTCGACCGGAATCGGCGTCGCCTCTCCGGGCACGGTGGCGGACAGGCTCATCGTGTCGCCGCCCTATATTCTGGGCGGCATCGCGACCTTGAAAACCGACGTCGCAACCTTCACCCTCGCTTTCGCGGACCCCCGCAACGCCGCCAATCCGCGCGTGCTCGAGCGGCCCTTCGAGCGCGGCGTCGGCGTCGTCGGCGGCGTGACGGTTCCGACGCAGATCGCGGGGCTGCGCGGCTTCCACACCATCCGCGGCGGCTACAGCAATGCGCGCGGATTCGATCTCGACGACATCGGCGCGTTGCGCGCGCGGCTCGCTTCGCTCGTGGGCGTCACCAGGAAAGGCTTCTGGCTGGCTTCCTACGCGGTCCAGCAATATCTCGTGCAGAGCGCGGACAATCCGGCGGCGGGCTGGGGCCTCTTCGCCCTGGCGACGCTCTCCGACGGCAACCCGAATCCCGTGCGCTGGAGCGCTCTCGCCGGGTTTGCGGGCAATAATCTTCTGCCCGGCCGCGTGAATGACCAATGGGGCGTCGGCTTCTTTCATTATGGGCTGACGGCGCCGCTGCTCTCGGGTCTCGCCGAGCGCGGTCTCTACAGACGCAGCGAAGGCGGGATCGAGGCCTTCTATAATTGGGCGATCACGCCCTGGCTTCGGCTGACGGGCGATCTGCAGATCGTGGAGCCCTGGACCGTCAATCGCCCGCGCGCGACCTATATGGCGCTGCGGCTGCAGACGCGATTCTGACCCCGGTCTGCTTGGCGCCGCCTCATATTGCGGTGCAAAAATTGCATCGGCTTCGTTGGCAAAACCTATAGAGCGCGAGGCCGGTCCATGACGCAGGCGAAGGGCTCCGTTCACATTGGCGAAAAAATCGTCGATCTCCCAATCATGACGGGAACGATGGGCGCCGACGTCATCGACATGCGCGCGCTCGCGGCGCAATCCGGCTTGTTCAGCTTCGATCCGGGATTCATGTCCACCGCAAGCTGCGAGTCGAAGATCACCTTTCTCGACGGCGCGGCCGGCGTGCTTCTCCATCGCGGCTATCCGATCGACCAGCTCGCCGAGCGCGGCGATTATCTGGAGGTCTGCTATCTCCTTCTCCATGGCGAGCTTCCGACCGCCGAGGAGAAGGCCGATTTCGATTATCGCGTCACCCACCACACGATGGTGCATGAGCAGATGGCGCGGTTTTTCCAGGGCTTCCGCCGCGACGCCCATCCCATGTCGATCATGGTGGCCTCTATCGGCGCATTGTCGGCCTTCTATCACGACTCGACCGACATCACCGATCCCATGCAGCGCATGATCGCGTCGATGCGCCTGATCGCGAAAGCGCCGACGCTCGCCGCCATGGCCTATAAATATTCAATCGGCCAACCCTTCGTCTATCCGCGCAACGATCTCGATTACGCCTCGAACTTCCTGCGCATGTGCTTCGCCGTTCCGGCGGAGGAATATCGCGTCAATCCCGTCTTCGCGCGGGCCTTGGATCGCATTTTCATCCTGCATGCCGATCTCGCCCAGGTCGCTTCGACCTCGACCGTGCGTCTCGCGGGGTCGTCGGGCGCCGATCCCTTCGCCTGCGTCGCGGCGGGCATCGCCTCCCTTTGGGGGCCGGCGCATGGCGGCGCGAATGAGGCGGTGCTCAAAATGCTGTCAGAGATTGGCGCGCCAGAGCGCATTCCGCACTTTATCGCGCGCGCCAAGGACAAGGGCGATCCCTTTCGCCTCATGGGGTTCGGCCACCGCATCTTCAAGAATTACGATCCGCGCGCGAAAATCATGCAGCGCACCGCGCATGAGGTCTTCGACCAGCTCGGCGTCAGCGATCCGCTGCTCGACGTGGCGCACGAGCTGGAGCGCGTCGCCCTGTCGGACGATTATTTCATCAAGCGGCGGCTGTTCCCCAATGTCGATTTCTATTCGGGGCTCATCTTGCGCGCCATGGGCTTCCCGACCGCCATGTTTCCGGCCCTGTTCGCGGTCGCGCGAACGGTCGGATGGCTCGCGCAGTGGAAGGAGATGATCGAGGACCCGAATTCGCGCATGGGCCATCCGAGTCAGCTCTATACCGGCGCGGGGCCGCGCGATTATGTGCCGATCGAGAAACGCTGAACGGGAAGAGCCGGATCAGACGAAGACGGAGCCGCGCGACTCCGTCTCCGCCGATCAAAACGCCTGCGTCACACCGCCTGCATGGCCTCGGGTCTGGCGCGGCCGCGTTTCACGATCAGCTTGTTGAGCGCCGAGACATAGGCGCGCGCCGAGGCGACGAGCGTGTCCGGATCGGCGCCGCGGCCGGTGACGGACTTGCCGTCTTCCGAGAGGCGCACCGAGACTTCCGCCTGCGCGTCCGTGCCTTCGGTGACGGCGTGGACCTGATAGAGCTCCAGCGTCGTCGCCTCATGCGGCGCCAGCGCCTTGATGGCGTTGAAGATGGCGTCGACCGGGCCGTTGCCGGTCGCCTGATGCGTGACCTTGTCGCCATCAATGTCCAGCGTCAGCGCCGCCGATTGCGGACCCTGCGTGCCGGCCATCACCATCAGCGCGAGCACTTTGATATGGTCATGCGCGGTGACGATCTCGTCGTCGACCAGCGCGATCAGGTCCTCGTCGTAAACGAACTTCTTGCGGTCGGCCAAGTCCTTGAAGCGGTTGAAGGCGTCGTTGAGCTGGTTTTCGCCCAGATCATAACCCAGCTCCTTCAGCTTCTCGCGGAAGGCGTGGCGGCCCGAATGCTTGCCCATGACGAGCGAGGTCTTCGAGACGCCGACGCTCTCGGGCGTCATGATCTCGTATGTGTGCGCATTTTTGAGCATGCCGTCCTGATGAATGCCGCTCTCATGCGCGAAGGCGTTCCGGCCGACGATCGCCTTGTTGTACTGCACCGGGAAGGACGTCACCGCCGAGACGAGCTTCGAGGCGCGCGTCAGCAGCTTCGCGTCGATATTGGTGTGATAGGGCAGGATGTCGGGGCGCGTTTTCAGCGCCATGACGACCTCCTCCATCGCGGCGTTGCCGGCGCGCTCGCCCAGCCCGTTGATGGTGCATTCCACCTGACGCGCGCCGCCGCGCACGCCGGCCAGGGAATTCGCGACGGCCAAGCCCAGATCGTCATGGCAATGCACCGAGAAGATCGCTTTGTCCGCATTCGGAACGCGCTCGCGCACGGTTCGGAAGAGGGCTTCATATTCCTGCGGCGTCGTATAGCCCACCGTATCGGGAATATTGATCGTCGAGGCGCCCGCCTTGATCGCCGTCTCGACGCAGCGGCACAAAAAGTCGATCTCGGTGCGCGTGCCGTCCTCCGCCGACCATTCCACTTCCGCGACGTGATTGCGCGCGCGGGTGACGGACGACGCCACCAGCTCCAGCACGCGCTCGGGCTCCATCTGGAGCTTGTATTTCATATGAACGGGCGAGGTGGAGATGAAGGTGTGGATGCGCGGACGTTTCGCCTCGCGCAGCGCTTCCGCGCAGCGGTCAATGTCCTTGTCGGAAGCGCGCGCCAGACCGGCGACGGAGGCGTTCTTCACGCGGCGCGCGACCTCCGCGACGCTCTCGAAATCGCCGGGGCTGGCGATGGGAAAACCCGCCTCGATAATGTCGACGCCCAATTGGTCGAGCAGATCGGCGACTTCCAGCTTCTCCTCCAGCGTCATGGAGGCGCCGGGGGATTGTTCGCCGTCGCGCAAGGTCGTGTCGAAGATGACGACGCGCTCGCTAGTGTTGGAGCCGTTCGCGGAATGGGTCATGGGGAATCTTTCTGGAAGCTGCTGCGCCCGTGTTTCGGGCAGGATCTGGTTGCGTCGCATCCCCTGAAGGCCTGGGCTCAAAGCCCTGCGGGCGGTCAGGGGCGACGAAGAAGCAGCAGGCCGAGCGCGCGCGAAGACGCGGCGGCGCAGGCGCATGTCGCGCCGCGCAGCTCGCACGCCTTTTCGGCTCCATATGTGGCGGCGATCACGGCCACGATAAATTCCCCGCTTCCTCGGAAATCGCCGAGTCACATGCAGAATAAGCAATCGCGTCGCAGCAGGCAAGCAGACGCGCATGCGATTGACGCGCTGCAACGTTAACAAAAATTAAACCGGACCGCATTTGTTTTTTTACGCTTTCGACCGTTCGGGCCTCTTGCCGAAAGGCCGATAGGAGACCTAACATCCTGCTTATGGTCAAAACCGCCTTCTCCATTCGCCATGCGCGGCCCGGCGACGCCGAGGAAATCGCGCGCGTCCATGACGCGTCCTGGCGGGACGCCTATCGCGGCGTGATTCCCGGCGTGGAGCTCGAGCGGATGATCGCGCGGCGCGGCCCGGCCTGGTGGCACTCCGCCATCATGCGGGGCACGGGCCTGCTCGTTCTCGATTTCGACAAGCAGATCGTCGGTTATTCGACCTATGGACGAAACCGCGTGCCGTCCATGCCCTATTCGGGCGAAATCTTCGAGATTTATCTGTCGCCGCAGCATCAGGGCCTCGGACTCGGCCGCCGCCTCTTCGCGGCGGCGCGGCGGGAGCTCGCCGAGCACGGCTATCTCTCGACCATCGTCTGGGCGCTTGCGGATAATGAAAAGGCGCTGGCTTTCTACCGCAGCCTCGGCGGGCAGACCGTGCGCCGCGCGGAAGAACGTTTCGGCGCCGACATGCTGACCCGCGTCGCCTTCGGCTTCGTCTCCGCCCCGGTGCGGTGAGCCCGCATCAGGCCGTCATTGCGAGCTTGTTTTCGAAGTCGGGTATACCCGACTTCGTAGATAGGCGAAGCAACCCAGAGCCGCGTGCAGCCCCTGGATTGCCGCGTCGCTGCGCTCCTCGCAATGACGAGGCCAGGGCTCACTTCCCCCTTAGCCGCGCCAAAATCTCCTTCGTCGCAAAGCCGTCCGCCGGCTGAATCCCCTCCGCGAGCTGGAAGGCATGCACGGCGTTGCGGCTGGTGCGGCCCAGCTTTCCGTCGATCGTCCCGCGATAATGCCCCTTTTGCGTCAGGAGCTGCTGCATCGCCTTGACGTCGGCGGTCGAGAGCGGCGCGACCTTCGGCCAGGACGCGACCGGCATGTCGCGGCCGGCGATGCGCTCGGCGAGGACGGCGACCGACATCGCATAGGCGTCCGAGGTGTTATATTGCCGGATCACCTCGAAATTATCGGAGATGAGGAAGGCTGGACCGCTCGCGCCGGCGGGAAGATAGAGGCTCGCCGCGCCGCTCGAGGGAAGAGCGCCGCCATCCGCCCGCGCGACCCCCAGCGCCCGCCAGCGGGGGAAATCGAGGTCGAAGGACGCATAGTCGAAGCCGTCGGGCAGGCGGATCTCCATGACGGCCGGCAGCCCCGCGATCCAGCCGGACTTGGCGAGAAAATTGGCGATCGAGGCGATGGCGTCGGCATGCGAGCGCCAGATGTCGGGCGCGCCGGCGCCGTCGTCGGTTTCGGCGAATTTCAGATAGGCCGAGGGCATGAATTGCGGCTGGCCCATCGCCCCCGCCCAGGAGCCTCTCAACTGGCCGCGCGTCGCGTAGCCCTTCTCCAGCATGACGAGGGCGTCGACGAATTCCTCGATGAAGGTCTCGGCGCGGTGGCCCTTCCAGGCGAGCGTCGCCAGAACTTTCAAGACGTCGGCTCCGCCGGTCGCCGTTCCGAAATTGCTCTCGACCCCGAGAATGGCGACGATGATCTCGCCGGGGACGCCGTGGCGGGCGGCCGCGCGATTGAGCGGTCCGGCAAGCTCCGCGGCGACCGACTGGCCCCGCGAGACGCGACCATTTGTCACTATTCCGGCGAGATAGGCGGGGATGGAAATGGTGAATTCGGCTTGCGCCTTTGGTTTCGCCAGCACGCCGGGCTCCGGCGAGAGGCCCGAAACCGCCGCCTCGAAGGTCTCGCGGGAGACGCCCGCCGCCTGCGCCTGCGGCCAGAGACCCTGAAGAAAACCGGCGAAATCCTCCGCCTGCGCCGGACGCGCCGCTGCGAAGACGCCAAGCGCCAGGCCGATCAGCGCGCGCCGGCGGTCGAGCGCCGCGAGGGGAAAATCTTGTCTCTTCATCGTCATGCCGGCGCCGCTTGTTTGGAAATCTTACATATTGAGACATTTGACAGGCCAGCCGCGCTGCCGTCTACTGATGTCTACACTGTTTCAGGGGGCGAGATATCTCGCTGTCGGCCTTAAAATGACGCATCAGCCTATAGCCCGGAGTTTCGACAATTCCCGCCGACTGCGCGAGCAGCCCGCAGGCGTCCCGGTTGATCCGAAGACCCGGCTGCGCAACGCCGGCCTGCGTCCGACCGTTCAGCGGCTGGCGCTGAGCAAGCTGCTTTTCGGCAAGGGCGACCGCCATGTGAGCGCAGAGGCGCTGCACGCCGAGGCCCGCGAGGCCGGGCTGACGATGTCGCTTTCGACGGTCTACAACACGCTCAACCAGTTCGCCGAAGCGGGCCTGTTGCGCGAAATCGCCGTGCAAGGTCCGCGCACCTATTTCCACACCCGCACCTCGCCGCATCACCATTTCATGGACGAGGCCACGGGCCGCATGTTCGACGCCGCCGACGGCTCGGTCGAATTCTCCCGCCTTCCGGCGCCGCCCGAGGGCATGGAGATCGTGGGCTGCGACGTGATCATCCGCATCCGCCCGAAGAAGGGGTAAGGCCGCTCCCGCGGGGCGAAGATGGCCCGCAAAATCTGGCTCTTCTACGCCGTCGCGACCATCGCCGCCGCGCTCGTTCTGCTCAGCGTCTACGTCAACGCATATGACGATTACGACATAGGCGACAGGCTGCGCGCCGTCGGCCGCTTCGCCCGGCTGGGCATGGCGGCGATTTCTTTCCCGCTGGGTCCGCTCGCTGGCCTGCTCGCCGACCGCCCGCTCGAATCCGCGTTCGCCTGCGGCGACCCGAACGAACCTTGCGCCTTTTTCTTGAACTGGAATACGCGCTTCGCCGCGCTCTGCGTCCAGATCGCCATTTTAAGATGGGCCGCAGGGCGGCGATAGCGGCGACGAAGCCGAGAATGCTTTAAACCAATCGCGCGACGCAGGAAGGCGCCCGCGGGCGCCTTCCGAATTCGCCGGCAAGCTCCCGATCAGCCCAGGAGCTTCCTGATCTCCGCCTTCAGCCCCTCGGCGATGTCGCCGCGGGCGAGGCCGAAGGCGATATTGGCGGCGAGGAAGCCGAGCTTCGAACCCGTGTCATAGGTGCGGCCGTCGAAGCGCACGCCGTGGAAGGGACGCTCCTTGGCGAGATGGATCATGGCGTCGGTGAGCTGGATCTCTCCGCCCGCGCCCTTCTCTCCCTTTTCGAGCAGTTCGAAAATCTTCGGCTCGAGAATGTAGCGGCCCGAGATAATGTAATTGCTCGGCGCCGCGCCCTGCGGCGGCTTCTCGACCATGCCGGTGATCTCGAAGCTGGAGCCATAGTCCTCGCCGGTGGCGACGACGCCGTATTGATGCGTCTCCTCCGGCTTCACCTCTTCGACGGCGATGATGTTTCCACCATGTTTTTCATAGGCTTCGACAGCCTGCGCGAGGCAGCGGGCGGTCTTGCCGGCGGCGGGCAGGGTGATCATGTCGGGCAGCAGCACGGCGAAAGGCTCGTCGCCGATGATCTCGCGCGCGCACCAGACAGCGTGGCCGAGGCCGAGAGGCGCCTGCTGACGGGTGAAGCTCGTGGCGCCGGCCGGGGGCAGATCCGCCATGAGAGCGTCATATTCCTTGGTCTTGTTACGGCGGCGCAAGGTGTCCTCAAGTTCATAGGCCATGTCGAAATGGTCCTCTATGACCGCCTTGCCGCGTCCTGTAACAAATACGAAATGCTCGATGCCGGCTTCACGGGCTTCGTCGACGACGTGCTGAACGACGGGACGGTCGACGACGGTGAGCATTTCCTTCGGCACGGCTTTGGTCGCCGGAAGGAAACGGGTGCCGAGGCCGGCGACGGGGAAAACCGCTTTGCGAATGCGCTTGGTCATGAGAGTCCGCTTGGAGAGTGTGAGGTGGCGAAAGACGCGGCAAATCGCGAAAGGGCGAACTTCGTCCGCGAGTTCCTGTTTTTTAAGGTTGCCGCGTTAATTTCGTATGATGAAGGATAGGAAGGGAACATGGCCGTTTTAGTGACGGGGGGCGCCGGCTATATCGGCAGCCATACGGTGCTCGAATTGTTGGACGCGGGCGAGAAGCCTGTCGTGCTCGACGACCTCTCGACCGGTTTCCGCTGGGCGGTGCCCGAAGGCGTCCCGCTTGTCGTCGGCGACGACAGCGACGAGGACCTCGTCACCGAGACCATCGGCCGGTACGCCGTCGACGCGATCATCCACTTCGCCGCCAAGATCGTGGTCCCGGATTCGGTTGCTGATCCGCTGGGCTACTATCTCAACAATACGGCGAAAGCGCGCACGCTGATCGCCACCGCCATAGGCTGCGACGTCAAGCATTTCATCTTCTCCTCCACAGCGGCGGTCTATGGCGATCCGGACCATCTGCCGGTCACGGAAGACGAGCCTCTAAAGCCCGTCTCGCCTTACGGGCGCTCCAAGCTCATGGTGGAATGGATGCTGGAGGACGCTGCGCGGGCGTATGACTTCGCCTATGTCGCCTTGCGTTATTTCAACGTCGCGGGCGCGGATCCGAAGGGGCGTTCGGGGCAGTCGACGCCCAACGCGACTCATCTCATAAAGGTCGCGGCGCAGACGGCGCTGGGGAAGCGCCCCAAAATGCAGGTCTTCGGCACGGATTATCCGACGCCGGACGGCGCCTGCGTGCGCGATTACATTCAGGTCACTGACCTCGCTTGCGCCCATATCGACGCCTTGCGCCATCTGCGCGGCGGCGGCGAGAGTCTCGTCGCCAATTGCGGCTACGCGAGGGGTTTCTCGGTTCTCGAGGTGATCGAGGCCGTCAAGCGCATCAGCGGCGTGGATTTTAAAGTGGAATATGTGCCCCGCCGGCCCGGCGATCCGGCCGCGATCGTCGCTTCCAATGAGCGTGCGCGCAACATTCTCGGCTGGAAGCCACAGCACGACAATCTCGACGAGATCGTGCGTCAGGCGCTCGACTGGGAAAAGCGGCTGGGCGAGAAAGTTTAGCCGTTTCAAGCGGGACGCGGCGCCGCGTCTTCACGCGCGACCATCGTCATGCCTGACCGGCGACGGCGCTGACGCTGCACGCTGTCCCGCCCGACGGTCGCATGTCTTCCAGAGACCGTTTCGCCGCATGATCGATCAGCGAAACGCAGGGCCGCTCCGCGATGAGCGCGCGCAGTTCGATCGCGGCGCGCCGCGCGGCCTGTCGCATATCCTCAGGCAGGCGGCGGCTCTCCGCCAGATGGTTCGCCTCGATAAGCTTGAGGCGTAAGACCGCCGGTCCCGCGGCGGCGATGAATTCGTCGTCGGAAAAATTCAGCAGCGCCAGGGCGTCTTTCCCCTGCATCTCGATCCTCGCAACGCGTCTCTCCTTCCCGATAGGAAGGGTCTTCCTGAACATGACGCCTGCAAAGATTAGGCTCGCCGACTGTCGCGAAGCTTGCGGCGCTCAAGATCAAGACGCCGCCCGTGACGGAAGGCGGGGGCGGGTCATTCGCGACACAGATGTTCTATCTGCCGATTGCACAATTTCCCAAGCGCAACGGCGACTGAGAAAGGCGGCAATCCGTGGAGGTCCGCATTCGTCAGCAGGAAATCGAGAATCGCGGCGACCCATTCGGCCTGATCCAAAGCGCCTTTGTTGCGCGCGGCGAAAGCCGTCAGCTGCTTGTGCCTGGCGCATAAAAGCACGCGCGCGTCCTCGACGACCTTTCGCCCGCGCGCTTGCGCATTCGGCGTTCCAAAGACGTAACGATCATTCAAGGCGGCGTCGTTTTTTTCAGCAACTTCGTTGCCGATGAGCGAGAACAACTCGGACAGGCTGTAGCCGTCGTAAGTATCGATCAAAGCCTTTTGCTTGTCGGTGAGCTCCAAGATCCTATCCTCCCCTGAATGTCACGTTGCGGCCCCATTCTTTTATGAACTTTTGCGTCAGATACGCGAAAGGGCAAGCCATCGGCTGGGTTGAAGCAAATGCGCCGTTATAGGCGCCGCAAGCCGAGCTATCGATGTAAGCCGTGCAACTCGTCCGGGGCAAGGCGCGCTCAATGTCCGGAAACGCCATGAATCGTCCCGCAGCGCGCATGTGATGTCGAATGGGGCAGCGCACTTCGCCATGTTCCAGAATGCCTTCGACAAAGGCGATCAGAAACGTCCAGATGACGAACTGGACGCCGTCCATGTCTTCCCTGCGAACTCTGAATTCGCCGCTGACGAAACGTAGCGGAGGCAAGGGCAGCTTGTCGCAGTTTTCGAGATAATCATAAGGATGAAGCCAGCTCTGCAAATGATCTCTTTTGCTTCTCATCAACACCAGATGCTCGTTGACGACCGCCTTGCGGATATAGCGCACAATTCCGTTGGTCGCCGCTTCTGGCGACAGCCTTTGCGGCATATGTTCCCGGCCTTCTTCAAGGCGTCTGACATAGGAGGCGAGATAGTCGTCATAAGAGGCGTTGACGCAAGCCTTCGACACGGCGTTGGCGATCTCGGTCAGCGATTTCTTCTCCAACTCGGCCGACAGTTCTCCCAGAAAATGAAAATAGGCGAGACCGGGATGTTCGAACTCCCAGCTATGCCCGCCCCATGGCGTCGCTATCGCCTGATATCCCGAGAAATCCAGCGCCGTCTGTGCGATCGGCATAAGCATCGCCATTGGAGGCGTCGTTCGCGCGGGGGGCAGTCCCCTACGCTGCATCCGATCATATTCCGCGATCAGTCTCGCCGAGAAATATCGCGTATAGCCGCCTCGAAAGAGCCGGCCGCACAGATCGAGGTAGCGCAACGCCCGCGGAGCCATGTCATCTTCATCTTTTCCGGCGCCGACCGCTGAAAGCACGAATTGAATCTCGGTGGCGGTCAGCTCCATCAGCGCCCGCAACCCGACCGGATGCGCAAATTCCTCGAATTCTCCGGTCAGGCCATTTTGCTTAGGTATGGGAGCCAGAGGATATCTGGTCGTAACGGGCGGATCTTCGGAGGCGAACTCCACTATCGAATGGCGTAGTTCAGAATCATCTGGCGCAGGGCGTATTTCTCCATCGCCGATAACAACGTCCATGAAACGCTTATAGCTCCGATGCAGAGTCGCGATCGCCGAATCCGGCTGACGCTTGCGGATCGGAACTGTGATCTCTCCTTCGCTCTCCGCCAGCGCCGTCAGGATGCGATCCACCCATGCCGTGCTTTCGAGGAAGGTGTGGAGACCACAAACGCTTCCGACAAGGTCGTGATAATGCCGCAGCTCGTGAAAATAGGCCGTGTCCGCGAGCCAGGCGTCGAGGCGCTCCTCGTCGGTTTCCGGCTCGACCTCGTCGAGGCGCTTCCGGTCATTGACCATGATCAGGGATAGATTGGCGAGGGAAAACTCCCCGACGCCGTCCGACTCGAAAAATGTGTCGACGAGAGGCATGCGCTGACCGTTTCAAATTATGAGTTGGTCAATATAGGGGTTCGGCTGTGTTCCACGGTCGCCGCAAAACCTGTTGAGAGACGCCCGCGACGAAATTAACGCGCTCAAGCCTCGAGCCGTTCCACGATCGTGCGCAAGACTTTCAGCCGCGCATATTTCTTGTCGTTGGCCTCCACCATTGTCCAGGGCGCGAGGCGGGAGCTGGTGCGATCGATCATCTCGGTCATCGCCGCTTCGTAAAGGCTCCATTTTTCCCGGTTGCGCCAGTCGTCGGGCGTGAGCTTGTAGCGTTTGAAGGGTTTTTCCTCGCGATCCTGGAAGCGCCGCAACTGCTCCTCCTGCGAGATGGCGAGCCAGAATTTGACGACGAGATAGCCGGTCTCGCCCAGTTGGCGCTCGAAATCGTTGATCTCCTGATAGGCGCGCATCCAATCTTCGGGCGCGGCGAAGCCTTCGACGCGCTCCACCAGGACGCGGCCGTACCAGCTGCGATCGAAGATGGCGACGTCGCCCCGGCGGGGGACGTTGCGCCAGAAACGCCACAGATAGGGACGCGCCCGCTCTTCGTCGGTCGGCGCGGCGACCCCATGGACTCGAAAACGCCGTGGATCGAGCGCCTCGCGAACGCGGCGAATGGTTCCTCCTTTGCCCGCGGCGTCATTGCCTTCGAAAACGAGGACCAGGCCGCTGTCGCGAAAGCCCTTCGCCGTCGTCGCCTCGGTGAGGCGACGCTGGAGCGCGCGCAGTTCCTGCGCATAGGCGTCCGGGTCGTGCTTTCTCGACAAATCGAGCGCGGAGACGAGACTCGGCCGCGGCAGGGCCGAGGCCGGCGCGGCGATGGCGCGCGTCCGGTGCGAGGGCTCGGCTCCGGCGGCGGCCTGCTGAAGCGTCTGAAGCAGCAGATCGCCGACGGCGGCGTCGCGATAGCGCGGGTCCGACGCCGGCACCACCGCCCAGGGCGCACCCCCCGTCGACGTCTTCTCGATCATCTCCAGGGCCGCGTCGATGAGCCGCGCGCGTGCTTTCGGCGCGTCGAACTCGGCCCATTCGATCACCGCCGGGCGGCGCAGCGCGCCATCGAACTCGCGCAGCTTCGCCAGCCGCTTCTGCGCCTCCGCATCATCCATCTGCAACCAGATTTTGATTAGATGCACGCCTTCGAGCCGGAGCATCTCCTCGGAGCGGATCATCTCCTCGAGAGCGTTGTCATAGGCGTTTTTGTCGAGCCGCCGCAGCGCCCGGTTGCGCAAGAGGCGATGGTGCCAGGAGCCGAGCACAAGGCCGATGCGGCCCTTTGCGGGCATGTCGCGCCAATAGCGCCACGCCCCCGGCCGCGCCCGCTCCTCGTCGGTGGGTTCGCCGTAAGAGAGCGTCTCGACGAGGTGATCGTCCAGCCAGTCATAGAGCCGGTTGACGACTTCGCCCTTGCCCGCGCCGTCCGAGCCATTGATCAAGACCATGATCGCGGCGCGTTTTTGCTCCGCCACCTCGAATTGAGCGTCGAGCAGCCGCTCCCGCAACCGCGCCTCGGCGGCGGCGAATTCCTCCCTGGTCATGACATGCGGCAGGCGCGCGGATTCGAACATGGCGTCTTCCCGTAATCGTAACTTCTCAACCGTCATAGGTCGGCGCAACTCTGCAATCATAGCATGGAGAGGCGCCTGCGTCGGCTCCGCGGGACGCCGGAACGAAAGAGATGCGTGCGCGACTCATGTGTGCTAACCCTACGCACAGGCGTCTGGCGAAGCCGGTTTCCCGGCCTGTCAACGCTCTGCTAGCTCGCTGGAATTTCAATGGTTATGGCTATTGAGCGAGTTAAATCAGCCGGTCCCGTAGCTCAGCAGGATAGAGCAGCGGTTTCCTAAACCGAAGGTCACAGGTTCGAATCCTGTCGGGACCGCCACAAATCAGTGATTTACTTGCCCTTGATTTACTTGTCCTTGATTTACTCGGCCTGTTGCGGGCGCCTGTCCGCTGTTGGATTTTGAACGGCGCTGGGCTAGGAACAGGTCTTTCGGAAACTCCGTGGAGACGATCGGATGAACGACGAGTTCGCCAGCTTGTCGGACCTTGAATTGTTGTCGCTGATCCGTCGGGCGCAGGAGGAATCCGAGCGGCGCAAGGAAGCGAATAAGCGGCGCCTCCGGACCAGGATCGAAGACGAGCTGAAGAAGGCTGGCGTGAGCCTCAGCGAAGTCTTCCCCGAGATCGGCGCCGATCAATTGGACGACGCGGCCAGCCTCGCTCAGAAGCCGCGCATGGCGAAATTCAAGAATCATGCGACGGGCGACGCCTGGTCCGGGCGGGGCCCGCATCCGCCGAACTGGGTAAAGGCGATCATGGCGGAACGGGGTTGGACGCTCGACGAGTTCAAAGCCGCCGAGGAGTTCCAGGCTCAGAACTAGAATCTGTGCACCGCCCATATATGGACGAGCGCGGAAACGATCAAAACGACGCAGAGCGGCGCGTGCAGGAGCCGCCATGCCGCGAAGACGCGCTCGAGGGCCGTCATCTCGGAATGATAGGCGAAGCGATAGAGATAACGTCCCACCACGCCGCTCGCGACGACGGCGCCCATCGACAGCAATGCGACATTGCTGTTGAAGGCGCCGAGACGGAAATTGCAATGGAACAGGATAAGCGCCGGGCCCGCCACGCCGCTTATGACGTGAAGCCTGAACCATGACGGAAGCGCGCGCGCTGATTTGGCGCCCGTCGCGAGCCGCTTGCGAATATAGTAGGCGAGTGAAAGCGCCATCATGGAGGCGCCGGCGATTCCGAGCCAATAACCCAGGCCCGCTTTCGGCGTCACCGGCTCGTCATAGCTAGCAAGCCATCCCGCGAGGAGCACGGCCGTCAGGCAGAATGCGATGAGCGCCGGAGCCCATTCGATAAGCGGCGTCACCACGCGCCGCACATTGGCGGCGTTGGAAGCAAGCGGCATAAGCGGCGTCCCTCCCTGGCGCAGGCGCTGTGGAGATCACACGGGCAAATCGCCTGAAATGAGGCAAAAGTCTTTTATAAACAAAGATCACGCAATCTTCGCAATTCGGCTCCAATCGCGCCGTGTGCCCTGCTTAAGGCATGGCTCTTATGTCGGGAGCCGCGTCACGCCCTTGCATCTATGTTGCGCTTCGCCGCCTGGTCTTGCTGCTTGCGGCCGGCTTGTGCCTCTGCGCCTCCGCCACGCGCCTCGATGCGCAGACGACAACGCCCGGGGGCTATTTTCTGCCGAGCTTCGGACAGCCGCTCAAGAGTTCCTTCGATCACGCCAGGACGCAATTTCCGCTGACGGGCGCGCATGCGCAGGCATCCTGCGAGGCTTGTCACTTCAACGGCCAGTTCAAGAATACGCTCTACGCTTGTCCGGCTTGCCACAATGGCGACAGGACAATCGGCAAATCGCCGAACCATCCGCCGACTTCGCTGAAATGTGCGGGCTGTCACGAGACGACGCTTTTCTCCGACATCAAGGTGATCGACCATTTGCAGGCGTCGACCAAATGCGTCGCCTGTCATGACGGCCGCATCGCGCGCGGCAAGTCCGCGACGCATATTCCGACGGCGGCGCCCTGCGCGGATTGTCACCATACGACATTGAGCTTCACCGTCGGCGTCACGGCGAATGCCGGCAGCGTGTCGAAGACGCCCCTGCCGATGACTTTCGTACGGCGCGGTCTCGCCTCCGATTCGCCCGCGGGATCCGGCCGCTTCGATCACCAAAGCGCGGTCGGCCCCTGCGCGACCTGCCACAATGGAGTCAATGCGACGGGCAAGCCGCCGCGTCACGTCATGACGCAGGCGCCTTGCGATTCCTGCCATAGAGGCGCGACGACATTTTCGGGCGCGCGCTTCGATCATATGGCCGCAAAAGGCCCCTGCCTCTCCTGCCACAATGGACGCGACGCGCAGGGCAAGCCGCCGACGCATGTCGTCACCTCGGAATCCTGCGACGCTTGTCACAAGAGCTTCCTCAGTTTCGACGCGGGCCAGCCCACCCTTCGCCGTCCCGGCCGCTGATCGCGCCGGCGCCCATGCGCCGCCGCAGAGCCTGAACGAAGTCCGGGCGCCGTTTTTCCAAGAAAAAACCGAGACTTGGCGACAGGTTTCCGCGCCTCTGTCCTTAAAGCTTTGCCACACAAGACGCATCGGTTTTTCGCGAAGGAGAGCGGATGCGTCGCGTGGGTCGCAGTTTGCGTTGTGTTTCGTTGCTTGTCGTTGCTTCGATCCTTTCATGCCGCGCGGTCGCCGAGCCGTCGACGGAAGGCGCGCTGGAGAAAGCGCGCGAATTCATTCGCGCCAAACACTACGCTCAGGCCGTTTCCCTGCTCGAGCAATCATTGGCCGGCGGATCCTCCATCCCCCCAGCGGAGATTCTCGAACTTTTCGGCGAGGCGCTCGCAAAAGCCGGCCGTTATCAGCAGGCGCGCCTCGCCATGCAGGATTATATGCGCTTCTACCCAAAGGGCGACGGCGCGGCGCGCGTCAAAATGCGTCTGGGCGCGTTGCCGCCCGAAACGGCGCCGCCGCCCATGCTGGCGACGAAAAGCGCATCGAATCCAGGCGACACGACGAATCCCGATGATGTCGCCTGGTCGATGAACGGCAGTCTGAGCAGCTATTTTATTCGGGACGACAGTTACAATGCGGTGAAGGACATTTCGATCGCGCCGAACCCATCCGCCGATCCGGATGCGCATCGCCTGCATCAGAACACGTTTCTGACGACCTTCGATCAGCTCATTTTCATCAAGCATCCTTACGCCAAAACGAAGATCAAGATTTCCGGCATGGACGAGCATCGCATGCGGCCGGGAGAAGTCGTCTCCGATCAATATGGGCTGTCGCAAGCCTATGTCGAAACGGTCTTCGATGCGCTCGACCTTTCGGTGCGGATCGGGCGGCAGACCCGCAATGCGGGCGGCGTGCTCGGTCGTTTCGACGGCGCCCTCGTCAGCTGGCGAATGAGCCAGATGCTGCGCCTCAACGCGGTCGCGGGTTCCGCCAATATCAGCCGTTTCGATGCGCCGCTCAAAGACGGCCGCTTTTTCGCGGGCGGAAGCGTCGATCTTCGATTGACGCCCAATCTCGACGTCAGCCTTTTCGCCATTCAGCAAAATATGCGAACGCTTCTCGACCGTCGCGCGGTCGGCGGGGAATTCCGCTATTTCAACAAAAACCTGTCCGTGCTGGGCATGGTCGATTACGACATCCATTTCAACCGGTTCAATGCGGGCACGATTTCTTCTTCCTATACGTTCGAGGACGGCTCCGTCGTCGCAGGCTCTTTCGATCGCCGCCGCGTTCCCTATCTCGCGAGTTTCAACGCTCTTCAGGGACAGCCCTTCCTGACGCTCTACGACATGCTGAAATTCAGATCGCAGGACGAGGTGCGCCGCTTCGCCATCGACAGAACGCCTTATTTCCAATCGGCGATGATGAGCTATACGCGTCCGTTGACCGACAAGCTTTCGATCAATTTCGATGCGACGACCACCTATGTGAGCGGCACATTGCCGTCTGGCGGCGTGGACGGAAGCAAGCCGCTCGGGCGCGAATATTATGTGTCGGGCCAGCTCATCGCGAACGACATCTTCGCGCCTGGCGATCTCTATACGGGCGCGCTGCGCTTCGCGCGCCTCGCCGATTCATATGTCTACTTCATCGATCTCGACGCGCGCTTTCCTCTTACCGAGCAGTTTCGTGTGAGCCCGCGATTGCGGCTCGGCTATCGCGAGGACCGCAACGCGCCTCTGCAAGAAACCACGATCCTGCCGTCGCTGCTTCTCGACTATTTCGTCACGAGGAATCTCGCGATCGAAGCCGAGCTCGCCACAAAATGGATCGATACGGCGGCGGGAAATTTCCGCGGACAGACGCGCGATCTTTTCTTCACTTTGGGCGTGCGCTCCGATTTCGGCAGCGACGGGATCGCGCATTGCGTTGGGCGGCTGACGCCCTGTCTCGCTTCGATGTTCGGCGCCACGCATGCCGAAGGCAAAGCGGCGGGCGAGCGGCCCGCCGCCGCCGCGCCCGCGCTTTCCTCCGCCTATCTGTTCGAAGTCGGCGCGCGCTACTGGTTGGGCGGCGCAAGAACCGCTTACGATTATTTTGCGAGCGACACGCCGACATTGAAAGTCTCTTCTCTCTCTTATGATCGTCTCGTTGCGCAGTCGGGGGAGCTTTTCTTTCGCGGCGACGCGCGTGAAGGCTTGTTGCGAAACGTGTTCCTGAAGGGGAATATCGACGCGGGCGTTCTTCAATCCGGCCGCTTGCTCGATCACGATTATCCGATCGGCGATTTGGGATCATTGACGCGAAGCGCCGCATCCGGCCGCACCGTCTCCGCAACGATCGATCTTGGATATAACATCTATACGGGCGAGCGGATGAGGGTCGGCGCCTTTGTCGGCTGGCAATCCTGGTTCGATGCGATCGACGCCAAGGGCTGCGAACAAATCGGCCTCGGCGCCGTCTGCTTTCCGCCCATTTCGAACACGTTCCGGATGGCGAGTGAACGCGATCACTTCAAATCCTTTCGCGTCGGCGCGGCTTTGGACGTGGCTTTGACCGACAAGCTCTCATGGAGCGGCGAATTCGCCTTGGCCTCGACCTATCTGCGCGCGACCGATACGCATTATTTCACCTTCGGCGCGGACCCGGCAAAGGGCCGCGGCGGCGGTTTCGAAGCCGAAACGGCGATGAAATACGCCTTTACGGATCGGATGTCTTTGGGCGTCGGACTGAAGTGGCGTCATCTCAGCGCGGATGCGCTGGACATGTATGGACAGCTCTTGAAATATGAGGTGAACCGCATCGGGCTTTTCGCGCAGGCCAGCTATCGTTTCGGCTGGGGCGATCTTTTGAAGCGGGATTGAGGATCGCCTCTCCTCGCGCAAGGGCGATCGCCGCGTTGCTCATGCGTGCGTCAATTCGTGAATTGCTTGCGCGTCTTTTCATCGGCCGCAAGTTCGATCGCGGTCTCGCGCTTCTTGTTGCGCAATTTCGGATCGGCCCCTTTCGAGAGGAGCGCGCCGACAATTTCCGCGTGACCATTCCGCGCCGCGGCCATCAAGGCGCTCATGCCCTGTTCATCCCGGCGGTCGGGATCTGCGCCGCGTCGGAGAAGCGTCGCCACAACGCGCGCAAATCCATGATGCGCGGCGAGCATTAAGGGCGTCTTGCCGGCGCCGGTCCGCCGGTCGATATTCGCGCCTGAGCCTATGAGCAAAAGGGCGGTCTCTTCATGGCCCTGCTCAAGCGCCGCCAGAAGCGGCGCGACGCCGTCGCGATCGGCGGTCTCCAATGACGCGCCTTTCGTATGCAGCGCCGCCACAACCTCGCCGGCGCCGCGCGCGGCGGCGATCCACAGCGCCGACCGTCCGTTTTTGTCGGCGGCGTCGATCGCGTCGCCTTGCGCCAATCGCGCGGTCGCTTCCGGAGAACAGTTTGCGGCCGCCCGCATCAGCGGGGTCTCGCCATCCTTGCGCGGCGCCGGCCGGGCGTCTTTCTCCAGCAAGCGCGCGAGCGAGACTTCGTCGCAACTTGCCGTAGCGGCGAAAATGGCGGCGTCGAGCGACGTCTTTGCGATCTTCCCGGTGGCGATCAGCAGCGACGCGACATCCGGCCGCCGGTGAAGAACTGCATATTGCAGCGCGGAGACGCCTTGACGATCTCGCGCATTTGAATCGGCGCCGCGTTCGAGGAGAATCCGCACAGATTCGACGCGGCCCTCTCGGGCGGCGGCCATCAGCGGCGTGACGCCATTCGCGTCGGGCGCTTCGATAGAAGCTCCCGCGCGCAACAGAGCCACGAGCGCCGGGAGGTCGCCCCTGGCGGCCGCGTCGAAAACGCCGGCGGAGCCGTTTCGGATCGTCGCTTGCGGCGACAGCGCGAGCGGCGTCAATTGGAGCGTCCGCTTTGGAATTGACGGAGGCGGTTGCGGCGGGCGCTCGGTGACTTTGACGAGCAGCGCCGCCGCGCGTCTTTCCTTCGCCGAAGCCTTTCGCAGCCATTCGCGCGCAGCGTCCCCGTCGAATGGCGCTCCTCGTCCCTCGATCAGCATTTTCGCAAGCTCATATTGCGCGGCTGGAAGCCCTTTTTGCGCTGCTTCCCGCATGAAGCGAAAGGCGAGCGCGGGGTCCTGCTCCTTGCTTGCGGCGGAGCGATGGAAATTCGCCCGTTTCAGCAGCGCCGCCGCATCCGCGCCTGGGGACGAAGCGGGCTTCGCGGCGGCTTGGGCTCCGGCGCCGACGATGAGCGCAAGCGCGAAAGGCGCAAGTCTCACGTCACGGAACCCCGTATTTCGTCTCGATCTCGACGCCAATGTCGCGCAGGAACGCCGTCGGCATTTGACCGCCCGCGCAAATGATCACGACGTCGTTGGCGACGCTGGCGGTAACGCCGCCGACTCGCAGCGTCACCGATTGCGACTCTATTTTCTCGACGCTCGACAGCAGCAGGGTTCTGCAGGACGAGGCTGTGAGTCTTTTCCTGTTGGCGGGCTTGGCGCGATTGAAGGCGTCGCCGCGATAGGAGAGCGTCACTTGCGCGCCGGGCTCGGCGGCGAGGGCGCAGGCCGCTTCGAGCGCGCTGTCGCCGCCGCCGATGACGAGCGCGCGGCGGCCTCGATATTGCTGAGAATCAACCAGTCGATAGATGACTTTCGAAAGCTCTTCGCCCGGAGCGCCAAGCTTGCGCGGCGTGCCCTGTCGCCCGAGCGCCAGCAAGACGGCGCGCGCGCGATAGGCGTCCTTTTGCGTGCGCACCTCGAAAGCGTCTCCCGATTTTGAGACCTGCGCGACGCGTTCGCCTTCCTTGATTGGAAGGCGGACCTTGGAAGCGGCGGCTTCGAAGATGGAGATCAATTCCTCCTTGCTGAGTTCGTGATAATTGTACGATCCGATCAAGGGCAACGTGAAGGGCGCCGTCATCACAAGCTTGCCGCGCGGATAATGCGCGACGGCGCCGCCCAATTTCTCCTGTTCGAGCGTGACGAAGCGCAGAGCCTTTTCCTTAGCGGCGAGGCTGGCGGCAAGTCCGGCGGGTCCGCAGCCGACAATGACGAGATCGAGCGCCGCGTCGTCGCCGGGCGTCGCATCGCCGCAGATCGACTCGATCGCCTGTCGTCCCTGCTCGACGGCGTTTCGCACGAGCCCCATTCCGCCAAGTTCTCCGGCGATGTAGACGCCCGGCACATTGGTGCGGAAGGCGGGATCGACGGACGGAAGTTCAACGCCGCGCGTCTGCGTCCCGAAGACGAGCGTGATCGCATTTGCGGGACAGGCGGTCTTGCATGCGCCGTGGCCGATGCAATTGGCGGGCTCGACCAGTTCGGCCTTCCCGTCGATCACGCCGAGAATGTCGCCTTCGGGACAGGCCCGCACGCATGTCGCGCAGCCCATGCAAAGGGCCGGATCGATTTTTGGATGAAGAGTCGGCGGCTCGACAAGTCCGGCCTCCCGCGCCTCCGCGCGTTTGGCTTCGCTTTCCGTCTCCACTCTTTGGCGCTTTGCGACATACATCGTCCAGGCAAACGCCAGAGGGACGCCATAAGCGACCAGAGCGGCTGACGGCATGAGGCGAGACCCTTTCGTTACGCATAATGGCTTGCGCCCATAAATGCTGAGCTTCTTGCCGGCGTCCCGGCAAGATTGTGGAGTCTGCGAGACGATAGTGGGGTCCCTTCGTGATCGCGCTTCAAGTGACGCAACGGCCGCGCAATTGCCGCTTTCGCAAAGAAAAAGGCCCTTAGTCGATTATCTGAAGGGGACGAAGGCGCGTTGCGAGTTTCGGTATGGATAGCGTTCTTGTGCGGCGCATTGGCGATCTGCATTTCTCGCGCGCATGCCGACAATCTCGTCGAAAGCCTCGTTATCCCCGGGCCGCTGATAAAGGGTCACGAGAAGCTCGAGCGCGAATGCGTTAAATGTCACGAGCCTTTTTCCCGCGCCTCGCAATCGAGACTATGCCTCGACTGTCACAAGGAGATCGCCCAGGATCGAACGAACCATGTTCGTTTCCACGGGCGCGACCGATTGGCGAGCGTGCAGGAATGCAATCACTGTCATACCGACCATATGGGCCGGGACGCCGACATTCGTTCGCTCGACCGTGAAACGTTCGATCATGCGCTGACGGCCTATCCACTGCTCGGCGCGCATCGCTCGGTCGCCTGCGGCGGCTGTCATGCGCCGCAGGCCTTCTTTCGCAAGACGCCGTCGCGATGCCTAGACTGCCATAAGAAGCTCGATCCGCATAAGGGCCGGTTGCAAGCTTGCGAAGCATGTCACGAGACGTCGAACTGGCGGACGCTCAAAGCCTATGATCACGGCAAGACGAAATTTCCCTTGAAAGACGCCCATAAGGCCGTCGCCTGCGCCACCTGCCACATCGGCGAGGCTTATAAGGATATTTCGACGTCCTGCGTTTCCTGCCACCGTCTCCAGGACGTGCATAACGGCCGTTATGGCGAGAAGTGCGAGAGCTGCCATAATGAGAAGAAATGGAAGGATGCGCGGTTCGATCATGAACGAACGCGCTTCCCCCTCCGTGGCGGCCATGTCGATACGAAATGCGACGCTTGCCATGTCGGCGCCTTGACGGCGAAACTGGAGACGAGCTGCGTCTCATGCCACAAGGAGCAGGATGCACATCACGGCGCGCTCGGCGAGCGCTGCGAACGCTGCCACGGCGAGAGCGACTGGCGCAAGATTCATTTCGACCATGGACAGTCCGCTTTCCCGCTGCTCGGCAAACATATCGCCGTTCCTTGCGCGGATTGTCACGCGACGCCGGCTTATAAGGAGACGCCCAAAGCCTGCCAGCAATGCCATAAAGACGTTCAGCACAAGGGACGGTTGGGCGCCGAGCCGCGTTGCGGGACCTGCCACAACGCCGAAAGCTGGCGCGCCGCCTCATATGATCATGCGCGGCTGGCGCATTACCCGCTGACGGGCGGACACACGAAGCTGACTTGCGAAGCCTGCCACAAGGAGCCCAATCCCGCGACGCTGAAGCTCCCGACGGCCTGCGAAAGCTGCCACAAGGACAGTCAGCACAAGGGACGCCTCGGCGCTTCGCCGAAATGCGAAAACTGTCACGATACGTCAGGCTGGAGCCATTGGCGCTTCGATCATGCGCGCCAGACGAAATTCCCGCTCATCGGGCGCCATGAAGGCGTCGCTTGCGAAAGCTGCCACAAGGCGGTCAATTCCCCGAATCTGAAACTTTCGATGGCCTGCTACGACTGTCATGGCAAGCAGGACGCGCATAAGGGCGCATTCGGACGGCTGTGCGAGAGATGCCATACGCCGGAAGACTGGCGGAAAGTGAAGACCTCGAATTGACGAGGCGCAGCTTCCCTATAGACGCCTGAGATGGGTCACGAGATGAACCCATTGCGGCGCCGCTTCGCGCCGCATTGACATGGCTTGTTCGTCGCTTCGCAACGGATAGGCAAGCCATTGATAACGAGCCAATTCGGTCACTACGCCCTGCTGCTCGCCTTCACGCTCTCGCTCGTGCAGGGCGCAACGCCGTTCATCTTCGCGCGGCGCGGCGACGTTGCGCTTCACGTCTTCTGCCGGCGCGTCGCCGTCGCGCATTGCGCCGCCGTCATCGCGGCTTTCGCCGCTCTGAGCTACGCTTTCGCGACGTCGGATTTCTCGCTCGCCCTCGTCGCGGAAAATTCGCACACGGCGAAACCGCTTCTGTACAAATTCGCCGGCGTCTGGAGCAATCACGAAGGCTCGATGTTGCTCTGGACGCTCATCCTCGCGCTTTTCGGCGCATACGCCGCGCGTCGCGGAGACCAAATTCCCGGGCGGCTTCTTTCCTTTGCGCTCGCTATTCAGGCGTCGATCAGCGCAGGTTTCCTCGGCTTCATCTTGATGACGTCGAACCCGTTCGCAACTCTGGCGCAGACGCCCGCGGAAGGGGCCGGGCTCAATCCAATCTTGCAGGATCCCGGCCTCGCTCTGCATCCGCCCTTTCTCTATCTCGGCTATGTCGGCTTCTCCATGGCCTTCTCCTTCGCGCTCGCCGGTCTGATCGACGGCGGCCCCGGCGCTGCCTGGGCGCGCTGGGTGCGGCCTTTCGCGCTCGCCGCATGGAGCTTTCTGACGATCGGCGTCACGCTCGGCAGTTTCTGGGCCTATTACACGCTGGGCTGGGGCGGATGGTGGTTCTGGGACCCGGTCGAGAACGCCTCGCTCATGCCGTGGCTCACGGGAACGGCCTTCCTGCATTCGGCGATCGTGATGGAGCGGCGCAACGCGCTCGCCGCATGGACGATCCTTCTCGGTATTGTCACCTTCTCCTTGAGCCTTGTCGGCACGTTTCTCGTGCGCTCGGGCGTTCTTTCGAGCGTTCACGCCTTCGCGCAGGACCCGTCGCGCGGCGTCTTCATCCTTGCGCTCATCGCCACGGCGACGGGAGCGGCCTTGGCAATCTGGGCTTGGCGGGCGCCGAGGCTCGAGAAGAGCGCGCCCTTCGCGCTCGTCAGTCGCGAAAGCAGCCTCGCGTTGAACAATGTCTTGCTCAGCACGGCGGCCTTCACCGTCTTCCTCGGCACATTCTATCCGCTGGTCGTGGAGATGTTCGGCGCTGGGAAGATTTCGGTCGGGCCGCCTTATTTCGCGCGCACCTTCGCGCCGATCGGCGCCATCCTCGTCGCGGCGGCGGCTTTCGGGCCCGCGCTCAGCTGGAAGCGGGATACGATGCGCGGCGCTTTTGCGCGGCTGCGTCCCGCCGCTCTCGCAGGGATGGTTGCGCTCGCCGCGGTCACGATCTTCAGTCGAGACCTCGTTGCAGCTTTGCTCCTTGCCCTCGCGGCGTGGCTTGCGCTCGGCTCGCTCGTGGTTCTCGCGCGCCGCGTCCGCCTCTTCGAGGCGTCTTTGCTCACCTCTCTTCGTCTCGCGCGCACGACGCCGCAGGCTTTCTACGGATTGGTCGTCGCGCATGCGGGCGTCGGCGTCATGCTCGCGGGCATGACCGGCGCGGCCTTCTGGTCGAGCGAGAAAACGGAGCGGCTTTACCCAGGCGATGCGCTCCGTTCAGGGCAAGTCGAATTGCGCCTCGATTCTGTCGGCGACGTCGAGGGGCCGAACTATCAGGCGGAGCAGGCGCGCTTTACGCTGAAACGGGACGGCGCCTTCGTCGCGCGTCTCGTCAGCGAGAGGCGCTATTTTCCGATGCGCGATCAGACGACGACGGCGGCCGGCATCCATACGAATCTCGTCGAGAACCTCTATGTCGCGCTGGGCGAAGCCGGCGATGGCGGCGGATGGGCGGTGCGTTTCTATCGGCATCCTTTCGTTCCGCTGGTCTGGATCGGCGGACTGATCATGGCGCTGGGCGGCTTCGTTTCGCTCGGCGACAAGAGACTGCGCATCGGCGCGCCGCAACGCGCGCGCGTTTGTCCAGTCGGAGCGGAGCAATGGTCGTGAGGCGCGTCTTTCTCGCGATGTTTCTTTTCGTTTCGGCGCCAGCCCTGGCGGCGCAGCCAGATGAGTCCCTCGCCGACGCGTCGCTCGAGGCGCGCGCCATGGCATTAGGGCGCGAATTGAGATGCGTCGTCTGCCAGAATCAGAGCATCGAAGATTCAAATGCGTCTCTCGCCCATGACCTGCGCGTGCTGCTGCGCGAGAGGCTGTCGGGCGGCGACAGTAATGAGGCGGCGATCGCCTACATATCCGCGCGCTACGGCGATTTCGTGCTGCTGAAACCGCCGCTGAAAGCGATGACCGCGCTGCTATGGGCGGGACCCGCGCTCTTTCTATTCGGCGCGCTCGCCTTGTTCCTGCGCTTCACCCGGCGCGGCGCGGTCGGGCCAGCGCCTTTGACCGCCGACGAGAAAGCAAAACTGGCGGCCTTCTTCGATGAGCGAGAACGCGCATGATCCTTTGGCTTGTCCTGACCGCGATGACGTCGATCGCGGCCGTCTTTGTCGCCGCGCCCTTTCTTCGCGATTGGGAGACGCAAGCGCCGCCTCGCGAACGAGACGTCTTTCTGGACCAGCTTCGAGAGATCGAATTGGAGCGTTCGCGCGGAGATATCGACGCCTCCAGCGCGGAGGCCGCCGCCAATGAAGTGCGCCGGCGACTTCTGGCTGCGCGCATCAATGACAGTCTCCCGCAGCTTTCCGCGAAAGAGCGCGCATTCGCCGCGATCGGCGTCGCGGGGGTCGTCGCGCTCGGTTCCGTCGGTCTCTTCGCGCTCACCAGCGGACAGGCGCCGATGGCGCGCGACGAGCGTGAGATTGCCGCCGTCCAAAGCGAGCCGCAAACGCCCTCGGTCGAGGAGATGGCGCGGCGTCTCGAGCGGCGTCTGAAAGACGATCCGGCCGATGTCGCCGGATGGCGCACGCTCGGCTGGGCGCGATTGCAGACGAACGCGTATAGAGACGCGGCGGCTGCCTACGCCAAGGCAATTGAATTGCAGCCAGACGCGGCGGACGCTTACAGCGCGCGCGCGGAAGCGCTGATCAGAGCGTCGCAGGACAAAGTGAGCGAAGAGGCGCGATCCGCGCTCGACGCAGCCTTGGCGCGCGATCCCAAAGATGCGCGCGCACGCTACTGGCTCGGCGTCGCCAGCATGCAGAAAGGCGACAGGAATGGCGCGCGAGACATTTGGCGCGATCTGTTGAGCGAGGGCGCCGAGGGCGATTTCGCGGCGGAGCTCAAACGGCGAATGTCGTCTCTTGACGGCGACGCCGCGTCGCAGCCGCGAAACGATGAATCCGCTATGATTCATTCGATGGTCGACGGGCTCGAACGGCGCCTTTCAGCTTCGCCAGCCGATGCGCAGGGCTGGATCCGCCTGATCAAGTCTCGAATGGTTCTGGGCGAGAGAGATAAGGCGCAAGATGCGCTGGAGCGCGCGCGTCGATCATTCGCAACTGACGCCGAGATCCGTCAACAGATCGAAGACGAGGCGAAAGAAGCGGGTCTTCGATAGCGTCCCCATCGCTCTTGCAGGACGACCATTCGACAAGCGTAAGACCCGTTTTCGAAGATGCGCGGTCGTGCGGCTCGATCATTACCGCTTCCACTAATCGGCGCGTAAGATGCAGAGCGGACCGCCGCGCGCTCGCCATGGCGAGTCTGTTCGCGAGGCTTCATTGCGCGGGGGCGATCGCGAGCGAGAGCTTCCTTGCGCGCGCCGCCGGCATCGGCGCGAAGTCGGATGTTTTGTGCGTCAGGCCAAGACGGCCGCGAAAAATCATGAAACCATTCGCGCCGGCATAAATATCGCCGACGCGCAGGGTCGGATCGTCCATGATGGCCACGGCGTCCAAACCCGTTCTTTCGCGCGGCAGGTTCGCACGCAATAGGAATTTCTGGATGGCGCGCGCAGCGAAGGCCTCATAGCCCATGCGTGCGCGCGCCACGCGTGCGGTCCATGTCCGCCCCGCCGGATCCACGCGCTCATTCGCGATCCCATAGGAGATCGCGAAGCCGCTTTCCTGCGCGCAGCTCGTCCAAGGCGACGCGACGACGGAAAATGCTGCGAGTGCGAAGCGAAAAGCGACAGCGTAGCGCATGCACGGGAAACGCGGACGCGCGGATATGGTTCCCCGACGCGCCCGCCGGCGATCCGCGCCTTTATTTCTCGCCGCTGCGCCAAAGCGCGCCGAACGCCATCCCGGCGAGAGCCGCGATGATCAGCGCCGTCACGGGCTGGGCGCGCACGGACGTCTCGATCGTGGAGCGCCAGTCTTCCAGCGCCTCGCTCGCATTGTCGGCGGCCTGCTGTCCCTGTTCGCGCGCCGCCGCGTAGGTCTTGCCCGCCTGCTCCATGCCTTGTTCAACCATGCGCCCGGCCTGATTGGCGGCGGCGGAGGCCTGTTCCGCAACGACAGCGCCGATATTCGCCGCCTCGCGTTCGCGATTTCGCTTGAAGAGCTGCATCTTCGCTTCCTCGGTACGTATCGTCTCCGCGACGTGTCGCGTAGGCGAACAACCAGAGGCGACCGGGGGTTGTTCCTGATCGACGGTCACAAAAAGGCGGCGGCGCTTGCGCATGCCGGTTGCGGCGGCGACCTCGCCGGCCACGCTGTCAACGGCCCTGAGCGACGCGTTCGCGCGCTTCCTCATGAAAAGCGAACGCGCTCATTCCGAAAGCTGGAGCGGCCTGTCTCTCATGGCGATGATCGGATCCGGGTCGACGGTGACGCCGCCGCGGAACGGATTGTCGAGCGCCGCGATGAGGAAAACGACGGCGCCGAGAAATACCGCCGTCGTCACGCCGAGCAGCAAATGGACATGCGCCTCCATGTCGAAAAGACACATGAGAAGCATGTAGAGAAACGCCCCGAGATAAACGACGGACCATAAGGGCGCTGGAATTCCCGCGCTCTCCGCTGAAAGCAAAAGCCGGCGCTGCTCGATCATCACATTCACCTGCCGAAATGTTTCAGCATAGACGACGTCTTCGGTCTTGTTGGAAGGCTGGAAGTTCAGAAGCCTCGACATCATGCGGCGCAGAGTCGGCGACGAACCCGTGGCCGTCGGCGCATAAGGGTCCTTCGGCCAGTGCGTCTCCACCGCCTCGACGGCGTAATCATGCAGATCCTGTTGCAGCTCTTCGCGCAGCGGCATGGGAAAGCCGTTGAGGTCGTGATAGAGCGTCGCGAAAACGAGCGCTTTCTTCGAAACCGCATCTTTGGCCGCGCTGAAATCCTGATAGGCTTCGACGGCGAGCAGGCCGAGCAGAATGCCGTAAAGCGCCGCGAAACTCTGCAGCGAGAAGCCGATCATGTCATTGGCGTTGCGCCGTTCGTGGATCCAGCGCTTCGAATAGGGACGGCAGACGAAAATGCCCAAAACCGTCAGTAAGACAAAACCGCCGCAGAACAGCATCGCCATTTGTCCGGTAGAGAATCCCTTCAGGAAATCAGACACTGCGCATCTCCTTTTCGGGCATTAGGCGGCGCGGGCGCGACTTTGTCAAAGTCTTTGACGTAGCGTCGAAATTTACGCTTTCTTCACCAAGCGCGGCTCGACGGAAACGTCGGGATTGCGGCAGACCGAAAGCCCTAGCCCCATCGCGAGCCGCGTCGTCGCGCGCACCCGGATGCGGATATGCGTCGATCGCACATTCAACCGTCAGCGTCTCATGAACCAGAAGATTGCGCTCAGAAGGACGCTCAGCAGCAGGGAGCTTGCGAGCGGAATATAAACTTTGAGGTCGCCGCGCTCATAGACGATGTCGCCGGGCAGGCGCCCGGGCGCAATGCCCAGGCGCTCCGCGACAAGCCAGAGCAGTCCGAGGCCGATGAGCGCGCCGCCGGCCAGAATCAATAATTTGGGCATTTTCGACGCGCCTTTCGCTCCCCGCGCGGATGACGTTGCGCGCGGTGACATATTGTCGCGAAGCGGCGATTTGCGAAGACCCCCGCTTGCAAAGAAACCGCCACGAAGTTACCTCGCCCCTCAGGTTTCGAGCGGCGAAAGTCGGCCCGCGGGTGCGACGAAATCGCCCAGTCGAATGAAGGCGCAATGGCGCGCCTTTCGCAAGGGCCTGTCGAGACGCAGAAGCCCTGAACCTGATGACGAATGTCTCTCTCAGATCGCGTGGCGGCGAAGCCCGGCGCCTGTTTGTGCGCCTGTTTTTGGAAGGTGTCGAATGATGATGAGGCCGGATCATATTTGGATGGCGATGACGATGGTGAAGCACGGCACGCTCGCGGGCGCGTTCATCTTCGCATTCAAACTCCTGCGTTTCGCCTTGACGCTTTGACGGGCCCGGCCCCGCGCATCGCCGCGCCGGGCCGTTAAATTGCATGATCCGCTCTTGACCTCTGCGCGCTTACCCATGACAGCTACCGGCCAGATCAGGGGAGCGCGAAATGGCGGCGATCGATGGACCGAGAGTAACGGCTAAATCCGGCAAAGCCCGGCAACTTGTTGTTTTCCTCCATGGTTTTGGCGCAGACGGCGCCGATCTCATCGAGATCGGGCGCCAGTGGCGCAGCTTCCTGCCCGACGCCGATTTCGTCGCGCCCCATGCGCCCGAGCGCTGCGCCATGTCGCCCATGGGGCGGCAATGGTTCCCCCTCACCATGCGCGATCCGGACGAGCGCTGGCGCGGCGTGATCGCCGCCCGCCCGACGCTCGACGCCTTTCTCGATGAGGAGCTCGAAAAGCGCGGCATGGATGAGCGCTCGCTGGCTCTGGTCGGCTTCAGCCAGGGCACGATGATGGCGCTTCACGCCGGGCTGCGCCGGCGCGTCGCGCCCCGGGCCATTCTCGGCTATTCCGGCATTCTGGTGCTCGGCCCCGCCCAGCCGGGCGCCGAGCGGCCCGCCCAGAACCCGCCGCCCAATGTCCTGCTCGTCCATGGCGAGGAGGACGAGCTCATTCCAATCGATGCGATGATGCTTTCCGCCAATTCGCTGGCGGATATGAATGTGCCGGCGCAATGGCACATGTCGGCCGGACTGGGTCACGGGATCGACAATGCCGGGCTCATCCACGGCGCGCTGTTTCTGGCGCAGTCTTTCGGAGTGAAGGTCGAGTTCGGCCGGCGGTGAGGTTGGGTGACGGCGAAGGGTCCTGCGGAATTTCTACCTTTTGCAAGGCATGCAGGGCTATCATCAGCTCGCCGTCGTGAAAGCCGAATAGCACACGCTTCCCGCTCGCCGTGAAGCGACGAGCGGAATTCCCCCTTATTTTGTCGGTTCGATTCAAACGCGCCAAAACTCGACGGCCTCTTTGGGAAGGACGGAAAGAACGCGATCCAAATCGGCTTCGTTCAGATTCCTGCGCAGCGCCGTCGCAACATCTCTTATTGCAGTGTCGGGTGAAAAATTGTGGTCACGCCGAAGCGACTGGACCTCTGCGGTCATCAGTTCACGTCTCTCAAATGGACGTTTCGGTTCGCGGATATCCCAGTCGAAAACAAAGATCGCTCGCAGCACAGGCGGCAGGACATCAGCGAATCTCAAGGCGTCGCCAACATCGAGACGACGACGGAAGACTTGAAGGACGCCTTGCGTCATCGTGTAGACCTGATTGCGGGTTGTGAGCCCGGATACGTCGATCGCATCGCGAAGAAATTGTTCGAACTCTTCTGAAGCGTGCTGGTAATCCATAGGTATCGGCATTAAGGTTTCCCTGAAATTCTTGAATCATGCGCTCCCTTTTCCTGCTTACGCCGGCTCGGCGCCTTCCGGCTCCAGCACGGGCTCGAGCACCGGCTCCACGAGCGCCGGAATGCGCCGCGCCGCCCGGCGCAGCACCGGGCGGTAGAGCTGCTTTGTCGCCTCCACGACATGCACGCCGCCGCCGGGCAGCGAGAAACGGCCGGCGATCCGCTCGAAGGCGGGGGCGGAGCGCAGCAGCGTCACGCGCTGGAAGGGCGGCACATAAAGCGCCTCGCCCCAGAAAACGGGCAGGAACTGCGCCTCCTGCAACAGAGTCTGCAACTGGCCGCGCGAATAGGGGTGGCCGTGGCCGAACGGCGTCGTGTCGACCCGCGCCCAGAGTCCCGTGCGGCTCGGCGCGACGATCACGACCCGGCCGCCCGGCGCGAGAATCCGCCAGACCTCGTCCAGAAGGTCCTGCGGATGCTCCTCGACCTCCAAAGCGTGCACGAGCAGGATGCGGTCGATGCTCTGATCGTGCAGCGGCGTCATCGAGGCTTCGACCAGCGCCGTCGCGGACTTGCCGTCGAGCGGCCAATGGACGACGCCCTGCGTCGCCGGCATGAAGGCGAGAACGCGCTGCGCCTTTTCGCGGAAGCCGTCGAGATAGGGCGTCGGGTAGCCCAGGCCCAGCACCCTCAGCCCGGCATGGTCCTCCCAGCGGGAGCGGACCATGCGGCCCACCACGCGGCGGGCCACCTCGCCCAGCGCCGTTTCGTAAAAGGCCCGCAATTCCACGACATCGAGCGCCATGGCTGGATCATCCCCTTATTCGGGCGGCGACGCAATATGAGGTCTGGTCGCATTTTTGCGTGATGCCGGTATGATGCTCCGCATACAGCCGGAGAGACATATGCCTATCGACGTCGCCCAGTTCATTTGCCTCAGCGACAATTTCGGCCTGCTGATCCACGACCGCGAGACCGGCGCGACCGCCAGCGTCGACGCGCCGGACGGGGCGGCGATCGCCGACGAGGCCGAGCGGCGCGGCTGGCCTCTGACCCACCTCCTCATCACCCATCATCACCTCGACCATATCGAGGGATGGGAGATCCTCAAAAGGCGCTTTCCGCAGATGAAGATCGTCGGCTCCGCCAAGGACGCCAACCGTCTGCCGCCGCTCGATCAGGCCGTTTCGGACGGCGACGAGGTGGCGCTCGGCGCCTCCCGGGCCAAGGTCATCGCCACGCCCGGCCATACGCTCGGCCATGTCGTCTACTGGTTTCCGGACGACGAGGCGGTGTTTGTCGGCGACACGCTTTTTTCGCTGGGCTGCGGCCGCGTCTTCGAGGGCACGATGGACGATATGCGGCTTTCGCTCGAGACGGTCGCCAGTCTGCCGCGCGAGACTCTCATATATTGCGGCCACGAATATACGCAGGCCAATGGCCGTTTCGCCGTCACCGTCGACCCGGAAAACGAGGTGTTGCGCGAAAGGCTGAAAGCGGTGGACGAATTGCGCGCCGCCGGCAAATTCACGCTGCCGACGACGATCGCGCTCGAAAACGCCACCAATCCCTTCCTGCGCGTCGAGGACCCGCTGGTGAAAAGGGCCATGGGCATGGACGACGCCGATCCCTTCGCCGTCTTCGCGGAGATGCGCGAACGCAAGAACCGCTTCGCCTGATGCCGGGCGTCGATCGACTTTCGGCCGAAGAGGTCGCGCGTCTGCTCGATCTCGCGCCGCATCCCGAGGGCGGCTTCTACCGCGAGACGTTCCGCGATCCGCGTCAGATCGACGGCCGTTCCGTCGGCACGGCCATCTATTATCTGCTCCCGGCGGGGCAGGTCTCGGCCTGGCACCGCGTCGATGCGGGGGAAATCTGGCACTGGCACGCCGGCGCGCCATTGGCGCTGTCCCTATGCGAGGATGGCGGGCGGGTGACGACTTTGCGCCTCGGGCCCGATCTCGCGGGCGGCGAACGGCCGCAGAGGATCGCGCCGGCGGGCGTCTGGCAGTCGGCGAGGAGCCTCGGCGCCTGGACGCTTGTCGGCTGCACCGTCGCTCCGGGCTTCGAATTCGCCCATTTCGAGCTCGCCCCGCCCGATTTCTCGCCGCCCGGCTGACACAGTGGAGCTTTCGCCGCCGACGCTCTCGCTCGAGCTGGATTTGACAGCTTCTGCGGGGCGGGGGCTTTTTGCCTCCCGCCAGATAGTGTATCGGGGCGCGCAAGGACAGAAGAGGAAACGACGCGCATGTGCTGGAGCGGGGAAGCTTCGACGGTTTTGGCGGCGACGGGCATCGCCGGCGCGGCCTATTCCGCGCTCAAAAAGGACCCGGAGCCGCTCGCTCTCTGGGTCTGCCTTCTCTACTTCGCCAGCATGGAGTCGCTGCAGGCCGTCGCCTATTCGGTGCTCAACCAGTGCGACTCGCCATTGAATCAGGTGATGACCATGTTCGGTTATCTCCACATCACCTTCCAACCCTTCTTCATCAACGCCGTCGCCCTCTATTTCATGCCCAAGGACAGCGCGAAGATCATCGCGCCCTGGGCCTATTTCGGCTGTTTCGTCGCCGCGATCCTCATGCTGATCCAGCTCTACCCCTTCAGCTGGGCGGGTCATTGCGCGCTCGGTCGCCCGCTTTGCGGCGAAGTGCTCTGCACGGTGCGCGGCGAATGGCACATTGCGTGGCTGCTGCCGACCAACGGCATCGGCAACAGCATGGCCGACAACGCCACGCTCGGCCGCGGCTATATCGGCTATCCGATGATGGCCTTCTTCATCCCCTCGCTCTACGGAAGCTGGCGCTTCATCCTGTTCTCCTGGGTCGCCGGTCCGTGGCTCGCGAGCCTGACGACCAGCAACATCAACGAATGGCCGGCGGTCTGGTGCCTGTTCTCGATCGGTCTCGTGCTCGCCATCATCAAGACGCCGTTGCGCTACCACCTGCATGTCGGCGACCCGTGGTGGATGATGATCTGGAAGTGGTGGAAGCGGCGCAAGGCCGCGCGTGAGCCTGTCGCGGAAGCGGCCGGCGCGGCGACGCTGGCGAAAGAGCCAGCGGAGTAGGCGTCGGTTCCCTCCCTCCGTGAAACGGGGTGGCCTTGCCCCTCGCCCCGGCCCTCTCCCGCAAGCGGGGTGAGGGAGAAAACGCGCAGTCGCGCAATGCGTCAATCCCGAGCGCTCACGACGCCCCCGATCAAATTCTCAGCCAGCAATTTCTCGGTCGACGCCTCATGCGCGAGCGGCGTCAGCGCGGCCCCCGTCGCAAGCTTCTCCCGCAGCGCCGCCCGCGCCGCGACGGCTTCCTCCCAATCGACCGCCCGAAAACGAAGGCGCTCTCCAGCCCGTAATTGCGCGAGTCGGCCGAGATCCGCGCCGATCGTCGTGGCGATCTTCGGATAGCCGCCCGTGGGCTGGCGATCGGCCATCAGCACGAAGGGCAGGCCCGAGCCCGGAACCTGAATCGCGCCCATCGCCGCGCCGTCGGAGACGATGTCGTGACCGCGCGCATGCGTCAGGCGGGAGCCTTCCAGCGCATAGGCCATGCGGTCGCTGCGCGGGCCCACGCGCCATTCGGCGGAGAGGAAGGCGGCGATCGCCTCGGGCGAGAAATAATCGTCCTGCGGGCCGAGCATGACGCGGATCGGCGCATTGCCGGGCCGGAGCCAGGGCGCTTCGATCGAATAGACGCCATGCGGCGCGGGGCGGGCGGCGGAGAGCGGCAGCTCGGCGCCGGCCGCCAATGGCTTCGGTCCGATCCCGGAGCGGGCATGGGTCGCGAGCGAACCGAGCGCTCGCGGAAGGTTGAGACGGGCGCCGATGGCGACATAGCACCAGGCGCCGGAAACGCCGGCGCGGATCGTCAGACGGGCGCCTGGGCGAAGCGCGAAGACGCAGGCCGGCGGCAGGACGACGCCGTCGAGGCGAAGGTCGAAGGCGCCGCCCGCGACGGCCATCGGCAGCGCCGCCTCCGCCGCTTCGACCGTGACGCCGCCGAGCGAGACTTCTATCGCCCAATCGGCCTCGCCGGCCTGCGTCGCCGTGACGAAGGCGGCTTGGTCCATCGGTCCGGCCGGCGTGACGCCGAAGCGCGAATGACCGAAACGCCCCGCATCCTGAATGGTGACGCCGGGCCCCGCCGCGCGGATGAGCAGCCGCGCACTCATAGGGGCGCCTCCCGCCGCGCGACGATCTCGCCTTGCGCCGCGCGCGCGTCGAGCGAGGCGAAGGTCGCGGCGTCGATGGGCTCGAAGCGCAGGGCGTCGCCGGGCGCGATGAGGAAGGGCGGGTCGCGCTCCAGCGAAAAGAGTCGCTCCGGCGTGCGTCCGACGACATACCAGCCTGTCGGCATGGGATTGGTCGCGATAAGCGACAGTCCGCCGCCGATCAGCACGGCGCCTTCCGGCGTCGGCCCGCGCGGCGCAAGACGGCGGGGAATGGCGAGCGACTCGGGAAGTCCGCCGAGATAGCACCAGCCGGGCGCGAAGCCATACATATAGGCGCGGTATTCAGCGCCGGCGTGCGTCTTCGAGAGCGCTCGTGCGCTGAGGCCGAGGAGCGACGCGGCTTCCGCGATGTCCTCGGCGACGGCGGGGTCGTAGCAGCAGGGGATGATCCATCCGCCGCCGTCATTGCGAGGAGCGCCCGCGACGAAGCAATCCAGCGCCGCGGCGTCGCTTCTGGATTGCTTCGCTTCGCTCGCAATGACGGATTCAACCCATTCCGCCAGCGCCGCCCGCGAAATCTCCAGCGGTTCGTAATGTATAAGCAGTGAGCGATAGGTCGGCGTCGTTTCCGTCACGCCCGGCGGCGTCTCGCGACGCAAAGCTGCGTCGAGCGCCAGCACGCGCGCATTGACCTTGGCGTCGACCGCGTCGCCGAACTCCACCGTCAGCGCCGCTTCGCCCTGGTCGAGAAAACGCGGGCGGTCGTAACGCATCTAGCGAGCCGCTTCAGTTAAAGCGAGGACGACCCCCTCCCTCACCCTCCCCCTTCCAGGGGGAGGGAATTGGCGCCGCTTTGCTCCCTCCCCCTGGAAGGGGGAGGGTCGGGGTGGGGGTCCAAAAACCTGGCGATCTGATCGAAGCAAGCTACCGGCCCTCGATAAAAGCGCGCAGCGAGAAGCCCTGCGCTTCGAGTCCTGCGCGCAGGCGCCGCGCCATCTCGACGGCGTGCGCCGTGTCGCCATGCACGCAGATGGAGTCGATCGGCGTCTTCAAGCGCTTGCCCGTTATGGTGATCAGCGCGCGTTCCGCAAGCATGTCGTTAACGCGCGCAAGCGCCGCGTCGCCATCCGTGATCACCGCGCCCGCCTCCCCGCGCGGCTGCAAGCCGCCGTCATCGACATAGGCGCGGTCGGCGAAGATTTCATGCGCGACGTTCAGCCCGGCGCCTTCACCGGCGTGGACCTGCTCGGAAAGCGCGATGGCGAGGAGCGTGAGCGAGGCGTCGACCGCGCGGGTCGCGCGCGCCAGCGCATCGGCGACGCCGGCGTCCCTTTCGGCGATATTGGCGAGCGCGCCATGCGCCTTCACATAACGGATTCGATGGCCGCTCAGCGCCGCAAGCGCCTGCGCCGCGCCGATCTGATAGGCGACGGCGTTTTCGATCTCTGCCTTCGTCATCGCCATGGGCCGGCGCCCGAATCCCGCGAGATCGGGAAAGCCGACATGGGCGCCGACCGCGACGCCGTTCTCGCGGGCGAGCGCGAAAGTCTTCGCCATGATGTCCGGGTCGCCCGCGTGAAAGCCGCAGGCGACATTGGCGCTCGTCACCACCTGGAGCATGGCGTCGTCGTCGCCCATGCGCCACGGGCCGAAGCCCTCGCCGAGATCGGCGTTGAGATCGATGACTCTGTTTCGTTCCATTGGGTCGCGCCGCTCTATGGAAAACTATTTTAGCGTCCCGGCGCGCGGAGCGACAGCGGCCTCTTGCTTCTTCAGGCGGATCAGCCATTCTTGGGCCGGTTCACTGCGAGAAAGCACATGCTCGACGAGGCGGTTACGCAATGCGATCCAGCGTCTGCCGCGCCGCCGCCCGCCGCAGCGGAATTGGGCCGTCCGCCGGGGAGGCGCATTCTTTGCGTCTTCCCGCTTTATGAGCCCTCGCTCGGCTCGCTCGAATACGCCTATGACATTACCGGGACGCTGCGCGCCTTCATGCCGCCGCAGGGGCTGCTCGTCATCGCCGCGGCCTTGCCGGAAGGATGGGAGGTGCGCTTCGTCGACGAGAATGTCGCGCGGGCGAAGCGCGGCGACTTCAAATGGGCGGACGCCGTTTTCGTCTCCGGCATGCATGTCCAGCGCCGCCAGATCGACGACATCCGCCGCCGTGCGCATAAATACGGCAAGGTCGCGATTCTCGGCGGTCCGTCGGTCTCCGCCTGTCCGGAGTTCTATCCGCATTTCGACTATCTCCATGTCGGGGAGATGGGCGACGCCACGCGCGCGCTCTTCGCGCGCCTCGCCCGCGATTGCGCGCGGCCGGAACGGCAGATCGTCCTCGAGACCGGCGAGCGCACGCCGCTCGAGGATTTTCCGATTCCCGCTTATGAGCTGGTGAGCTTCGATCATTATTTCATCGGCTCCATCCAGTTTTCGAGCGGCTGCCCCTATCGCTGCGAATTTTGCGACATACCCGGCCTCTATGGCCGCGTGCCGCGGCTGAAGCCGCCACAGCGCATCCTCGCGGAGCTCGACAAGCTGCGCGCCTGCGGGCTGACGACCTCGGTCTATTTCGTCGACGACAATCTCATCGCCAACCGCCGCGCCCTGCGGGAGCTTCTGCCGGTGCTGATCGCGTGGCAGGAGACGAATTCCTTCCCGCTCTCCTTCGCCTTCGAGGCGACGCTCAACATCGCGAAATATGACGATCTGCTCGAGGGGCTTCGCGCCGCCTGTTTCACGACGATCTTCGTCGGGATCGAAACGCCGGAGGAGGAGGCGCTCTCCGCCATCGACAAGGAGCAGAATCTGGCGCTGCCGATTCTCGAGGGCGTGCGCCGGCTCAACGCGCATGGCATGGAGGTCGTCGCCGGCGTCATCATCGGGCTCGACACCGACGGTCCGGACACCGCGCGCCGCATCATCGACTTTGTCGATCAGTCGTATATCCCCATGCTGACGATCAATCTTCTGCAGGCGCTGCCGAAGACGCCGCTTTGGGAGCGCCTGGAGAAAGAAGGGCGGCTCAGCGACGAGGCGGGTCGCGAATCCAACGTCGTCTTCAAGCGCTCCTACGAGGAGACCGTCGAAACCTGGCGCGACTGCCTGCGCCACGCCTACGATCCCGCGCGGCTCTTCGCGCGCTATGAAATCCTCACGCAGCACACTTTCCCCAATCGCCGGCCGCGCCCGCGTCCGCCGGATCAGGTGACGCCGAAGAATGTGCGCCGGGGAATGGCCATGCTGCTCAGGATCTGCTGGAAGCTCGGCGTCGTCGCCGATTACCGCAGGATCTTCTGGGCCTATGCCTGGCCGCGCATCAAGACCGGCCGCATCGAGGACGTCATCAGCGTCGGCATCCTCGCCAAGCATCTCATCACTTATGCGCGAAAAGCCTGCGCCGGAAAGCTCAACGCCTCGAACTATTCGGCTCGCCTGAGGTGAGGGGCGTCATATGGCGAAGACAATGTGAGTCCGAAAGGCGCATCCGCTGTCATTGCGAGGAGCGAAGCGACGAAGCAATCTAGAGCCACGTTGACGCTCCTGGATTGCTTCGCTTCGCTCGCAATGACGGCGGCGCAGCGGAAGGATCGAGCGCGATGGGCGAGGCGGCCTATCCCAATACCGCCTTCAGCTCCGCGACGATGGCGTCGCCCATCTGCGCGGTGGAGATCGAGGAGGGCGCGTCGCCCTTGATGTCGATGGTGCGCAGGCCCTTGGCGAGCACATTGGCGATCGCCGCGTCGATCGCGTCCGCCGCCTTGGCGTTGTCGAAACTATAGCGCATCGCCATGCCGAGCGAGCCGATCATGGCGATGGGGTTCGCAATGCCCTTGCCGGCGATGTCCGGCGCCGAGCCGTGGCAGGGCTCGTACATCGCCTTGCGGCTCCCATTCGCATCGGCGGCGCCGAGCGAAGCGGAGGGCAGCATGCCGAGCGAGCCGGTGAGCATCGCCGCCTCATCCGAGAGCATGTCGCCGAAAAGATTGTCCGTGACGATGACGTCGAACTGCTTGGGCCAACGCACGAGCTGCATGCCCAGCGCGTCGGCGAGCATGTGCTCGAGCTGCACGTCGGCATATTCGCGCTTGTGCAGCGCGGTGATGACTTCGCGCCACAGATAGCCCGAGCGCATGACGTTCGCCTTATCGGACGAGGTCACCTTGTTCCCGCGCTTGCGCGCAAGCTCGAAAGCGACGCGGCCGATGCGCTCGATCTCGTGGGTCGTATAAACCTGCGTGTCGACAGCGCGCTTCTCGCCGTTCTCGAGCGTGACGATCTCCTTCGGCTCGCCGAAATAGACGCCGCCCGTGAGTTCGCGCACGATCATGATGTCGAGGCCGTCGACGAGCTCGCGCTTGAGCGAGGAGGCGTCGGCGAGCGCCGGATAGCAGATCGCCGGGCGCAGATTGGCGAAGAGGGCGAGGTCCTTGCGCAGGCGCAGAAGGCCCGCCTCCGGGCGCACGGCGTAGGGCACGCCGTCCCATTTCGGCCCGCCGACGGCGGCCAGCAGCACCGCGTCCGCCGCATGAGCGAGCTTCATGTCGTCTTCGCTGATGGCGACCTTATGCGCGTCATAGGCCGCGCCGCCGACAAGGCCGCGCTCGATTTCGAACTTCGCCACGCCCGCCTGCCCGAGAAAAGCGATCACCTTCTCGGCTTCGGCGGAGATTTCCGGACCGATGCCGTCGCCGGGAAGGAGCAGGAGCTTGTAGGCGGACATGAAAGCCTCGTTTGCGCGTTGGAGAAAGATGCGCCCCCAATAGAGCGCGAAACGGCCCCGCGCAACTTGGCGGGCGCCGCCCCGCGCCGGCCGCCTCATGCGACAATTCGCGCCGCACCGCTCCCTTGCCGGGACAGGCGAAGCCGTGCAGCTTGAAAAAGGTCAATGAACAAGGCTTTCTGGGGCTGAAGCGCCGCCGCCGAACGAGCGGCGCTCCTCCAGGGAGCCAGGGGCGCGGGCGAAGAACCCGGCACAGGTTCTTCGCGGGATTGCGCTCTGAATTGAACTTGAGGGAACGAGGGAGACGCACCATGAAATTGATGAAAATCGTCGCTCTGGCGATGTTCGCGGCCTTTGCCGGGGCGGTCCCCGCCAAAGCCTTCTGCCTCGTAAATTGCGAGCCCAAGGCCGAGGACGCCAGGAAAGTCTTCGAGAATCTGATCAAGGACAAGTTCGACAAGGACGCGGTCATCGAGAAATTCGAGGTGACGCGCTTCTGGCCGCTCGACGTCGAGGGCGCGGGCCATGCGGGCTACGAGTTCTATTTCAAGGCGAGCGTGAAATTCCCCAAGGGCGCCAATCCGCAATGCAAGCCCGAAGGCGGCGCGCCGAAAGCCGGCTGCTCGGACAACACCAGCTATTACTCGACCACCATCCAGAACCAGATGATCAAGGACAAGCAGTATATCGAGCCCGGCAGGGTCATCGATTTCAGCGACGAGACGCGCTTCGACCAGGAAGGCTCGAAGTGGAAAGGCCAGGACGGCAATATGTACTGATCCGGTTCGGCGGAAGGATTGGGAAAGCGGGCCCGGCGGCCCGCTTTTTTGTTTGGCTTTATCTTGCAGGAACGTTGGCGTCGGCGTACTTAGCTAGATTAGCCAAGGAGGGGCTGGTGCTGGTCAATATTCACACCGCTAAATCGCAACTATCCAAGCTCATCGAAGCCGCCCTCTCCGGGGAAGACGTCGTTATCGCCAAGGGCGACAAGCCGGTCGTCCGCCTCGTCGCTATCGAACGCGGCGGCTTCAAAATAGGTTTCCTGCGAGACAGGGGCCTCGGCGCCGGCCCGGACTTTCTCGAGCCCATGCCGGAGGAAGAGCTTCAGCTCTGGGAGGGCGCCGCTTCGCCGTCGAAGCCGTGACCGCTCTTCTCCTCGACACCCACGCCTGGGTCTGGAGCCTGACCGACGATCCCCGTTTGTCTGCGAGAGCGAGAGAGGCCGTCGCCGGTGCGGGCGGAGTCAATGTCAGCCCGATCAGTTTTTTTGAAATCTCTCAAAAGGCGCGGCTCGGGAAATGGCCGGAGATGGCGCCTTATGTCGATGCGCTTCCCAAGCTCCTTGTGGAACAGGGCGGCTTGGCGGCGCGTCTCAATCCTGCAATTTGCACGCTTGCCGGCAGCCTGACATGGGCGCATCGCGACCCATTCGATCGTTTGATCGCAGCGACCTCGATTTTGGAAGGGCTTTCCCTCGTCTCCGTCGACGCGGCGTTCGACGGCGTTGCGCCACGCATCTGGTCGTCGGGGCCGGTCGATCGCCCCTTCCTTGCGCTGCTCGCATGGTGTAGAAGCCGGCGATGGTTTTGGCGTCGAGCCCGGCCGCGCCGGCGCTCCGCTCGGGAAGAAGGCTAGAAATGCTGCAGCAGATCATCATCGCGATCCACCTGATGGTGGTGACCGCGCTCGTCATTCTCGTTCTTTATCAAAAGTCCGAGGGCGGCGCGCTCGGCATGGGCGGCAGCGGCGTCTTCACCGGCCGCGGCCAGGCCAATGCGCTCACCCGCGCCACCGGCATTCTCGCGACCATCTTCTTCCTCACCAGCATCGCCCTCACCGTGCTCCCGGCCTGGGAGCGCCGCGCCGCCGGCGGCGACGACTGGACCAAGGCGATCGACCAGAACGACATCAAGCTCAAGGAGATCAAGCCGGGCGAGAAGGAGCCGGAGGCCGGCAAGGACACGGTTTTCGACCAGCTCCAGCGCGCCCAGCAAAAACGCCAGCAGGGCGTGACCGGCGCCTCTCCGGCGGAAGAGAAGCCGGCCCTGCGCCCGTCGCAGGAGCCGCCCAAGGCCGAGGCCGAAGCCCCCAAATCCGAGGCTCCCAAAACCGAGGCGCCGAAGTCTGAGGCTCCCAAGTTCGACGCTCCCAAATTGGACGCTCCGAAGGCCGAGGCGCCGAAATCCGAACCTGCGATGGAAGCGCCCAAAGCCGAAGCCCCGAAGGCGGAAGCGCCCAAATTCGAGGCTCCCGCCGCAGAGGCTCCCAAGCTCGACGCCCAGAAGCCCGACGCCGTGAAGCCTGAGGCCGTCAAGCCGGCTGAGGCGCCGAAGGCCGCGCCGGCCGCCCCGCCGACGCAGTGGAAATCCCCCGCGCAATAAGCGCGGTCCGTCACACGCCCGACAAAGAAATCCGCTGGGGAAGAGTGCTTCCCCGGCGCAAATTGGCGCTATCAAAACCCAGCGAAAGGCGTTAGGCGTTAAGCCCCATGGCGCGCTACATCTTCATCACCGGCGGCGTGGTTTCCTCACTTGGCAAGGGTCTCGCGTCGGCGGTTCTCGGCGCGCTCCTGCAGGCGCGCGGCTACACCGTCCGGCTCCGCAAGCTCGACCCCTATCTCAACATCGATCCGGGCACGATGTCGCCCTATCAGCATGGCGAGGTCTTCGTCACCGATGACGGCGCCGAGACGGATCTCGACCTCGGCCATTACGAGCGCTTCACCGGCCGTCCCGCCACGAAGCAGGACAATGTCACCACCGGCCGCATCTATCAGGACATCATCAACAAGGAGCGGCGCGGCGACTATCTCGGCGCGACCATCCAGGTCATTCCGCACGTCACCAACGCCATCAAGGAGTTCATCCTCGAGGGCAATGACAATGTCGATTTCGCGCTGATCGAGATCGGCGGCACGGTCGGCGACATTGAAGGTCTGCCCTTCTTCGAGGCCATCCGCCAGATCAAATACGACCTGCCGCAGAATCACGCGATCTATATCCACCTCACGCTGCTGCCCTATATTCCGAGCGCGGGCGAGCTGAAGACCAAGCCCACGCAGCATTCGGTGAAGGAGCTGCGCTCCATCGGCATTCAGCCCGATATTCTTCTCTGCCGCACGGATCGTGAAATTCCGCGCGAGGAGCGCCGCAAGCTCGGCCTCTTCTGCAATGTGCGCGAACAGGCGGTGATCGAGGCGCGCGACGCCGCGAATATCTACGACGTGCCGCGCGCCTATCATGCGGCGGGTCTCGACGCGCAGGTGCTCGCCGCCTTCGGCATCGAGCCCGCGCCCAAGCCTGATATGAGCCGCTGGAACGCGGTGACGCAGCGCATCCTCAATCCCGAGGGCGAGGTCACCATCGCGGTCGTCGGCAAATATACCGAGATGAAGGACGCCTATAAGAGCCTCATCGAGGCCCTGGCGCATGGCGGCATCGCCAACCGCGTGAAGGTCAATCTCGACTGGATCGAGTCCGAGATTTTTGAGGGCGGCGACCCGGCCGCGCATCTCGAACATGTGCACGGCATTCTCGTGCCGGGCGGCTTCGGCCAGCGCGGCGCCGAGGGCAAGATTCTCGCGGCGCGCTTCGCGCGTGAGCGCGGCGTGCCCTATTTCGGCATCTGCTTCGGCATGCAGATGGCGGTGATCGAGGCCGCCCGCGCCCTCGCCGGAATCGACAAGGCCAACTCCACCGAATTCGGTCCCTGCGAGGAGCCGGTGGTCGGCCTCATGACCGAATGGCTCAAGGGCAACGATCTCGAAAAGCGCGCCGCTGGCGGCGATTTAGGGGGCACGATGCGCCTCGGCGCCTATCAGGCGCTCTTGAAGCCGGGTTCGCGCATCGCGCAGATTTACGGCAAGACCGAAATCTCCGAGCGCCATCGCCACCGCTATGAGGTGAATTTCGAATATCGCGAGCGGCTGGAAAGCTGCGGGCTGCTGTTCGCCGGCTCCTCGCCCGATGGACTGCTGCCCGAGACGGTCGAAATCCCCGACCACCCCTGGTTCGTCGGCGTGCAATATCACCCCGAGCTGAAGTCGCGGCCCTTCGAGCCGCATCCGTTGTTCGCCAGCTTCATTGCGGCGGCGAAGGCGCAGAGCCGGTTGGTTTAGTCCTCTCCGCGTCATGACCGGGCTTGACCCGGCCATCCCGCCGCCATGCCCGGCGCAAGGCCGGGCATGGCGGACGAACAGGGCCGGGGCGTCCCGGATTTCCCTTATCGCCTCGTGCCGGAAATGGCGGCGAGGGTTTTCATGTCGTTTTGCGAGATTCGCGTGATGCGACTGTCGCTCGCGTCGCGGGACATTGCCTGTTCTCCGTGGCGGGCAAAGTGTCGGCGCTCGTCACATGACGACGGCGTGAATGCGCGTCGCCGACCGCATAAGCCATAAAATTAGGCCTCTACATCGGCCTCTCGACTCCCGCGAAGCGAATGTGCGATTGCAGACATATGGACAAATTCGAGCGGCCCCGCTGAGCGTGGACAAGGCCGCCTGTTGGCTGGGAGAGAAATGTGAAGCCCGATACAAAAACCCTGCTCCTCACCGCGGCCGTCATCTGGGCGGCGGGCGGCGGCGCGTATTTCGTCGGCAATTCCCTGAACGAAAGGTTCCCCAAGGCGGCTCATGAAAGCGCTGGCGAAGAGCATGCGCCGGCCAAGCCCGCCGCCGCCGAGGCGCAATCCGCGCCGGCCGTCCAGCCGGCGCCGGCTCCCGTCGTCGCCGCTCCGGCTCCCGCCGCAGAACCCGCCCCCGTTCCTGCGGCCGCGTCTGCTGATGACGAGTTGCTCACGTTGCAGAAGGACGCCAGGCAGTGGGCGTTGCCGACGGGCGACTACGCGAATCTGCGCCATTCGGGGCTGAAGCAGATCACGGCGGAGAATGTTGGGAAGCTTGCTCCTGCGTGGCAGTTCTCGACGGGCGTCCTGCGCGGCCATGAAGGCGCGCCGCTGGTCTTGAACAACGTCTCGGTCATGGATTCGTCGGGCAAGACGCTGACGACGGACGTGATGTATCTGCATACGCCGTTCCCGAACATCGTCTATGCGCTCGACGCGAAGGACCCGGCGCATCAGATCCTGTGGAAATATGAGCCCAAGCAGGACCCGTCGGTGGTTCCGGTGATGTGCTGCGACACGGTCAATCGCGGCCTCGCCTATGGCGACGGCAAGATCTTCCTGGCGCAGGCCGACACGACGCTGATCGCGCTCGACGCCAAGACCGGCAAGCTGGTCTGGTCGGTGAAGAACGGCGATCCGTCCAAGGGCCAGACCTCGACGGCCGCCCCGCATGTGTTCAAGGACAAGGTGCTCGTCGGCATCGCCGGCGGCGAGTTCGGCGTGCGCGGCCACATCACGGCCTATTCGGTCAAGGACGGCAAGCTGGTCTGGCGCGGCTACTCCATGGGCCCCGACGCCGACACGCTGATCGAGCCGGGCAAGACCACGCATCTCGGCAAGCCGGTCGAGAAGGACTCAGGCATCACGACCTGGGAAGGCGATCAGTGGCAGACGGGCGGCGGCACGACCTGGGGCTGGTACAGCTACGATCCGGAGCTGAACCAGATTTTCTACGGCTCGGGCAACCCCTCGACCTGGAACCCCAATCAGCGTCCGGGCGACAATCGCTGGTCGATGACGCTTTGGTCGCGCGACCTCGACACCGGCAAGGCGAAGTGGGTCTACCAGATGACGCCCCATGACGAGTGGGACTATGACGGCATCAACGAGGTGATCCTCGCCGACCAGGACATTGGCGGCAAGAAGGTGAAGACGGCGGTCCATTTCGACCGCAACGGCTTCGCCTATACGCTGGACCGCACCAATGGCGAGCTGCTGGTGGCGGAGAAGTATGATCCGGCGGTGAACTGGGCGACGAAGGTCGACATGGACAAGTCGTCCAAGACCTATGGGCGTCCGCTGGTGGTCGACAAATATTCGACGCAGCACAATGGCGAGGACACGAACACCCAGAACGTCTGCCCGGCCGCTCTCGGCTCGAAGGACGAACAGCCTGCGACGTTCGATCCGGCGACGCAGCTGTTCCTCGTTCCGACGAACCATGTGTGCATGGACTATGAGCCGTTCCGCGTGTCTTACACGGCGGGCCAGCCCTATGTCGGCGCGACGCTGGAAATGTTCCCGGCGGGCAAGGTTCTGGGCGACGGCACGAACCATACGGGCAACTTCATCGCCTGGGACGCCAAGACGGGGAAGATCGTCTGGTCGAACAAGGAGCAGTTCTCGGCTTGGTCCGGCGCGGTGTCGACGGATGGCGGGGTGACCTTCTACGGGACGCTTGAGGGCTATCTGAAGGCGGTCGATTCGAAGACGGGCAAGGAGCTTTACAAGTATAAGACGCCGTCGGGCATCATCGGCAATGTGATGACCTATGAGTCGGCCGGCAAGCAGTATGTGGCGGTTCTGTCGGGCGTCGGCGGCTGGGCGGGCATCGGCCTGGCGGCGGGCTTGTCGAAGTCCAACGAAGGCCTGGGCGCCGTCGGCAACTACGCCTCGCTCGCCAACTACACCGCCCTCGGCGGCGTGCTGACCGTCTTCGGGTTGCAGGAGTAATCCGCAGGAACCGCAAGAAGGCGCGCGTTGCTTTGTGACGCGCGCCATGCCGCGGAATGCTGACGAAACAAAAACGCCCGGCGCATTGGACCGGGCGTTTTTAATTTTGCAATCGAGCTGAAAGCGGCGCCTCTCACTCCGCGGCCAGCACCTGCGGCGGCGGGAAGGCGATTTCGATCAGCGTGCCTTCATTCTTGCGGCTCCTGATCGTGAAGCTGGCATGGTTCGCTTCGATCAGCGCCTTGGTGAGCGGCAGGCCCAATCCCGTGCCGCGCACGCTGCGCGAGGTCGCCACCTGCTTGAAGGGCTCCAGCGCCGTCGCGACTTCATCTTCCGACATGCCGATGCCGGTGTCCTTCACGCGGATCACGACATAGCCGGCGTCGGTGAGCGCGGAAGAGACGATGACCTGTCCGCCGGGCTCGCTGAATTTCATCGCGTTGGAGAGCAAGTTCAGCAAAATCTGCTTCAGCGAACGCTGGTCGGCGCGGATCGGCGGCAGGCGGTCGGCGAGCGCGAGGCGCATCACGACCTTCGCCTGATTGGCCTGCGTCTGCATGATCGACGCGCATTCGGCGATGACGGCGTTGGCGTCGACGCGGTCGAATTCGAGCTCCATCTTTCCCGCCTCGATCTTGGAGAGATCGAGCAGGTCGTTGACGAGCGAGAGGACATGCGCGCCCGAGGAATGCACGTCCTTGAGATAGTCCTTGTAACGCTCGGAGCCGATGGGGCCGAAGCGCTCCTCCATCATCACTTCCGCGAAGCCGATAATGGCGTTGAGCGGCGTGCGGATCTCGTGGCTGATGCGCGCGAGAAAGTCGGACTTCGCCGCATTGGCCTGTTCGGCGGCGTCGCGCGCGGCGGCGAGTTCGTCATGACGCTCGTCGGCGTCCGGCGCGCGCAGGCTGACGCAGAGTTTTTGCGCGGGGCCGAGGCGACGCAAGGTCGCTTCATAGGGACGTCCGCCGATGCGCGCATCGAGGCGCAGCGCTTCTCCCGTTTCCGCCGCGCGGCCGAGGCGCGCGGCGAAAGCGCGCTCGTCCTCCAGCGCGAAGAGCGAGGAAAAGGGCAGGCCGTCAAAGGCGCCTTTCTCGGCGTCGAACAACGCCGCGAAAGCGCCCGTGGCGCTCTCGATGCGGCGATTGTCGTCGATGAGCGCGACGGCGACGCCGCTCGTCTCCAAAATGGCGCGCAGCAGGCTGTTGTCGGCGCGAACGCGCGCCAGTTTTTCGTCGCGCTCGCGGGCCAGCGCAAGCGCGCTTTCTTCTGGCCCGGGCGGACGATTGCGATTGCGCCGCAGCGTCACCAAAGTCGCAGGCGCGCCCTCCCAATCGACCGTCTGCAAATGGACGTCGACGTCCAGCGCCTCGCCGCCGCTCGCCTGCACGGCCGCGGCGCGGGCGCCCGGATCGCTAAGCGGCCGGCCGAAGAACATGCGCGCCAGCCCGCCATCGGCCTCGAAGCCCGCAAGGTCGTCATAGCCGAGATAGTCGAGCAGGGTGCGATTGGCGAAAAGCGTCTGCGCCCCGCGCGCGATGAGCAGGCCGACGGGCAGGCGGTCGAGCAGTCCTGCGGCCGCCGCCGGGAGGAATGCGGCCGGGGCGAGGGGCGCGGTCGTTGCGAGGGACAGGGGCGGGCGCTCTTCGGCCGCGCCGGCGCCGGCCAGCGCGCCGAGCTGCGCGGCGACGTCGTCGAGCGACGCGGCGGCGGGGACCTCTTCCGTTTCGGGGCGTTCCGCGCTCCCCATCCCGGGCTCGATCTGCTCCGGCGCGGCGGCGACCGCCTCTTCTCGGACAGAATCGGACGCTGCGCTGGACGCGCCGCCATTCGTTACGCCGCCTGCGCGCAGGGCGCGAGCTATTTCTTCAAAGTTGAGTTTTTCGGCGGAGGTCAGCGGCTCGGCGGAGACCTCGTCCTCCGACGACGCAGCCTCCTGCCTTTGCTGGGGCGGCGGCCGCAACGGCACGACATTGGCGGCGGCGAAGCGCTCCGGCGCGGCCGGAGCCAAAGCCGGCGGCGGCGCCTCGGTCAGCGCGGGCGGCGCGGCATAGGCCGCGCGGTCGAGATGGATGACGCCATAGCCCTGAAAGCCGGCGAAGCGCCGGTCGGCGTCCATAGTCGGAAGGGCGCCGAGCGTCACCGGGACCCGCGCGCCCTCATCCGCGAGCGGCCACGCCGCCGAGACGCCTTTCCAGCTCTTCTGCGACGCGATCGCCTGAGCGAAGGCCGGGTCGAGGCCGAGCGCCGCCGCGACGAACGCAACCTCGCGGCCGAGTATGTCGGCGTTCGCTTCCCCCACGACGTCCGCCAGCACATGGGTCGCGTCCGTGAAGCGGCCGGCGGCGTCGGTTTTCCAGAGGAATCGTGCGGCGCGAGCGCCGTGGCGTTCGGCGAGACGCGCGCGCAGGGCCTCGGTCGCGGCCATCGGGTCGAAAGGCGCGGGCGCGTCGGCTGGCGGGGCGATCCGCGCGATCTCCGCCTCGCGCCTTCCTTCGCGCTCGGGCGCGCTCAGAGACGCCGGACGCACGCCGAGCGCCGCAATGACGAAACAGGCCGGGCCGTCTCTCTCGATCAGCTTGCGACAGAGGATGGTGATGGTCTGCGGCGCGTCGGCAAGTTCGAAGCGCAGCCGCTCGAGCCGCAGCGCCGCCCCATGGCGGACCGACTCGACGAGTTCCGCGAGACGCCTGGCGCCTGGCTCGTCGCTGAAAAAGAGCCGCGCCGCCAGCGCCTCCTTGTCGGCGCCGAAAACCGCGCGGGCGGCGGCGTTCAGGAAAACGATTTTAAGAGGGTCGCCCGAGGCGGCGACGATGGGCGCGCCGGAGGCGTCGAGGGCCGAGAAAGCGGGATCAGCCGCGATGCGGCTGGCGGCGATGTCGCCCCCATCGATCTCTGCCTCGAAACTACTCATGACGCTTGCCGCCCTTGCGACGGAGACGAACGCCGGTCCCGCGCGCCGCTCGCGCCGGAGCCGGCGCAATATGGCTAGCGCCCGAGCCCGGGCTTTAACGCAAACTTAATCCTACCCGGGCGGCCGGTCTATCCGGGTCGCCGAGTTTTCCGCGCTATTTCCGCCATGTCGTCGTTGAATGACGCGCCGCACAATTTATATTGCAATGCAGCAAAGTTTCGGGCAAAGTCCGCCTCGCCCGCCGGTCGCGTCCGGTCGGCCGCGCCGGCGCGTCATCGTCCCTTCAAGCTGAGGACGAATGTTGAGGGAGCGACGGCGTCCGCAACAGGAGACATCCATGGTTGATCCAATTTATCAGGTGCCCAACGAAGTTCGCGATTTCGCTGAAAAAAGCGTCGAGCAGGCGCGCAAGGCTTTTGAAGGCTTCGCCGGCGCGGCGCATAAGGCGCTGACTTCCGCGCCCGACCTTCCCATCGTCCCCGGCGCCAAGGATGTCGGCACGAAGGCGCTGTCTTTCGCCGAAGCCAATGTCAATGCGGCGTTCGACCTCGCGCAGAAGCTCGTAAAGGCGAAGGACCCGCAGGAAGTTTTCCAGCTGCAGGCCGAATATGTGAAGTCGCAGCTCTCCGCCATCCAGGAGCAGACCAAGGAGCTCGGCGCCGCGATCCAGAAATCCACGACCCTGAAGTCCTGATCGTCCGCGATTCCCGATCACCCGCAACCGAGGAGCGGTAGCATGGCGACGAAAAGCACAGGTGGTAGCCCAAGCAATTCCGTCGACGCCCAGCAGGACATCCCTGCCGAGGCGCCGGCGGAAACGACGCCCGCCGTAGACGTCCCCGTCGCGCCAGTCGTCGCCGCCGAGATCGCTGCGCCGGAACCGGTCGGCGTCGACGCCGCGGCCGAGCCGGTCGCGGAGATCGTCGACATCGTCTCGGCGCCGCTCGCGCTCGTCGAGAAAGCGGTCGAATCGGCGACGGAAGGCTTCGCGGCCTCCTTTTCCTTCGACTCCTCGCAATGGTCGAAGAAATCGCTCGATCTGTGGGCGGAGAACGCCGCGGCGTTTTTCGATCTCGCCGAGCAGGTCTCGAAGGCCCAGAGCCTCGAGGAAATCGTCGATCTTCAGTCGCGTTTCGCCAAGGAGCGCGTCGAGGCTTTCATCCGTCAGTCGAAGGAGTTGATGGATTTCGCGAAAAGCGTGGCGGCGTTCACCGCGTCGCCGCTCTGCGCCGCGGGGAAGGCCGCCTGAGGCTCCCGACGTTTCGATTGAACGAGCGCTGGCGTCCACACGGGCGCCGGCGCTTTTTTTACAGGGTCGCCGCGATAAGCGCCCGGAGGGCCGGCGTCGCCTCCGGCATGGTTCCGGTCCAGTCGCGAAAGGCCGGCCGCGCCTGATGCAGAAGCATGCCGAGCCCGTCGACCGACGTCGCGCCCATGCGGCGGGCGGCGGTGAGGAGCGGCGTCTCCAGGGGCGCATAGACGATGTCCGCGACCACGGCCGAGGACGGCAGGGCGGCGAGCGACAGATCGAGCGGCTCCTGCCCGATCATGCCTTGGCTCGTCGTATTGACGAGCAGTCCCGCGCCGGCGAGCCCCTCATGGCGCTCTTCCCATGGATAGGCCGAGACCGGCGCGCCGAAATCCGCGGCGAGACGATCCGCCCGGTCGCGCGTGCGGTTGAAAAGGCGGATTTCCTGCGCCCCCGCCTCGATGAGGCCCGAGACGATCGCGCGGGCGCCGCCCCCGGCCCCGATGATCACGCAAGCGCCCTCCGCCGCCCGCCAGCGCGGCGCCCCTTCGTGAAGCGACGCGACGAAGCCGTATCCGTCGTAATTGCGGCCTGTGAGCGCGCCGTCCTTGCTGACGACGACGCAGTTCACCGCGCCGATGCGCCCGGCGGCGGGATCGACGAAGTCAAGAAAATTGAGCGCCTTTTCCTTGTGGGGGATGGTGAGATTGCAGCCCGAAAAGCCCAGCGCCGGGAGAGCGCGCAAAGCCGCTTCGAGCCTTCCCGGCTCGACCGGGAGCGGAACATAGGTCCCTTCGATCCCATATTGCGCGAACCAGTGATTATGGATCTTGGGACTGCGCGAATGGGCGATGGGCCAGCCCATGACGCCGGCGAGGATAAAGCGGTGGTGCAGGGACATCGGGCCTCCCTTGGCGCGTCGCGGCGCAGACAATCACGATTCCCCGCCGAATAATAGCCATGAACCCGCCTTGCGCGCGAGGGCGACGACAGGTCTTTGCGGCAGGTCTTTGCGGCCCTGCGGAATCATGTCATCCATAGGCGAGAGGCCGGGGCGCGACGCCCGGCGGGAGAGACCGGATGGACGCGGCGCGCAACCGCAGGCTCGACGCCCTTCTCGAAGACGCAGAACAATCCATCGCCGAACATTGGGAGCGTTGCCGCGACAGCGGCGTGGCCGGCGCCACGCGGGAGGCGACGGAACGCGTGGACGCCCGCATCCGGCAATATTTCAAGACGCTGAAGAGCCTGCCCGCCGGCGGGCCGGATGAAAAGATCGTCGCCGCGCTTCGCAGCCTCTATGACGATCTGATGCGCATCGACGCCGAGACGGGCGGCGGCTTTCTGGAGGAGGCCGAGCGCGACCTTCTGGAGCCGCTCGTCCTCAACGCCGCCGAAGCGGCCGGTCTCGACCCGAATAAGTTTCCCCGCCGCGAGCCGGCGGGGACGAAGCTCGATTTCAGCGCGGCGCGAGAGCGCTGAACAGCGCGTCGTCCTCATTGACGCAAGCATTGCCGGTCGTCAGCAGCTTCTCGCCGTAGAAGATCGAATTCGCGCCGGCGACGAGGCAGAGAATCTGCGCTTCCTGCGTCAGGAAAGACCGGCCTGCCGACAACCGGACGCGCGCGCGCGGCGTCACGATGCGGGTCGTCGCGATCATGCGCACGAGGTCGAGAGGCTCCACCTTTTGCCGCTGCGCGAGCGGCGTGCCTTCGACGGGGACGAGCGTGTTGATCGGCACGCTTTCGGGATGCGGATCGAAGGAGGCCAGCACCTGCAGCATGCCCGCGCGGTCGCGCACGCTCTCGCCCATGCCGATAATGCCGCCGCAGCACATTTCGAGCCCCGCGCCGCGCACCGCCTTCAGCGTGTCGAGACGGTCCTGATAGGTGCGCGTCGTGATGATGTCGCCGTAAAATTCCGGTCCGGTGTCGAGATTGTGATTATAGGCGGTGAGGCCCGCCTCGACGAGGCGCTTCGCCTGTCCGTCGTCGATCATGCCGAGCGTGACGCAGGCTTCCATGCCCAGTTCGCGCACGCCGCGCACCATGTCGACGACCGCGTCGAAGCGCTTGTCCCTGGGCGCCGAGCGCCAGGCGGCGCCCATGCAGAATCGGTCGGCCCCGGCGTCCTTCGCGGTCCGCGCGGCCGCGAGCACCTCGTCAGTTGACAGTAGGTCCACGCGATCGAGCTTCACCTCGCGATGATGCGCCGATTGCGGGCAATAGGAGCAATCTTCCGGGCAGCCGCCGGTCTTGATCGAAAGCAGCGCCGCCTTCTGCACGTCATTGACGTCATGATAGCGGCGATGGACGGCGTTGGCCTGGGCGATCAGATCGAGCAGCGGCAGATTATGGACGCCGACGATCTCCTCGACCGTCCAGTCGTGGCGGATGTTGAAGTCTGCGGGCGCATTCATTTCGCGGCTCCCTTGCGGTTCTGCGAGCGGGCGGCGAGCTTGCGCTCGGGCCCGGCGGCGGTTTCCACGCCTTTTCCCGTCAGGGTCATGAAGGCCACATAGAGCGCTGCGACCACGTCGAAGCCCACCGTCGCCATAACGAAGGGCGCGGGCGCGAAATCCCGCCCGGCGCCGAGATAATGCTCATAAAGGGTCCAGGCGGCGTGAAGCGCGAAGCCGGCGGTCACGAACCAGGGCGATCCGACGATCGACATGCCGGCGAGCGTGCCGAAAAAGGCGACGGCCGTCATCTCGAAGCCGACCCAGGTTTCGGAGTTCTGCGCGCGGAGCGCGAAGCCGACATAAAGAAAGCAGACGGCGATGAGCGCATAGGCGCCGAGCAGCGACGGCCGCGTCTTCGACCAGCGGGCGAGAACGACGAGCCCGACGGCGAAGAGCGCTCCGAGCCCCGAAAAGATGACGATTTCCACAGTGTCGAGCATGGCGTGACCGGTTTTCCCGCAAAGATGCGGGCGATGGAGGATGTTCAAGCCGCGGGAGGTCTATAAGCGGGGCGGGGGTTTGGAACAAGGGGCGCGTCCGCGCCCCCGGCGGCTCGCCAAATCGGCCGCCGGCGCCTTGCCAAATTGACGGCGGCGCCGCAATTTCCGTCGGCTTGCGCGGGGGATGAGCTCTTGCGTCCGACGATCGTGAGGCCGCCCGTGATCAGAATCGCCGCAATTGGCGTTGCGCTCTCTCTAAGTTGGGTCGCCCCGGCGCTCGCGGTCAACACCTGGGCGGGCAGCACCGCCGAGGAGATGGCGGAGGAGCAGGACGTCTGCGCGCCGGACGCTTACAAATTCTGCGGCGGAAACACGATCTTTATTTTCGAAATGGAGAACTGCCTGAAGGGCCATATGGGCCAGCTCTCCAAGCCGTGCCGCGCGCAGCTCTCGCCGACCAATTTCAAGAAATATTATCAGGAAGAGTGGCGCCCCTTTGACTGAAGCCGCGCTGCGGGGCGGATCTGACGTCCTTTCAGCGACGGCGTCCGACGGCGATCCCGATTTGAGCAATTGCGGGACCATGATCCGCCGCCGCCTCGTCGAGCGCGGGCCCGAGGAAAGTTTTCGCGACGTTTCCCTTGCGCGGAAGGCCAGGTCCCTGATCGCGCGGGCTCGAACCATTTCGGCCGCGTCGAAAACTGGCCTCAACCCTGCTATAGCCTCTTAACCAGCGTCCCGGGGCGGGGCGTATCGTTTCAAGGGTTCATCATGCAGCTCGACGCACAGACAAAGGACGCGCCGGCCGCGGCTTCGGCGGAGCCGGAGGCGCGGAGCGATCTACCGCTCAATGAGGACATCCGCCTTCTCGGGCGTCTTCTCGGCGACGCGGTGCGCGAACATGAAGGGCCGGAAGCCTTCGAGCGAATCGAGACGATCCGCCGCCTCTCCGTCGCGGCGAGCCGCAACAAGGATCAGGACGCCGCGGCCAAGCTCGACGCGCTGCTGCGCTCGCTCTCGGCGAAAGAGGCGACGGCGGTCATCCGCGCCTTCAGCTATTTCTCGCATCTCGCGAACATCGCGGAAGATCTGCATCCGCTCAAAGAGCGCGCGCGGGCGCTCGCCGATGGCGGAACGCTTGACGAGCCGAGCCTGTCGCGCTCCTTCGCGCATCTGCGCAAGGCGGCGGTCGGCCCCGGCAAGATCGCCGCCGCCCTGTCGCGCGGCTGGATTTCGCCCGTGCTCACGGCGCATCCGACCGAGGTGCGCCGCCGCAGCCTCCTCGATACGGAGCGCGCCATCTTCAACCTGCTCGCCACGCGCGAGACTCTCAAGGGAAAGAAGGAGCGCGCGCATAACGAGATGCTGCTGCGCGCCCGCGTGCTGCAATTGTGGCAGACGGAGCTTCTGCGCGAGGCGCGTCTCACCGTGCGCGACGAGATTGAGAATTCGCTCTCCTATTACCGCTCGACCTTCCTGCGCGAAATCCCGCGCCTCTACGCCGAGATCGAGGCGAAGCTCGAAGGGCTGCGCGTGCCGCCCTTCCTGCGCATGGGCGCCTGGGTCGGCGGCGACCGCGACGGCAATCCCAACGTCACGGCCGAGTCGCTCGTGACCGCGATGCGCATGCAATGCGATACGGCGCTGCGCTATTACCTCCTCGAAACGCACGAACTCGGCGCCGAGCTCTCGATCTCGCGGCGCTATGGCGGCGCCACCAAGGCGCTCGAGGATCTCGCCGCGCGCTCGGGCGACGACAATCCGCACCGCGACAACGAACCTTATCGCCGCGCGCTGATCGGGGTCTATTCGCGACTCGCCGGCACGCTCGAAAAGCTCACCGGCGGCCAGGCGGTTCGCCATGCGCTCGCGCCGGGCGAACCCTACGCCAATAGTTGGGCTTTCCTCGCCGATCTGGTGACGATCGACGAATCCTTGCGCATCCATCACAGCGAAGTCATCGCCTCGCAGCGTCTGGAGCCGCTGATCCGCGCCGTGGAGGTCTTCGGTTTCCACCTCGCGACGCTCGATCTGCGCCAGAGTTCGGATCGCCATGAAGAGACCATCGCCGAACTTCTCGCCGCCGCGCGCGTGACGGAAGACTATGCGGCTCTGACGGAAGTCGAGAAGCAGCAGCTTCTCGTCCGCCTGCTCTCGGACCCACGGCCCGTGCGCCTGCCCGAACGCAGCTATAGCGACGCCGCGATGAGCGAACTCGCGATTTTCGAGCGCGCCATCGAGATGCGCCGCCTCTATGGCGACGAAGCGATCCGCCATTACATCGTGAGCCATACGGAAACGGTGAGCGACCTTCTCGAAGTCCTGCTGCTTCAAAAAGAATGCGGCCTGATGCGCGGCACGCTCGATCCGCGCGACTCGGAGGCCGTCACGGCCGACCTCATCATCGTGCCGCTTTTCGAGACGATTGGCGATTTGCGCAACGCCGCGCCGATCATGCGCGCCTTTTACGCGCTGCCGGGCATTCAGCGGCTCGTCGTCAACTCCGGCGCCCAGCAGGACATCATGCTGGGCTATTCCGACTCCAACAAGGACGGCGGCATCCTTACGAGCATCTGGGAGCTTTACCGCGCCTCGACGGCGCTCGCGGAAGTCTTCGCCTCGATGCCCAACATCGCCATGCGGCTCTTCCATGGCCGCGGCGGCACGGTGGGTCGCGGCGGCGGTCCGAGCTATGACGCCATCCTCGCCCAGCCGCCGGGCACAGTGAACGGCCAGATTCGTCTGACCGAACAGGGCGAGGTGATCGCGGCGAAATATTCAAATCCGCAAATCGGCCATTTGAATCTCGAGCTGCTCGTCGCCGCGGCGCTGGAAGCCACGCTGCTGTCGCAAAACAAGGCGCCGCCGCCGGAATTTCTGGAGGTCGCGGACGAATTGTCGCGCGCGGGCATGGCCGCCTATCGCGGGCTCGTCTACGAGACCGAAGGCTTCGTCGACTATTTCTTCGCCTCGACGCCCATCTCCGAAATCGCCTCGCTCAATATCGGCTCGCGTCCGGCCTCGCGCAAACCTTCGCGCAAGATCGAGGATCTGCGCGCCATTCCGTGGAGCTTCTCCTGGGCGCAGGCGCGCGTCGCGCTGCCGGGCTGGTTCGGCTTCGGCTCGGCCATAGCGGGATTTCTGGCGCAGGATGAAAAGGCGCGGCTCGATCTCCTGCGGCGCATGGCGAAGGAGTGGCCCTTCTTCCGCTCGCTCCTCTCCAATATCGACATGATCCTGTCGAAAACGGATCTGGAGATCGCGCGCCATTACGCGGAGCTGGTCGAGGACCGCGCGCTCGCCGAGCGGATCTTCGACATGATCGAGGCCGAACATGCGCGCTCGGTCGACGCGCTGACGAAGATTTCCGGCGCCAAGGAGCGTCTCGCCGACAATCCGGCGCTGGCGCGGTCCATCAAGCACCGCTTCCCCTATATCGCGCCCCTGAATTACATTCAGGCCGAGCTGATCCGGCGCCATCGCGGCGGCATGACCGATCCGGAAATCCGCGAAGGCATTTTGATGTCGATCAACGGCGTGTCGGCGGGCCTGCGCAATACTGGGTGATTACGGGCAATGGATTTGCAAGGATTCGGCGGCATGCTGGTCGCATGAGACAGATTCCGATCCCCAACTGGATCCCGCTCTTCGTGGCGGGTCTCTTCTTCCTCGTCGTCTGGTGGCGCCCGCTGCCCGGCGGCAGCCTGCCATGGCACATGCTGGCGTCCTTCCTCGTCGTCGCCGGGACGATGTGGTTCGGCTTCGGCGGCGGCGCCTCAAAGCTCCTCGGCGCGATGACGCTCTGGTTTGGGTTCACCATCTACGCTTTAGGTTTCCTGACCGCCGTCATGTTCGGAATTGTCGTCATGGCCCTCGTGTGGCGCGTGGCCACGGGCCAACGCGTCAGCGAGGCGCCCGTTCTACCGATCGCGTTCCCGGTTTTCGCGATCATGATCGCCTGTTCGCCCATGTGGAGCCATATCCTCGGCGCAATCGGCCGGGCGGCCTGAAGCAAAGCCCCCGGCGCCGTCGGCGGGGAGCGGCGACAAAAAAAAAGCGCGCCCCCGGTCGGGCGCGCTTTTTTCGTTGCTAAAATTCCCCGGCGCTTCAGATGAACGCGCCGGCCAGTTGGCGCTTGTCCTCGATTTGCGGGCGCGGATGCGACTCGGCGCGGCCGTAAAGCGCGCCCTGAAAAAACTCGACGCCCCAGTCACGGAGGATGCGCGCGGTCGCTTCATCCTCGACCCATTCCGCGACGACCTTGAGCGACAGATGGCGCGCGAGATCGATCAGCGTGCGCACGAAGAAGCGGTCGTCGGCGGAGGTCGCGATATTCTGAATAAAGGCGCCGTCGATCTTGACGATGTCGAAGGCGAGATCGCGCAGATTGCGGAAGGAGGTGTGGCCCGCGCCGAAATCGTCCATTGCGACCTTCACGCCGAGCTGCTTGCAGGCGGCGATCAGGTTCTTGGTCGTCTCGAAATCCTCGATCATGCAGGTCTCGGTGATTTCGACGATGAGCCTGTCGGGAATCGAAGGGTTGAGCGCGATGGCGGCGGCGAGGCGGTCCGGCCATTCCGGATCCAGCACCGTATTCATCGAGCAATTGACCGAGGCCCGAAAATCCGGTTCGGCGGTGAGGCGCTCCAGCGTCAATTCCATCACGCGCTGATCGAGAAGGCGCACGAGCCCGGCTTTTTCGGCGATCGGCAGCAACGCCGCCGGCGAAAGAGACGAACCGTCCGGCAGGCGCACGCGCAGCAGGGCCTCGTGGAAGGCGACCTCGCCGGTCGCGGCGTAGACGATCGGCTGAAAGGCGAGCTCCACGCGGCGCTCGTTCAGCGCTGAGACGATGCTGTCGGCGACATGCAGCGCCCGCAGGCGCGCATCCTCGCGGGCGAGCGACGACGTATAGGGGACAAAGCGCTTGCCGGCGGCCTGGCGGGCGACGTCGAGCGCTTCCTCGGCATGCTGGAAGAGAACGCGCGGTGCGCGGCCTTCGCGCGGCCCGATGACGCCCCCGATGCGGATCGTCGCCGGAATGGCGCCGGCCGAGGTCTCGAAGGGCGCGCCCTTCACGAGTTCGAGCAGCCTGTTGGCGACCGCGAGCGTCTGCTCCGCGTCGCAATTGTCCAGCACCAGCGCGAATTTGTTGCCCGCGTGCCGGGCGACGACGTCGCAGGTCCGGACATTTTCGCGCAGGCGCCTGGCGAGTCCGGCGATGACCTCGTCGCCGGCGTCATAACCATAGGTGCGGTTGAGCGCGAAGAGATTCTCGAGCGCGACGAGAAGCACGGCGAAGGGTTTGCGCGTGCGCTCGGCCTGCTGCAGGAAGCGGTTCACATGTTCGGCGAGCTGGGCGCGGTTCAGGACCCCGGTGAGCGGATCGATCTGGGAGCCCAGCGCGAGCTTGCGCTCCATTTCGTGCCGCTCGGTGACGACGCGCACGACGCCATGGGCGCGGACCGGCTTGCCGTCTTCGCCCTTGAACCAGCGGCCTGTGTCCTCGATCCAGATGGCGGGCGCCGGGCCCAATTCGCGCGGCTGGCGGAGGGCGTAGACCACTTGGAACGAGGCGCCTTCGCCATTGTCCGTCTGGTCGGACCGCATGATGGCGTCATAGCGCGAGCCGCCGCCTTCGCCGGCGACGCGTTCGCCATAGGCGAGGCCCGTGCCGAGGTCATCCTGGGCGATCGCGCCAAGGATCTCCGCGAGATTCGGTCCCCAGGTGAGGCGGTCGGTGACGATGTCCCAAGTGTAGACGACTTCGCCGATCGAAGAGAGGATCTGGCGCGGGTCGGGCCCGCTCGACATTTCGAGCGCGGCGGGCGGAGGAGCGGCGGCTGGCGGGGCAGCGGGCTGCGCCTGCAGCGGCGCTTTCAAAATGGATGAACGAATGGTCGTCGCAACGGGCGCTTCGGAGCCGCGATTTGCGATGTGGCGCAATTGCATATAGCGAGACCTTCAGCGCTGGACTTCGGAAAGACCCTTATCGCGCGCAATCGTAAATTCGGCGTTGCGTAATTGGTCGACGCCGGCCCCGAATTCCGGCGGGGTTTTGGAGAACTGCCGTTCCCGCCGGTTAATGATGTGCGAAAACAACGGCCTTCCATCTGCTGGACGCAGTCCGGCCGGCGTGCCAATGATCCTTCCAAGAGCGATTAACAGGAGATTTCCACAGATGACCGCCTCGCCCTTCAACGACATCAGGCTCGAAGACCTCAAGGCTGGCCTCGCCGACGGCTCGATCCTCCTCGTCGACGTCCGGGAGGCCGACGAATTTGCGGCCGGCCATATCAAGGGCGCCCTGTTCAATCCGTTGTCGCGCTTCGACCCGACGAAGCTGCCCGTCGCCGGAGAGGGGCAAAAGGTCGTGATCTATTGCCGGTCCGGCCGCCGTTCGGTCTCGGCGATGGAGCAGGCCCGTCTCGTCGGCCGGCGCGACGCCAATACCCATTTCGGCGGGGGCATCCTGGCTTGGCTGAACGCGGGCGAGCCGGTCGAGCAAGGTATGTAACCCCCGCGATTTCACACGTTTCGGGCACATTTTGCGAAAAGCGGGTCAGGCTTGCGCGCGGCGCGCTTCATCCCCAGAGCGCGGCCGCCGGCGGCGTCATGGTCGAGCCCTCATAGACAAGGCCCGGCTCCCGGTCGCGCGCGAGGAGAAGCGGGCCGTCGAGATCGACGAAGGCGGCCATCTGTCCGATGAAGGCCGCGGGCGCCATGGCGAGCGACGTGCCGACCATGCAGCCGGCCATGATCTCGAAGCCCATCTTGCTGGCCGCCTGCGCCATGGCCAGGGCTTCCGTCAGGCCGCCCGTCTTGTCCAGCTTGACGTTCACGGCGTCGTAGCGGCCCCGGAGGGCGGCGAGCGAAGCCGTTTCATGTGCGCTCTCGTCGGCGCAGACCGGAATCGGCCGGGCGATTCTCGCCAGCAGCTCGTCCTTTCCGGCGGGCAAAGGCTGTTCGACGAGCGCCACGCCGAAACGGGCGCAGGCGTCGAGCTGAGCTTCGAGCGTCTCGTCGCGCCACGCCTCGTTGGCGTCGACGATGAGCCGGGCGTGGGGCGCGCCCTCCCGCACCGCCGCCAGCCGCGCCTCGTCGCCTTCGCCGGCGAGTTTGATCTTCAGCAAGGGCCGGTCGGCCGCCTTCAGCGCCGCGGCGCGCATCTCCTCGGGCGTCCCCACCGAGAGCGTATAGGCGGTGACGAGCGGCGCCAGATGGTCGAAGCCGGCCGCTTTGTAGGCCCGGCGGCCCGAAAGCTTCGCCTCGAGGTCCCACATGGCGCAGTCGACGGCGTTGCGCGCGGCCCCCGCGGGCAGCAGGCGCTGGAGCGCCATGCGGTCGGCTCCGCTCTCAATGTCGCCGCGCGCGCCTTCGATCGCCGCGACGACGCTTTCGACGCTCTCCCCGTAACGGGCGTAGGGCACGCATTCCCCCCGCCCGAGGGCGTCGCCCGCGCGCAGCGTGGCGGTGACGACCCTCGCCTCCGTTTTGGCGCCGCGGGAAATTACGAATCGTCCCGCGATCGGAAAGGCCTCGACGGCCAGCGTCAGTTCGACCTTCATCTTGCGCTCCGCATCCGCTCGCCCTCTCTTGCGCCTCAGGCTGTGCGCCGGCGCGCTTGTCGACCGCATGTCACGAAGTTAAGACGATTTGCAAGGTTCCGATCGAACGCGATCTCAAAAGAGGGCCTATGTCTGTCGACGCCGCGCGAATACCTCCAGACGTCTCCCCCGCCGAGGGCGGCGCGCGTCTGGCGCTTGTCGGCGACTGGACGCTCTCGGCCTCGCGGCGCCTCGAACAAAAGGCGCAGGAGATCGTCGATCTCGGCCGCGCCGCCAATTTCGTCACAATCGACCTTTCGGGCGTCTCCCGGCTCGACACGGCGGGCGCCTGGCTCATCAACCGGTCGCGGCGCCTGCTCGCCGGAGCGAATGTCGGCGTCGCTTTGGAGCATGCGCGCCCGGAGCACGACATTCTGCTCGAAGAAGCGGCCTATCGCGACTTCGCCGCGCCAGCGCGCCGCCAGGTCCCGGCGATCCTCCAGCTTCTCGATGATGTCGGGCGAGGGGTCGCTCTGGGGCTTTCGGAATTTTATCGCGGCGTCGCCTTTCTCGGCGAGTTCGTCGCCTCCATGGGCTATGTCGCGACGCATCCCAGGCATTTCCGCTTCACCTCGCTCGTCGTGCATATGGAGCTGATCGGCTTTCGAAGCGCGCCGATCATCATCCTCATCAATCTGCTGGTCGGCGGCATCGTCGCGCAGCAAGGCATTTTCCAGCTCCTCCGGTTCGGCGCCTCGAGCTACACGGTCAGCCTCATCGGCATCCTCGTCCTGCGCGAACTCGGCGTTCTTCTGACCTCCATCATGATCGCCGGCCGCTCGGGCTCCGCCATCACAGCCGAAATCGGCTCGATGAAAATGCGGGAGGAGATCGACGCGCTGCGGGTGATGGGCCTTTCTGTGATCGAAGTGCTCATCGCGCCGCGCGTGCTGGCGCTGGTGCTGTCGTTGCCGATCCTCACCTTCATCGCCGACATGGCGGCGCTCTTCGGCGGCATGCTCGTTTCCTGGGGCTATGGCGGCATCAGCCCGGCGGCCTTCGCCTCGCTGCTCAAGGAGGCGATCGCCTTTCACA